>JBEKOK010000009.1:0-32039 GCA_049521875.1 Steroidobacteraceae bacterium
GCACAGATTGATCTCGCTAAGCATCGCAATGGTGAGACCGGCATGTTCATGCTGACTTTCCAGGGCGCCTACAGCCGCTTCACCAACTACGCCGCGGACTCTTACGCCGAGGGCGTCTTGAAGTGATGCGGCTGATCCGCGCGCGCATCGACAGCGCCGCGCTCCGATCCAATCTTGCAGTGATCCGCGCGCGCGCGCCGCATTCGCGCGTCATGGCCATGGTGAAGGCCAACGCCTATGGCCACGGTCTCGTTCCGACAGCACTCGCGCTGCCGGATGCCGATGCCTTCGCCGTCGCGCGCATTGAGGAAGCTCAGGCACTGCGCTTTGCCGGAATCGCTCAACGCATCGTGCTACTAGAGGGCATCCAGACGCGCGGGCAGCTGACGACTGCGGCAGAACTGCAGCTGGATCTGGTGGTACACGAATTCGGGCAGATCGAACTGCTCGAAGCCTGGCAGGGCGTGCTGCGATTCTCGCTATGGCTCAAGGTCGACACCGGCATGAACCGTCTGGGGTTTCCAGTAGATGCGTTTGCCACGGCCTGGGCACGACTCAAGGCGTTGCGACCGGCGCCACTGGAGCTGCGGGTACTCACGCATCTGGCCTGTGCTGATGAACGAACCAATCCGGCCACCGCGCGCCAGCTGGCGGCGCTCGCGCCGTTGGTCCAGGGGTTGAACGTCGAAGTTTCGATTGCCAATTCCGCGGCGCTGCTTGATCTACCGGAGAGCCATGCCCAGTGGGTGCGGCCGGGTCTGGCTCTCTATGGCGTGAGTCCGTTTGCGGGCGAGCTTGGCGCAGATTTCGGGCTGCGCCCGGTGATGACGCTCGAGAGCACGGTGCTGACGGTGCGCGAGGTGGCCGCCGGCGAAGCTGTCGGGTATGGCGCCGCGTGGCGCGCACAGCGGGCGAGCCGTATCGCGATCCTGGCCGGCGGCTACGGCGATGGACTCTTGCGTAGCATTCCCAACGGAGCGCCGGTGCTGCTCAATGGCGTGCGCGTACCACTGACCGGTCGGGTCTCAATGGACATGATTGCCGTGGATGTGACCGAGCTACCCGCAGTGGCGGTGGGCGATCGGGCGGAATTGTGGGGACCGAACCTGCCAGTCGAGGAGCTGGCGGCCGCGGCCGGCACCATTCCCTATGAGCTGCTGTGCGCAGTCAGCCAGCGGGTACCACTCGAGCTCGAGTAGCACCCGCAGGCCTTGGTCCGTTCTAGCCTTCGAAGAATCCCATCTTCACGCCGGCCAGCTGGATGACATCGTTGTCGGTCAGGCGGCGGGCCTGGGCCCCGATCGGCTGGCCATTGACCAGCGGGAAATCATTTTCTGTCGCACTGTCGACATGGACGATGAAGTAGCCACCGGAGCGGTGCGTGATCGCTGCGACCTGGACACCGGGACGACCCAGCGTCGTCAGCGCCTTGGTCAGCTCCAGCTCGCGGCCGGCAAAGGCACCTGAGAGCACCTGCAGCTTGGCCTTCTTGAGCGCCGGGGCCCCGTTGGCCGCCGTGCGGCGCGAAGCGGTGGCTTCGGTATCCACCGCGGCACGGATCTTCTCCACCGGACGGGCCGAGGGCTGGATCACCATCGTTTTTTCAAACTCATCCTGCTGGGCATCGTCGTCCTCGACGAAGCGCAGCTGGTGGTGGCCGGCGGTGATGACATCGCCGTGCTGCAGGGCATGCTTCTTGATCAGCTTGCCGTTGACGTAGGTGCCATTGGTGCTGTTCAGATCCTCAAGGAACGAGTCATTGAGGATGTTGATGATCAGGGAGTGGTGGCCGCTGACCGCCGGGTTGTCGATACGGATGTCATTGTCCGGGAGGCGCCCAATCGTGTAGCGCTCCTTGTTCATGTTGTATTCGGCCATTACTTGGCCGTCGAGACTCAGAATCAGCCGTGCCATATGTTTTGCGTCCCAGGTATTAGCTGAACCAGCGTAGCATTCTGTCAACGATCCCGCGGCGCGCAGGGAATGACTCTATAACCTGCGCCAGCAGTACCGAAATGTTGTCCTTCCCGCCATTGTCATTGCCCAGCTGTATCAGCTGCTTGGCAACAGTCTCAAGATTAGCACCAAAGGTGTTGATCGTTAAATGAATATCATCATCTTCGACCATATCTGAGAGGCCGTCGGAGCAAAGCACGTAGATATCACCGCGCTGGGTCGGATGCTCCTGAATTTCCACGTCCACGCCGGCCTCGACCCCGAGCGCGCGGGTGACATAGTTCTTGTTGGCCCAGCAATGAATGATCGAGGGTGACCTGTTCGAAATGGCCGTTGCGCAGCCGGTAAAGGCGCGAGTCCCCGACGTGGGCGATCGTAATGCGATTATCGTGAAGCAGTGCCGCGACAATCGTCGTGCCCATGCCCTCGCACTGGGCTTGGGTGTGGGCGGTCTGGAAAATGATCTTGTTGGCCCGGGCTATGGCATCGCGCAGGATGATCGCGGTGCGGGACTCGCCCGAGCCCGGATCGCCTTCCAGCAGATCCTCGCGGTCAAGGGCCTCCTTGACCAGGTTGAAGATGGTCTTCACGGCAATGCCGCTGGCGACCTCGCCGGCGTTGTAGCCGCCCATGCCATCGGCCAGCACGAGTAATCCGAGGTCCTGATCCAGAGCGATCGTATCCTCGTTATGTTCTCGTACGCGGCCGGTGTCAGTGAGGCCTACAAACCGCAGCTTGCCCTTTAAATTCATCCGCTAGCCCCGCAAACGGGTGCTAACCGGCGCCGCCCTCTAAGTGTGAGGTACATCACAATCCCTGACCTGCTCCCAGTCCAGTTAACGTCCGCGCGATGCCGCATCCGAAAGCTAGCATTGACCTATCCACCAAGGCGCGCGCCCGTTCACAAGATGCACCGGATTCGAACTGACCGGCGTCATTTGCGTGGAATCCTACTGAAGTTTGTTGCCGGCGGCGACCGTTAGACAGTGAAAGCGCTGCCGCCGGAGGCCGCGACGCAGCGCAGGGGCGCCCTCAACGCCCCGTGCGGGCCGTGCGTTTTGGCCGCTCCGGCAACCCCTGGGGCAGATCCGGTAGCGCGCGCAGCAGGGGCCAGGCACCGCTCGCAGGGGTGCGCTACCCTTGCGCGCAGCTGGATGTTGAGCTTTGCAGAACGCGCCCGGTGAAATCCTCATTAAATAGTGGCTGGATGGTGTAATGGCCCGGACCCAGACGGTGTTTGTGTGCAGTGCCTGCGGCGGTGAATCGCCCAAATGGCAGGGCCAATGCCCAGCATGTGCCGAGTGGAACTCGCTCTCGCGCCTGACCGGCGTGGCGGTCGCAAGCTCGCGCCAGCAGGCGGCACCCGCCGCTGTCGGGCAGACGCTCGCGGGTGCGGTGGCGGATCGATTCACGCTCGGCCTGGGCGAGCTCGATCGCGTGGTGGGCGGCGGCATGACCGGGGGGTCGGTGTGCCTGCTGGGCGGTGAACCCGGCATCGGCAAGTCCACGCTGCTGCTGCAGGTTGCCGCGGCGGTGTCGGCGGCGCGTCCGGTGCTCTACGCCAGTGGCGAGGAGTCGGTGGCGCAGACCACGCTGCGTGCCCGGCGCCTGAACCTGGCACCCGAGCAGCTGGGTGTCGTCAGTGCCTCGGCTCTTGAGGAAATTCTGGCGCTTGCCAGCGAGCGGCAGGTGCAGCTGCTGCTGATCGACTCGATCCAGACGATGCAATCCGAACTCGCCGAGGGGCCGCCCGGGTCGCTGCCGCAGCTGCGCGAGTGCACGGCAGCGCTGGTGCGCTTCGCCAAGGCCCGCGGCACCGCGATCATCATTGTCGGGCATGTGACCAAGGACGGCGCGATTGCCGGGCCCAAGCTGCTCGAGCATCTGGTCGATACGGTGCTGTATTTCGAGAGCGATGCGGCGAGCCGGTTTCGGATTCTGCGGGCGACCAAGAACCGCTTCGGCGCTGCCAACGAACTTGGCTTTCTCGCCATGAGCGAGGGTGGGTTGCAGGAGGTGAAGAACCCCTCAGCGATCTTTCTCTCGCGCCATGCCGAACCGGTACCCGGCAGCGTCGTCATGGTCGCGCGCGACAGCGGTCGGGCGCTGCTGATCGAGGTGCAGGCGCTGGTCGATCACGCGCGCGCGACACTGCCGCGACGCGTTGCGCAGGGCGTCGATGCCAACCGGCTCTCGATGCTGCTGGCGGTGATGAGCCGGCATGCCGGCGTGACGCTGGCCGATTTTGATGTGTTCGTAAACCTGGTCGGGGGCCTGCAGATCGGCGAGACCGCGACCGACCTGCCGCTGGCTCTCGCGCTGGTCTCGAGTCTGCGCAACGTGCCGTTGGCGACTGATCTGGTCGTGTTTGGCGAACTGGGGCTGACCGGCGAGGTACGTCCGGTCGCGCATGGCGAGGAGCGCGTGCGCGAGCTGGCCAAGCAGGGCTACCGGCGCGTGATCCTGCCGCGGCAAAATCTGCCGCGCGGCCCGGCGCCCGAGGGCGTGCAGCTGGTGCCGGTGAGCAGCATTGCGGCAGCGGTCGAAGCAGCCCTTCAGACCTGAGCTACGCGCGGCGGCGCGATGCGCACCCGCACCGTGCGTACCGAGTTATCGGCCGTCTGCAGCACTTCGAACTCGTACGGGCCGATCTTCAGCGCGGTCCCGGGTTCAGGGATCGCTTCGAGCTTCTCGAGCAGCAGACCGTTGAGGGTCTTGGGACCAAGTTCCGGCAGCTGCCAGCCAAGTGAGCGATTCAGCGCACGCACCGTGGCGCTGGCATTGATGAGCCACGCGCCGCTCGCCTCACGCTGCGCATCCTTGTGCGCGATCGCGGCCGGATCGGCGGTGAACTCGCCGACGATCTCCTCGAGCAGATCCTCGAGCGTCACCAGGCCTTCGATGTCACCGTATTCATTGACGACGAAGGCCAGGCGCCGGCGCAGGCGCTGGAACTGCGCCAGCTGCTGTGTCAGCGAAGTGCCTTCGGGCACGAAATACGGCTCGCGACTCTGGGCCAGTTCGATCAGCCGCTCGCGATCGAGGGCGCCGCGCGCAAGTTCCTGCGCGACGCGTTTCATGTGCAGGATGCCAAGCAGGTTATCGAGCTCGCCATCGTAGACCGGCAGGCGCGTGTGTGCGGTCTGGCGCAGGCGGCTTAAGATATCTTCCCAGTCTTCGCTGACATCGATCGCCCCGATTTCCTGACGCGGGATCATGATGTCATTGACCGTGACGCGCTCCAGATCAAGGATCGAGAGCAGCATCTGACGGTGGCGCTTGGGGATCAGCGGGCTCGCTTCGGCGACCACGGTGCGCAGCTCATCGCTGTTCATGGCCTGATTGGGCGTGCTGCCACTGCGCACGCCGAACAGCCACAGGAAGCCATAGGCCGCCCGATTCGTGGCCCACTGCACCGGAAAAGTGACCCACAACAGCGCGCGGTAGACATAGGCGGCATTCAATGCGACCGCCTCGTTATGCAGCGCTGCGTAGATCTTCGGCGCCAGTTCGCAGAACACGATCATCACCACGGTCAGCGCGCCCATCATCAACGGCACCGCATGCGGCTGCGCAACGCGCAGTGCCAGCAGCGTCGCTACGGTCGAGGCCGCAACACTCGCGAGCGCCAGGATCACCAGATTTGCGCCGAGCCACTGATCTGGTTTCTGCAGCAGGCTCTCGAGCAGCCGCGCCCGTCGCTGGCCCGCCGCGGCCCGGTTGCGGATACGCGGCCGGCTGACCGAGAGCATCGCGACCTCAGTGCCCGAGGAGAAGGCCGTGACGATCAGCAGGCCCAGCAGTCCGATAATTAAGTAGGGTGTCGGTGCGGTATCCAAGCATGGCTCCTTGCCTGACGCGGTGCCCCGGGGCGAGCGCCCCGATGTGTGGCTCTGGCGGGCGGCGGCAGGCCCTAGCATAGAGCCTTTGCGTTTGGCTGCCGCGCCCGCGCCGGCTCCCCGTATAATTATCCTCGTCCATTCAGGACTTTAGAGGCACTGGGGCATGTTTGATCAATTGACCGGGCGGCTCAGCCGCGCCATCGAAGTCCTGCGCGGGCGTGGCCGCATCTCGGAGGAGAACGTCGCTGAGACGCTGCGCGAAGTGCGCATGGCGCTACTCGAGGCCGACGTGGCACTGCCGGTGGTCAAGCGTTTCATCGAGGCAGTGCGCACGCGCGCGCTCGGTGCCGAGGTGCTCGCCAGCCTGACGCCCGGGCAGACCTTCATCGGTATCCTGCATCGCGAACTGGTCGCACTGCTGGGTGAAACGCGTGCGGGCTTCGCCCTCAACGCACAGCCGCCGTTCGTCGTGCTGCTCGCAGGCCTGCAGGGCGCCGGCAAGACCACGACCGCAGCGAAGCTTGCTAGCTGGCTGATCAGCGAGCAGCGCAAGCGCGTGCTGTTGGTCAGCACCGACATCCGCCGTCCCGCCGCGGTGCTGCAGCTCGAGCAACTTGCGGGCCAGGTCAAGGCTGAATTCTTCAGCCCACCAGCGGGCGCAACACCGGCGGCGATTGCCAGCGCGGCGCTCGAGCACGCGCGCCGCAGCGTCGCCGATGTGCTGATTGTCGACACCGCCGGACGCCTGCACATCGATGAGGAGCTGATGCAGGAATTGAAGGACATCGAGCAGGCGGTGGGCTCGCACCAGCGGCTGTTCGTCGTCGATGCAATGGCCGGTCAGGATGCGCTCAACGCGGCCAATGCCTTTCGCCAGGCGATCCCGCTGACCGGCGTGATCCTGACCAAGGCCGATGGCGATGCCCGGGGGGGCGTTGCGCTCTCGGTGCGCGAGATCACCCAGGTACCGATCGTGTTCCTGGGCGTCGGCGAGAAAATCTCCGCGCTCGAGCCGTTCGATCCCGAACGCATGGCGACCCGCATCCTCGGCATGGGCGATGTGGTCTCGCTGGTCGAGACCGTGCAGCGCGCGACCGATGCTGGCGAGGCTGAACAGCTCGCACGCAAGGTCGCCAAGGGGCGCTTTGACTTCTCAGACCTGCGTAGCCAGCTCGAGCAGGTGCGCCGCATGGGGGGCCTCGGGGCGCTCGTGGACAAGCTGCCGGCACAGATGGCCCGCGGCGGACTGCCGGCGGAGCAGGGGGACAAGGAGCTGCGCCGGCAGATCGCGATGATCGATTCGATGACGCCGCGGGAGCGGCGCACCGCCGATGCGATCGATGGCTCCCGGCGGCGCCGGATCGCCGCCGGCTCCGGGGTGCAGGTGCAGGATGTCAACCGGCTGCTCAAGCAGTTCCAGGAAATGCAGCGGATGATGAAACAGATGAAAGGGGGCAAGCTCGGCCGCATGCTGGCCGGCATGGGCCGGGGTCGGCCGCCGGTCCCCCGGGGGCGCTAGATCCGGCCCAAGGAAGCCAGATCCGTCCGCTTTTCAAGGCCCTGGACACGCCCCCGAGGCCGCCAGGGCTCCTTCCAGCATCCTAAGCCGCCGGCAGGCGCTCGGGGCCGGCCAGGCCCCGGATGGCGCAAGTGACTGAAGACCTTTGAAGTTTGGCCGGCCATTGCGTAGAATCCGCGCTCTTTTTTCCGGCTCAGGCAAGTTAATTTTATGGTGACAATTCGTTTGACGCGGCGCGGTGCCAAGAACCAGCCCTTTTATCATGTGGTGGTGACCGACAGCCGTCGCCGCCAGGGTGGCTTAAGCCTTGAAATGGTGGGGTATTTCAACCCCGTTGCCCGCGGCAAGGAAGTGAAGCTGAAGCTCGAGCTCGACCGGATCGAGCACTGGGTAAAGCTCGGTGCGCAGCAATCGGATCGTGTTCGCCAGCTGGTCTCGGTGTATCGCAAGCAGGCCCTGGCGCCGGCCACGCCGATCGCAGCCTGAGCTCATCCTAGTAGAGTGCGGCCATGGCCGCCGCTCAGTCAGGTGCGCGAGTGGTTCTGGGGCGGATTGCAAGTGCCCACGGCGTGCGCGGCTGGCTCAACGTGCAGTCGTTTGCCGACCCACCCGAAGGACTATTGAATTATCCGCTGTGGCGCGTGCGCCGGGCGGACGGCACCGAGCAGCTGCTGCGCGTGCGCGAGGCCGGTGGCGATCGCCAGAGCCTGCGGGTGAGTTTCGAGGGCATCACGGATCGCACCACGGCCGAGCAGCTGCGGGGCTGCCTGATCGAGATCGAGCGTAGCGAGCTGCCGCCCACCGGGGAGCGCGAGTACTACCGCGAGGACCTGCTCGGGTTTCAGGTGCGCAACGCGGCCGGAAGCGAGCTGGGCAAGGTCAGTCACTTTGTCGACGGACCGGTGAACGCGCTGATGGTTGTCAGCGGTGTGCGCGAGATCTGGATACCGGCGACAGAGAAGTATCTGCGTCGCGTGCGGCTCGCAGAGCGGCTGATCGAGGTCGACTGGCCCGAGGATATCTGAGCGCCGGGTCCCTTGAGGGGCCGGCCTGAGGCAGGCGGCGCGGATGCGAATTGAAGTGGTGACGCTGTTTCCGGACATGATCCGGGAGGCGCTAAGGTTCGGTGTCCTCGGGCGCGCGATCGGGCGCGGCATCGTAAGTGTCGGCACCGAGGATCCGCGCGCGCACACCCACGATGTCCACCGGACGGTGGATGATCGGCCGTATGGTGGCGGTCCGGGTATGCTGATGAAGCCCGAACCGCTGTGCGCAGCGATCGAGGCCGCGCGGGCGCGGCTGCCGGCCGGGAGCCTGAAGGTGGCTTTCTCGGCGCAGGGCGAAGTGTTGGCGACGCCGCGGCTGGCCGCTTTGAGTGCGCTGCCGGGGCTGGTGCTGGTGGCGGGGCGTTACGAGGGGATCGATGAACGAGCGCTCGAGACGCGCATCGATCTGGAGCTCTCGCTCGGGGACTACGTGCTCTCGGGCGGCGAACTGCCGGCGCTGACGCTGATCGATGCGATCGTGCGACGGCTGCCCGGAGCGCTCGGCGATGAGCGCTCGAGCATCGAGGAATCCTTCGCTGAAGGATGGCTCGAAGGGCCACAGTACACGCGCCCGGAAGTGTACGAGGGCCGTGCGGTGCCGGCGGTGCTGCTGTCGGGCGATCATGCGGCGATTCGCCGCTGGCGCCTGAAGCAGGCGCTTGGCAGGACCTGGCGGCGGCGCCCGCAGCTGCTGGCGGGGCGCGCGTTGACGAGCGAGCAGGCGCAGCTGCTCGAGGAATTTATCAGTGAGTGGCACGCGGCCCACCGCGCGCCGGATGAGCAATGAGGAAGGATGATTTATGAATATTATTCAGATACTGGAAGCCGAGCGCATGACCCGCAAGGTGCCGGACTTCAAGCCCGGTGATACGGTCATCGTGCAGGTGAAGGTGGTCGAGGGCGACCGCGAGCGCGTGCAGGCCTTCGAGGGCGTCGTGATCGCGATTTCCAACCGCGGTTTCAACTCCTCGTTCACGGTGCGCAAGATTTCGCACGGTGAGGGCGTCGAGCGCACCTTCCAGACCCACAGTCCCTCGATCGCCGAGATCTCGGTCAAGCGTCGCGGCAACGTGCGTCGCGCCAAGCTCTACTACCTGCGTGACCGGGCCGGCAAGTCCGCGCGCATCGAAGAGAAGGTTTAAGGCTCCGCAGGGCGGCCGGCCCTGAAGGCCGGCCGTCCGCCGTGAGCGGCGCGCTCTTCGCGCACCCGAAAGGAGTCAGATGCGTCCAGTGCAGCGTTTCTTCAGCGGCCTGTGGCACGGCCTGGACGTGCTACGGCGCGTATTGCATCTGATTGCGCTGCTGGCGCTGTTCCTCATCATCCTGGTGCTGCTGCACCAGTCCACGCCGCGCCTGCCCGAGCATGCCGCGCTCGTGCTCCGTCCCTCCGGAGCGATCGTCGAGCAGCTGACCGGCGAACCCTTCGAGCGGGCCATCAACCAGGCCGAGGGCAATGCGCCACCCGAGACGCTGCTGTGGGATCTGACCGAGGCGATCCACGCCGCTGCCGGGGACTCGCGCATCCAGGCGATCCTGATCGATACCGATGACATGAGCAGCGCCGGCCAGGCGAAGCTCGAGGAGCTCGGCGCGGCGCTCGCGGAGTTTCGCAAGAGCGGCAAGAAAGTCATCGCACGCGGCAGCCGCATGGGCAAGAGCCAGTTCTACCTCGCGGCCCAGGCCGATGAGCTCTATCTCGATCCCTTTGGCGCGGTGCTGATCGATGGCTACGAGCGCTTCCGGCTCTATTACAAGGACGCGCTCGACAAGCTCGGGATCGAGATGCACCTGTTCCGCGCCGGCAAGTTCAAGAGCGCCGAGGAACCCTATATACGCCGCGACATGTCGCCAGAGGACAAAGAGGCGAGCGCTGGTTACCTGCAGGCCCTGTGGAGTGGCTATCGCAGCGCGATCGCCAGCGCGCGCGGCAAGTCAGCCGAAGACGTCGCGGCCTATGCCGATGGCTACTTTGCTGCAGTCAAAGCCGCCGGCGGGGATCTGGCGCTGGTGGCCAAGAACGCCGGACTGGTGACCGACCTGCGCACACCGGCCCAGGTCGAGAAGCGCATGGTGGAGCTGGTCGGCACCGACAGTGACACGCACACCTTTCATGCCGTGGATCTGCAGGATTACCTGCGCGTCGTGCACATTGAGCAAAAACTGCACCGCGACAAGTCAGCGGCAATCGGCATCGTCAGCGCCAGCGGTGAGATCCTGGATGGCAACCAGCCGCCCGGATCGGTCGGCGGTGAATCGACCAGCCGCCTGCTGCGCCAGGCGCGCTTTGATCCGGACATCAAGGCCGTCGTGCTGCGCATCGACAGCCCGGGCGGCAGCGTGCTCGCCTCCGAGCAGATCTATCGCGAGGTGCAGGCGCTGCGCACCGCGGGCAAGCCGGTCATCGCCTCGATGAGCGATCTGGCCGCCTCCGGCGGCTACTACATTGCGGCACCGGCCGATGCGATCGTTGCCAGCGCCAACTCGATCACCGGTTCGATCGGCGTGTTCGCCAGCGTGCCGACCTTCGAGCACACGCTCGAGAAGCTCGGCGTGCATACCGATGGCTTTGGCACGACGACACTCTCGGGTGCGACGCGCCTTGATCGGCCGATGAGTCCCGGGGTCAGTGAGCTGCTGCAGACGACGGTCAGCCACACCTACGAGGAATTTCTGGCACGCGTGGCGCTGGGTCGCTCCAAGACGCGCGATGAGGTCGATGCGATCGCCCAGGGCCGTGTCTGGGCCGGCAGCGATGCGCTGCGCCTCGGGCTCGTGGATCGGATCGGAACCTATGAAGATGCCGTAAAACTCGCCGCCGAGCGCGCGCACCTCGGCACCGCCTATCGCATCAAGCGCATCGAACCGGAACTGACCCTCGCCCAGCAGCTGTTCTTTGAAATGCACTCGGATCGGGACACGCTGTTGCGTGTCATCGGATTCGCGCCGCACACCAGCATCCCGCTGCTGGCGCAGATCGAGCCGGTGACTGAGGAGCTCGAGCGCCTCAAGCGCCTGGCCGCGCCCGGGGCCGTGGCTGCGTACTGCTTCTGTCGGGTCGAATAGCGTCGCGGCCGGGCCGGGCCGGGCCTAGCCGACGGTCACGCACATCATGCTGATGGCCCCGTAGACGAGCCCATCGATGGGAATGCTGAGCGGCTCTCCGGGCGCGCTTACTGCCAGCGTATAGAGCAGCGGCAAGTAGTGCTCCGGGGTCGGCACCGCACGCTGGGCGCCGGGCAAGCTTGCGTAATCAATCAGTGGCTGGTGAGTTGCGTCGAGCACGGCACTGCGTGCCGCTGCGTTGAACTGCAGCGCCCACGCCGGCGCCGCTGCCGCCTCGCTGCGGTTCATCAGGCGCAGGTTGTGGACCACATTGCCGCTGCCAAGCACCAGGATTCCCTCATCGCGTAATGGCGCCAGCCGCTGTGCGAGCGCGTAATGCTCGGCCGCGCTGCGCGCGCCATCCAGGGACAGCTGCACCACCGGGATATCTGCCTGCGGGTACATGTAGCGCAGCACAGCCCAGGTGCCATGATCGAAGCCCCAGTTCTGATCCGCCACCACCTGGGCTGGCGCGAGCAGCGTGGCGAGCCGCGCCGCGAGCGCCGGATCCCCGGGTGCCGGGTAGCGCAACTCATAGAGCGCCGGCGGGAAGCCGTAGAAATCATGGATCGTGCGCGGCGCGCTCATCGCGGTCACACCGATGCCTTGCGTGAACCAGTGGGCCGAGATCGAGACGATGCCACGGGGCCGCGGCATGTCGTGCGCGAGTCGCGACCAGGCCTCGGGGTAGGGGCCGCCCTCGATTGCCAGCATCGGTGAGCCATGGCCGATGAACAGCGCGGGCAGCCTCACGCTGGCGCCACACCACGCCAGCCGGCACCGCCAATGCTCACGTGGACGTAGCCGGCGTTGACCAGCACGGTGCTGCGCTGCTGCGGGTCGAGTGCATCCGCCAGCTCGCTCAGGCCCGGATTGTGGCCGATGATCATCAGGCGGTGGATGTTCGGTTCGACCGCGGCAATCTGCAGCCGCAGGATCGGCGGCGCGGCCAGATAAAGTGCCCCGACCTCACGAAAGGCCTGCAGTGGCAGGCCGAGCGCGGTGCGCAGGATCTCAGCGGTCTCGCGTGTGCGCACGGCCGGACTGAACAGCACCAGGTCGGGCACCAGGCCGAGCGCGAGCAGCCGTGCCGCAGCGTGACTCGCCTCGGCGCGGCCGCGCGCGCTCAGCGGCCGGTCGGCATCATTCCCTTCGAGCGGTGCGGCTTCGGCGTGCGCATGGCGCAGCAGGATCAGCTCGCGCAAGAGGAACTCCGGTAAGCGTTAAGTGGCTGCGTGGCGGACGCCCAGTGATCTTAACGCATCGGGAGGCGCCGTTTCGCCAGCGCTGATCAATACATCATGCCGGTCTGCAGCTTGGCCGCATCACTCATCATCGACTGGCTCCACGGCGGATCGAACACCAGATTGACCTCGACTTCATGCACCGTCGGGATCGCCTGGATCTTCTCGCGCACATCCTGCACCAGTACTTCACCCATGCCACAGCCGGGCGCGGTCAGCGTCAGGTTGACGTGCACGTCGCGCTCGCCGCTGGCGGTCGATGTCACGCTGCACTCATAGACCAGTCCCAGATCAACGATATTGATCGGGATCTCCGGATCAAAGCAGGTGCGCAGCTGGCTCCAGGCAAGCTCCTGCACATCCGCCTCGGTGGCGTTCGGCGGCAGCTGCGGGGTGCGCAGCGGCTCCTTGCCGATCGCATCGGCCTGCTCGCCGGGCAGGCGGTAAAGATTGCCTTCCACGTAGAGCGTGAAGCTGCCCCCTAAGGCCTGCGTGATGTAGCCGGCAAGTCCGGCCTTGAGCGTGATCGGGGTGCCCGCGGGCACCATCACCGCCTCGGTGTCGCGACTCAGGACAAAGGCTTCGCTCTCACGTCCGTGCATGGGGCTATTCCGTCGAGACCGTGGCGTGGGCCTGAGCCAGCGCGGCGCGCAGCGTATGCCAGCACAGGCTCGCGCATTTCACGCGCGCTGGAAATTCATGGACGCCGGCAAGCGCCATCAGCTTGCCCAGATCGCGCCTGGGCGTGTAGGCGTTCTGCGTCAGCATCTGGATCACTTCATCGCTTAAGCTCTCGATCTCGGCGCGCGTCAGACCGCTGACCGCCTCGCTCATCAGGCTGGCCGAGGCGACCGAGATCGCGCAGCCGCTGCCATCAAAGCGCAGTTCCGGCACGCGCTCGCCAGCGAGGCGCAGCGAGACATGCAGGCGATCGCCGCACAGCGGATTGTGACCGTCAGCCTCCGCATCGGCCGGGACCAGGCGCCCGAAGTTGCGCGGGCTCTTGTTGTGATCGAGGATCACCTGGCGATACAGATCGTGCAGGTCCATCAGCCGAACACCTCACGCACCCTGTGCAGGGCGCGCACAAGCGTCTCGACATCATCGTGCGTGTTGTAGCAGCCGAAGGAGGCGCGCGCTGTGGCGGGTAGCCCGAGGTAATCCATCAGCGGCATCGCGCAATGGTGCCCGGTGCGAATGGCCACCCCCTCGTGATCAAGGATCGTGCCGATGTCGTGCGGATGCACGCCCTCGAGTGTGAAGGAAATGACCGCGGCCTTGCCGGGCGCCGTGCCGATCAGCGTCAGTCCCGGGATACGCTGCAGCGCTTCGGTCGCGTGCGCGGCCAGTTCATGTTCATGCGCCGCAATCGCCCCGCGACCCACGCCGCGCAGGTAATCGAAGGCGGCGGCGAGTCCGACCGCGCCGCCGATATTGGGGGTGCCGGCTTCGAACTTGTAGGGCAGTTCGTTCCAGGTGCTGCCCTGGATCGAGACGGTGAGGATCATGTCGCCGCCGCTCTGCCACGGCGGCATCGCCCGCAGCAGTGCCTCGCGCCCATAGAGCACGCCGATGCCGGTCGGCGCGTACATCTTGTGGCCGGAGAAGGCATAGAAATCGCAGCCCAGCGCCTGCACGTCGACGGCTTCATGCGCGATCGCCTGGGCCCCATCGAGCAGCACCGGCACGCCCTGCTGGTGCGCGATGGCAGTTAGTTCCTGCACCGGCAGTACCGTACCCAGCACGTTCGAGATGTGCGCCAGCGCGACCAGGCGCGTGCGCGCATTGAGGTGCCGGCGAAACTCATCGGGGTCGACCTGACCCTCAGGCGTCAGCGGTACCGCCACCAGGCGCGCGCCGCGCTCGGCACACAGCAGTTGCCAGGGCACGATGTTGGCGTGGTGCTCGAGCTGGCTGATCAGCACTTCGTCCCCGGGACCGAGCGCGCCGCGCCCGAAGCTCGCCGCGACCAGGTTGATCGCCTCGGTCGTGCCGCGCACGAAGATGATCTCGCGGGTCGAGCGCGCGTTGATGCTGGTGCGCACGGTCTCGCGCGCCCCTTCGAAGACGCTGGTGGCGATCTGGCTGAGCGTGTGCACGCCGCGATGCACGTTCGCATGCTGGTGCGTGGCGTAGTAGTTCACGGCCTCGAGCACCGGCGTGGGCTGCTGCGAGGAGGCGCCACTGTCGAGGTAGCACAGCGGCCGGCCGTTGATCTGACGGGCAAGAATTGGAAAGTCGGCGCGCACGCGCTCAGCGCGCAGCCGTCCGGCACTGTCCAGGTACTCGTTGCGTTCGCTGATGGCGGGCAGGCTCATGTCAGTGCTGCGGCGAGGATCAGATCGCCCAGGTGCGTGACCAGGCCCTGCTCGACCTGACGACGCAGCGGCGCGATGTCGATGGCCGCCAGGGCTTCGCCGAGGAAGGCCGATTTGAGCAGCGCGCGCGCCGTGGCCGGATCCAGTCCGCGGCTGAGCAGGTAGAAGAGCAGCTGTTCATCGATCTGCCCGGTCGTGGCGCCGTGGCTCGCCTCGATCTGATCGGTGTGGATCGTCAGGCGCGGACGCAGGTTCACTTCCGAGCCACTGTCCTCGAGCAGCCCGCGCAGTGACTGGCGTACCTTGGCGCCGTGGGCGTTCGCGCTCACCTGCACATCGCCATCGAAACCAACGCGCGCGCGCGTGGAGGCGAGACCGCGAAACAACGCCGTACTCACCGTCTCCTGCGCCACATGATCACAACGCACGCGACAGTCGCTGACCTGCTGATCACGCGCGGCCGACAGTCCGTGCCAGTCCACCGCCGAGGCGCGCCCCTGCAGGCGCAGCGCCGCGCTGGTGCGCGCAGTCGCGGCGCCGAGGGCCACCTGGCAGATGCGGTAGCGGGTCGACTCGGCCAGCTGCACGCTCAAAGTATCGTAGAACACGCTCGCGGCACCCAGGCTCTGGATCCGGTAGTGCTGCAGTTCGGCTGCGGCGCCGAGCGAAACCCGCACATGCGGGCAGATCAGGCCGCCCGGTTCATGGGCACCGAGGTGGCGCTCGATCAGCTTAAGACGCGCGCCGGCTGCCAGTTCCAGATGCAGCGCCGGGTAGCTCGCACCGCTCCCCTGGGCCACGTACAGAATCTCAAGCTGTGCGCTGCCCTCCACACGCAGCACGGTCGCTTCGGCGCCAAAGAGCTGCGGCAGCAGCGCCAGGCGCTCATCGGCACCCAGCAGCGTGTACCACTGGCCCGAGGCGGGGAGCAGGCTGACGCCGGCGGGCAATGTCGCCGCCAGATCAGCCGCCGGCTGAGCGTTGATGAAGAGCAGGCGCGCAAATCCCGGCAGCGGCTCGGGCAGCGCGGGTGCCAGCGGCGCGGCTACCGCCGGTGCAAAATTCTTAACCTGATCGAGCGCACGCAGGTTGGCATAGCGCCACTGCTCATCGCGCACGCCGGGCAGCCCGAGTTCGCGCAGCTGGTCGGCTGCCACATGGCGGCGCGTGTCTGGCGGCTGCCCATCCTGCCAGTGGCGATACTCGCTGAAGATTCGCTCCAGGGTCTGCATGCGGATTTCGGCTGGCCGCTAGGCCGCCGCCTGCTCCAGCAGCCAGTCGTAGCCGCGCCGCTCGAGCTCGTGCGCAAGTTCCGGGCCGGCGCTGCGCAGTACGCGGCCACGGGCCAGCACATGCACCTTATCGGGCACGACATGATCGAGCAGCCGCTGATAATGGGTCACGAGCACGAAGGAACGCTCCGGGGAGCGCAGCGTGTTGATGCCGCGGGCCACGAGCTTGAGCGCGTCGATGTCCAGGCCCGAGTCGGTTTCATCGAGCAGCGCGAGGATCGGCTCGAGCACCAGCATCTGCAGGATCTCGTTGCGCTTCTTCTCGCCACCTGAGAACCCCTCGTTGACGCCGCGTGAGAGGAGCGCCTCATCGATCTGCATCGTCTGCATGCGGGCCTTGACGAGGGTGAGGAAATCGAAGGCATCGATCTCGCTCTGGCCACGCTCGCGACGTATCGCATTGAGCGCGGCCTTGAGCAGGTAGGCATTGTTCACGCCCGGGATCTCGACCGGATACTGGAAGCCGAGGAACAGCCCGGCACGTGCGCGCTCCTCGGGGGCGAGCGCGAGCAGGTCACGGCCCAGGTAGCGTACGCTGCCGGCAGTGACCTGGTAGCCACTGCGGCCGGCCAGCACATGGGCGAGGGTGCTTTTGCCCGAGCCGTTCGGTCCCATGATCGCGTGCACCTCGCCACGCAGCACCGAAAGGTTCACGCCGCGCAGCACCGGCTGGCCGGCGACACTGACGTGCAGGTTCTCGACGTTCAGCAACGCATCGCCACTCATCCGACCGCTCCTTCCAGACTGACAGCCAGAAGCTTCTGGGCTTCTACGGCAAATTCCATCGGCAGCTCCTTGAAAACCTCGCGGCAGAATCCGGCCACGATCATGTTGACGGCATCCTCGCTGCCAAGCCCGCGCTGCAGGCAGTAGAAGAGCTGATCCTCACTGATGCGCGAGGTACTGGCCTCGTGCTCGACAATGGCCGAGGGGTTGCGCACCTCGATATAGGGAAAGGTGTGCGCGCCGCAGCTGCCGCCGAGCAGCAGCGAATCGCACTGCGTGAAGTTGCGCGCGCCATGGGCCGAGGGGAATACCTTGACCAGACCCCGGTAGGTGTTCTGGCCGTGACCTGCCGAGATGCCCTTCGAGACGATCGTGCTGCGCGTGTTCGCGCCGATGTGGATCATCTTGGTGCCGGTGTCGGCCTGCTGGTAGTTGCAGGTTGTGGCCACCGAGTAAAACTCGCCCACCGAGTTGGCACCGCGCAGCACGCAGCTGGGGTATTTCCAGGTGATTGCCGAGCCGGTCTCCACCTGGGTCCAGGAAATGCGCGAGTTGCGCCCGCGGCATTCGCCGCGCTTGGTGACGAAGTTGTAGATGCCACCGCGCCCCTCGGCATCCCCGGGATACCAGTTCTGCACCGTCGAATATTTTATCTGGGCATCATCGAGTGCCACGAGTTCGACGACCGCGGCGTGCAGCTGGTTCTCATCGCGCATTGGTGCAGTGCAACCTTCAAGATAGCTCACGTGGCTGCCGGCATCGGCGATGATCAGCGTGCGCTCGAACTGGCCGGTCTTGGCCGCGTTGATCCGAAAATAAGTCGACAGCTCCATCGGGCAGCGCACGCCCTTGGGGATGTAGACGAAGGAGCCGTCGGAGAACACGGCCGAGTTGAGCGTGGCGTAGAAGTTATCGGTGTAGGGCACCACCGTGCCCAGGTACTGCTCGATCAGCGCCGGATGCTTGGCGACCGCCTCGGAGAACGGGCAGAAAATCACGCCGGCCTCGTTCAGGCGCTCCTTGAACGTGGTGGCGACCGAGACGCTGTCGAACACGGCATCGACGGCCACACCGGCCAGGCGCGCGCGCTCATGCAGCGGCACGCCGAGCTTCTCGTAGGTCTCAAGCAGTTTCGGGTCCACATCCGCCAGGCTCTTGGGGCCGTCGCTCTTACTCTTGGGCGCCGAGTAGTAGGAGATGTCGTTGAAATCGATCGGCCCCAAACGCAGGTGAGCCCAGTGCGGCTCGCGCTGCTGCTGCCAGTGCGCAAAGGCCTTCAGGCGCCAGTCGAGCAGGAACTGCGGCTCGCCCTTCTTGCGCGAGATCAGCCGCACGACCGATTCATCGAGCCCGGGTGGCACGGTATCCGAATCGATTGAGGTCACGAATCCGTGACGGTAGCCCGCACCGACCAGGGCGTCGATCTCGCTGCGCGCGTCGCTCACGGCGCGACCCTGCGCTTCGCGGTCGCGAGGCTCAGCTGCCGCTCGAGTGCCGAGAAGCGCACCGGTTCGGCCCCGAGACCGGCGAGTTCGAGCAGCGTGATCTCCTGCAGCGAGCGGCGGATCGCCAGGTTGACGCGCTGCCAGGCACGGCCGACCCCGCAGGTGCTCTCGATGCCGCAATGGCTGACATGGTGCGAGCACTCGGTGAGCGCCATCGGCCCCTCGAGCGCATCGAGGATCTGGGCGGCGGTGATCTGCTCGGCAGCGCGCGCCAGGCGATAGCCCCCGTGCAGTCCGCGGCTGGATTCGACCAGGGCGTGCTGGTGCAGCTGCTTGAGCAGCTTGCCGACCGTAGCCGGCTTGAGCTGCGTGCGCACCGCCAGCTCGGCGGCACTGTGCAGCCGGCCAGGCTCAGCGGCCAGCCGAGCCAATAACACCGTGGCGTAATCCGTCAGTTTGCTGATGCGCAACATGGGCACTCTCCAGAACTGGGACCATTTTAGTACTAATTTGACCGGAAATGAACCGACCGGGGGCCCCTCGGGACCGCCGGGGCCCGAGGTGAGGGGGTTTGGTATGCTTGCGCCCCCCAACCGGAGGTCAAGCAATGAATCGTAGCGATCTGGAACACGTGGCCGTAGCGATGGTGGCCGCGGACAAGGGGCTGCTGGCGGCGGATGAAAGTTCGGCCACGATCAAGAAACGCTTTGACAAGATTGGTTTGGAGTCGACCGCCGAGAGCCGTCAGGCCTACCGCAACCTGCTGTTCACGACCCCGGGCGCAGCGGCGTGGATCAGCGGCGTGATTCTCTATGATGAGACGCTGCGCCAGAAGACGCTGAGCGGCATCGCGTTCCCCGAGTATCTCAAGAGCCTCGGCATCATCCCCGGCATCAAGGTGGATATGGGCGCCAAGGCCCTGGCGGCGTTTCCGAACGAGACCATCACCGAAGGTCTCGATGGCCTGCGTGAGCGGCTGATCGAGTACTACGCCTTAGGAGCGCGCTTTGCCAAGTGGCGCGCTGTCATCGATATCGGCGCCGGCATTCCGACGCGTACTGCGATCGAGACCAATGCGCACGCACTGGCACGCTACGCGGCGCTCTGCCAGGAGCAGAACATTGTGCCGATCGTCGAACCGGAGGTGCTGATGGATGGCGCCCATACGCTCGAGCGCTGTGAGGAAGTGACCGATGCCGTGCTGGATGAAGTCTTCAGCCAGCTGCACCGCCAGCGCATCCATCTGGAGGGCATGATCCTGAAGCCGAACATGGTGATCGCCGGCAAGAAGAGCCCGGTCAAAGCCGGGCCCGAGCAGGTGGCGCAGGCGACCGTGCGCTGCCTGAAGCGTCATGTGCCCAGTGCCGTGCCAGGCGTCATGTTCCTCTCGGGCGGACAGAGTCCGGCGGAGGCGAGCCTGCACCTGTCGCTGATGAATGCCGCAGGCACGCTGCCGTGGAAGCTGAGCTTCAGCTACGGGCGTGCACTGCAGGATGCGGCCCTGAGCGCCTGGGGTGGCAAGAGTAGTAACGTCGCGGCCGGGCAGAAGGAGTTCGCCCGCTGGGCCCGCTTCAACAGTCTGGCCTGCTCCGGCAAGTTCCGGGCCGACATGGAGTCGCAGGCCGCTTGAGCAACCCAAACCCGGCCCCGCCGGCCGGTGACGCGGCACCGGTCATTCGCGTCACGGACGTGCACTACGGGCTGGGTGGCGCGAGCCCGGTGTTCTCCGGGTTGAACCTGGCGGCCGCGAGCGGCCAGATCACGGCGGTGCTTGGGCCGAGCGGCACCGGCAAGACGACGCTGCTGCGGCTGCTGATGGGCATGATCCGGCCGCAGAGCGGTTCGGTCGAGGTCTTCGGCCAGCAGGTGCCGGCACTCGCGCGCGCGCCGCTCTACCGCCTGCGCCGCCGTGTCGGGATGCTGTTCCAGAACGGCGCGCTGCTGACCGACCTTACGGTGTTCGAGAACGTGGCCTTTCCGCTGCGCGAGCACACCAAATTGCCCGAGTCACTGCTGCGCCGCCTGGTGCTGATGAAACTGCAGGCCGTCGGCCTGCGCGGCGCGGCCGAGCTGATGCCCGCGGAGCTCTCCGGTGGCATGGCACGGCGGGTCGCGCTCGCACGCGCGATTGTCATGGATCCGGAGCTGCTGATCTACGATGAGCCCTTTGTCGGACTCGATCCGATCTCGATGGGCATGGTGCTGCGCCTGATCCAGGCACTCAATGAATCCTTAGGCATCACCAGCATCGTCGTGACGCACGATGTGCAGGAGATCAGCCGCATCGCGCACTACAGCTACCTGCTGGCTGGCGGCCGCGTCGTGGCCGAGGGCAGCCCCGCGCAGCTGCATGCCGACCAGGCTCCGGTGGTGCAGCAGTTCATGAATGGCCTGCCCGATGGTCCGGTGCCGTTTCACTATCCGGCGCCCGACTACTATGCGCAGCTGCTGGGGCCCAGCTGATGCGCGCCCTGTCGCTGATCGATCGGGTCACCGATCCGATTGTGCGCATCGGGCGCATCGGCCTGTTCCTGCTGCGCGTGCTGGCGCAGGTGGTTCCGGCGCTGGCGCGCCCGCGCGAGATCATTGCCCAGATCTTCAATTGCGGCGCCCGCTCGCTCGTGATCATCATGCTGAGCGGATTGTTCGTCGGCATGGTGCTGGGACTGCAGGGCTTTGCGCTGCTGCAGCGCTTTGGTTCGGAGTCCTCGCTCGGCGTCGCGGCCGCGCTTGGCCTGATCCGCGAACTCGGGCCGGTAATCACGGCGCTGCTGTTTGCCGGCCGCGCTGGCACCTCGCTGACCAGCGAGATCGGCCTGATGCGGGCCACCGATCAGCTGAGCGCGATGGAAATGATGGCGGTCGACCCGTTGCGCCGGATCGTGGCACCACGCTTCCTCGGTGGCCTGATCGCGATGCCGTTGCTGGCGGCCATCTTCTGCTGCGTGGGCATCTATGGTGGCCAGCTGATCGGCGTTGAGCAGATGGGAATCGACAGCGGCACCTTCTGGTCGCAAGTCCAGAGCAACGTGGAACTGCGCGACATCGGCGAGGAACTGGTCAAGAGTGTGGTGTTCGGCGTGGCCTGCAGTCTGATCGCCGTCTATGAGGGCTACCATGCCGAACCGACCGCAGAGGGCGTGAGTCTTGCCACCACCCGCACCGTCGTCAGCTCCGCAGTGCTGACGCTGGTGCTCGATTATCTGATTACCTCGGCCTTCATCTGAAGGCGCGTAAGCATCTGGAGTAGCGCAACATGAGTGAGAACAGGCGGACACTGGAACTGGGCACGGGGCTGTTCGTG
The DNA here is from genome assembly GCA_049521875.1 of Steroidobacteraceae bacterium. Lineage (GTDB taxonomy): Bacteria > Pseudomonadota > Gammaproteobacteria > Steroidobacterales > Steroidobacteraceae > FEN-1191. The sequence continues at coordinate 21,795 of JBEKOK010000009.1, forward strand.
CTGCTCGGGTTTGCGGCACTGGCCTTCCTCAGCATGCAGCTGCCCGGCAGCGCGCTGCAGCTGCACCGCACCGGCTCAACCTATCAGGTGACGGCCTATTTTGACGATGTCGGCGATCTTAAAGCCGGCGCGCCGGTGACCATGGCCGGCGTGCGCATTGGTGAAGTCACCAGCGTCGCGGTCAATGCGGCCGACTACAAGGCCGTTGCAACTCTTGCAATCGACAAGCGCTTCCAGCAGATACCCGAAGACAGTTACGCTGCGATCGAGACTTCGGGGCTGCTGGGGGCCAAGTACATCGGGCTCGATCCGGGCGGTGCGGCAACTTTCCTGACCAATGGCAGTCAAATACAGAACACCCAGTCGGCACTGGTGCTGGAGAAACTGATCAACAAATTCTTCGCCAACCTGGCGAGCAAGAAGGGTGATGATGACAAGAACTAATTCCAGGCGCGCGCTGCTGGCGCTCGCCGCGACGCTGATCGGTGGGGTGCTGGTGCAGGGTTCTGCCGCGCTCGCCGCCAACGATGAGAATGGAGTGGATGCCAGCACGCCCTCGACACTGGTCGAGACCGTGGCGCGCACGATACTCACCGAAATCGATGCGCATCGCGCCGATTATCGCAAGGACTCGGAGAAGCTCGACAAGCTTGTCAGCCGCGTACTGCTGCCGCACTTTGATTCGGACTACGCGGCGTTGCTGGTGCTGGGCCGGCACTGGACCAGTGCGACCCCCGAGCAGCGCCAGCGCTTCACCGATGGCTTCTACCACTCGCTGCTGCACAACTATGGCACCGAGCTCGTGGAGTTCAGCCTCGATCGCCTGCAGGTGCTGCCGTATCGGGGTGATCCGAGTGCAACCGCGGCCACCGTGCACACGCTGGTGCGTCGCAGTAGTGGCGCGCAGGTAAATGTCACCTACTCGCTGCGTCGCACCGACAAGGGCTGGAAGGCCTACGATGTGACGATCGAGGGCATCAGCTATGTCAAGAGCTTCCGCGACGACTTCGGGGCCGAGATCGACCAGAAGGGACTCGATGCGGTGATTGACCGGCTCGAGAAAGACTTCAGCATTCCCGCGCCCAAGGGCTAGGCGCCGGGCACGTATCATGCTCGCGGCCAGTAGCCTGGAGTCGGTGGCTCCCGCCCAGTACCGTCTGACCGGAGCAGTCACGGTCGCGAATGCGGCCGCACTGCGGCGCCAGGGCTTGGGCGCCTTTGCGGCCGAGCGCGGTGAGTTCACGATCGATCTGGCTGCGGTGGCACCGATCGACAGCGCGGGCCTCGCACTGCTGATCGACTGGCTTGCCGCGGCCCGCGAGCACGGCGCCCACTTAAGCTACCTGCACCTGCCGCTGCCGGCACGCACGCTGGCGCGCTTGAGTGACGTGGAGAGCCTGCTGGAGTCGCCGGCCTGAAACAATCCCCCTAAGGGGGCGGTACATCCGGCAGAGTCGGCGTGTCATCGCCGGCCCCGGCGCTGTCGCCGTGTACCCGGTACTCGCGATGCTGCAGGTAGGCATTGCGCACGAAGGCGTAGGGATCGAAAGCCTGCTTGAGGATCCCCTCCTGGTCGAGCAGGTCGGCGCGCTCGCCCAGTTCTGCCACGGCCCACGCGCCAGTCTCTTCCCAGAAATTTCTCAGTATGTAAACGCGCGCATTGGTGTAGCTGTCAGGAATCAGGCCGAGCCCATCGCGAATCGATGAGGGTCCCAGCACCGGCAGCACCAGGTAGGGTCCTGAGTGAATGCCCCAGTGGCCGAAGGTGAGTCCAAAGTCCTCGTTGTGCTTGAAGTAACCGACGCTGCTGGCTGGATCGAAGAAACCAAAACCCCAGACTGTATTGAAGATGAGCCGGAAGGTATCGCGGCCGCTGTCAACGACCTTGCCCTGCAGCAACTCGTTCACGATCGTGCCCGGGTAGGCGAGATTCGAGAAGAAATTGCTCAGGCCCGTGCGCACCGGCGCCGGTGTGACCTTGACGTAGCCGACCGCGAGCGGGCGAATCACCGCCTTGTCGACCGCCGTGTTGAAGCGATACACGCTGCGGTTGAAGCGCTCGTAGGGATCGCGCGGGTCGGCCTTGCCACTGGGCAGGCTCGCGCAGCCGCCGAGCGCACAGGCCATCAGCAGCAGCAGCGAGACCCGTAGCCGCTGCATGCTAGTGAGGCCAGCGTGTGCGCACGGAATTGCCCAGAGGCATGCTAACGGCCGCCGCTGCCGCTGTTGTGGCGCTCTTTCTGCTCCTCGCGCAGCCACTCGCGGATCTCATCGAGCCGCGCCCGAAAGCGCTGGCGCTGCACCGGGGTCAGATTCGGCGCGGCCAGTGCCAGTTCGAGCTGCTGGTTTGCCAGCGGCAGATTGCCACCCGAGACATGGTATTCGGCCATGTAATAGTAGGCATCGCCGGTATCTCCGGCCGCACTGGCCGCAAGTGCCGTCATGTGAATCTGCCATGGGGTCGGCTCGATGTTGTTGAACAGGTCGAGCAGCAGATCATGCGCCTTGCCGGGCTGATTGGTCTTCATCAGCGTCTCGGCATAGCGCACGGTGATCGGGACATTACGTGGGAAGAGCTTCAATGCCCGCTCAAAGGTCGCCAGCGCCTCGGTCTGTTCGCCGTCGGCCGACTGGGCCTCGCCGAGCGCCGCATACAGTGCCGTGATGTCCGGGTAGGAGACGAGGAGCGCTTGCAGCGTGCGCACCGCCGGCGCAGTCTGGTGGGCGCGCAGCTGGGCAATGGCCTCGCCATAGCGCTCGGGGTCGGTCAGCGGGCGGCGCTCGCGCAGCCCCGAATAGTAGAGCGTCATGTCCTTCTCGGCCGGCGCGGCGACGACCCGCAGGCGCTCCTGCATCCACGGGAACAGCCCCGATTCGTTGACCTGGGTCTGGTTGTACTGGGCCGCGCGCGCGCGCGCCTCGGCGATGCGATCGCGCGTCACCGGGTGGTTGCGCAGGAGCTCAAGGTTTCCATAGTCGGCCATGCTGTCGGTACGCTGGCCCATCGACTCAAAGAAATCGGCCATCGCCGTGACCCGGAATCCGGCATCCGCCAGCAGGCCAATGCCGACGCGATCGGCCTCGGCCTCCTCGGTGCGCGTGAAGTTCATCGCCTGCTGCAGCTGGATGCCCTGGCTCATCGCGATCGCCCCTTCGAGCGCCTCGCCGTTGGCGTGCGCTGCGGCGCCGATCAGGATTGCGGCCAGCAGCGCGGCGGTCGAGGCCAGCGACATGCGCCCCGCCATGTTGTAGGCGCGTGCCAGGTGGCGCTGACGCACGTGGCCGGTTTCGTGCGCGAGCACACTCGCCAGCTGCGACTCATCGGCCGCCAGCAGGAACAGGCTCGAGTACACGAAGATGAAGCCACCGTAGCTGGCAAAGGCGTTGATCTCGCTGCTCGGAATCACCATGTACTGGTAGTTCTGCTCATCCTTGCCGGTCTGCGCTCCGAGCCGCGCGCCCAGGTTCTGGATGTAGTCGCTGACTTCCGGATCCTCGAGGATCATGTTCTGATCGCGCATCTCGCGCGTGATCATGCGGCCGATCAGGTACTCATCGTTCTTGCTCAGTGCCGCATTTTCGGGCGAACCGATGTCCGGCAGCTCCGCCGAGATGCTGGCCGGATCCGAGGCGGCCACGGCATCGATGCTCATGGAGCAGTAGAGACTGAGCAGGCACAGCGGCGTGAGCAGGGCGCGTAGTTTCATAAGCGGTTTCGACCCGCCCGGCGCGAGCAGGTTCCCCTTCACAGCGCCTCGGAGGCGTAGTCGGCCAGGCGCGAGCGCTCACCGCGCACCAGCGTCACGTGGCCCGAATGGCCCCAGCCGCGAAAGCGGTTGACGACATAAGTCAGGCCCGAGGTGGTTTCGGTCAGGTAGGGCGTGTCGATCTGGGCAATGTTACCGAGGCAGATCATCTTGCTGCCGGGCCCGGCGCGCGTCACCAGCGCCTTCATCTGCTTCGGGGTCAGGTTCTGTGCCTCATCGACGATGATGAAGCGGTTCAGAAAAGTGCGGCCGCGCATGAAGTTCAGCGAGCGGATCTTGATGCGGTTGCGCAGCAGATCGTTGGTCGCCGCGCGCCCCCAGCTGCCGCCTTCCTCGCTGCGCGTGAGCACTTCAAGATTGTCCATCAGCGCGCCCATCCACGGCGCCATCTTCTCCTCCTCGGTGCCCGGCAGGAAGCCGATGTCTTCACCGAGTGGAATCGTCACGCGCGTCATGATGATTTCAGAAAAGCGGTTGCGCTCCAGGGTCTGGAACAGACCCGCGGCCAGCGCCAGCAGCGTCTTGCCGGTACCGGCGGGCCCGAGGATCGTGACGAAATCGATCTCCGGATCGAGCAGCAGATTGCAGGCGAAGTTCTGCTCGCGGTTGCGTGCGGTGATGCCCCAGATGCTGTGCCGCTCGGTGCGAAAATCACGCGCCAGCTCGAGGCGCGCGCTCTCGCCCTCGACACTGCGTACGATCGCCTCGATGCCCGCCTCACCGCTCTGGTGCACGAACTGGTTGCAGTGCCAGCTGGCGACCGCAGGCCCGCGGATCTCGTACCAGGTGCGCTCCGCTTCCTTCCAGGAGCGCATGTTCTTGCCATGCTTTTCCCAGAAGTCCTCAGGCAACGCCTCCATCCCGGTATAGAGGACGTCGGCATCCTCAATGGTCTTGTCGCTGTAGTAGTCCTCGGCATGCACGCCAATGACCGAGGCCTTGATCCGAAGGTTGATGTCTTTGGAGACCAGCACCACGCGCGATTGCGCCTGCTGCTTTTGCAATCCGAGCGCCTGGCCGAGGATCATGTTGTCAGCGCCATGCCCCGGCAGCCCCTCGGGCAGTTCCTCGGCCAGGTTCTTGGTCTGGAAGAACAGCCGCCCGGCGGCGGGCCGCTTGCCGTGATTGCCGCTTAAGGCTGACGGGATCTGCAGCCCGGCATCGATCTGCTCCTTGGTCACGGAGCGCATCATGTCATCGAGAAAGCGGCTCGCCTGGCGCGCATTGCGCGAGGCTTCGGACATGCCTTTCTTGTTGGAATCGAGTTCCTCGATGACCACCATCGGCAGGTAGATGTCGTGCTCTTCGAAGCGGAAGATCGCCGCCGGGTCGTGCATCAGTACATTGGTGTCAAGAATAAAGAGTCTGCGTTGTGAAGATTTCACAGGCTAGCGAGTGCCTCCAGTACTTCCTCGGCGTGTCCGGTCACCTTGACCTTGCGCCATTCGCGACGCAGCTTGCCTTCGGCATCGAGCAGAAAGGTGCTGCGCACGATCCCCATGACCTTGCGGCCATACATATTCTTCTCGTGGATCACATCAAAGAGTTTGCAGGCCTTCTCCTCTTCATCGCTAAGTAGCTCGAATCCGAAACCGAACTTGGCGCAGAACTTGCCGTGTGACAGCAGCGAGTCGCGCGAAATGCCAAAAATGCGGGCGCCACGGCGGCGGAACTGGGGTAGCAGGCGCTGGAAGTCCTGCCCCTCGAGCGTACAGCCGGGCGTGCTGTCCTTGGGATAGAAGTACAGCACCAGCGGATTGCCGCGCAGCGCCTTGAGCTGAAAGGGCTGCTTGCCGGTCGAGGGCAGCCGCAAGTCCGGCACCAGCTTGCCCAGCACGAGGCTGCTCATGATTTTACCGGTTCCAGGATCGCATCCAGGTTCATCGAGTCGCAGTAGTCCATGAACTCTTCGCGCAGCTGTGAGACCTGGTACTTGCCCGGCACGTTGACGATCATCTGCACGCCAAAGAGCGGTGCCCCGGTGTGCGCGGCGGCATAGGAGCGGGTCGAGACCTCGCTGATATCGATGCCACGCTTGGAAAAGAAGCCCGAGAGGCCGGCGACGATGCCCGCCTGGTCGAGGCTGACGATGTCGATCGAGTAGGGGACCATATCGCGGCGCGGTGCGCGCGGCTCGGTGCGGCGCAGGTGCACGCTGATGGCACCGCCATCGGCGAGGCGATTGAGTTCCGACTCGATGCGCGCCAGCGCGTGCCAGTTGCCATGCACCAGCAGCAGCATCGCGAACTCGGCCCCGAGCGTGGCCATGCGGCTCTCGGCAATGTTGCCGCCGCAGTCGGTAATGATGCGCGTGAGTTCATGCACCATGCCCGTGTGATCTCCGCCAATGGCGGAGACCGCAAGGTGCTGCTTCATGGGTCCATTGGCGTCGGTCACGGTGAGCGGAAGTGTACCGGGTGGCAGGGCGCTTGGGCATGAGGATTCGCGGAATGCGCTTGCCTCGCACTCGGCCGGACCCGTAACATCCGGCCTCTGCACAGCGCATTTTCGGCGCAAAAGCGGTTCCCGGAGGCTCAGGAGCGGATGTTCTCAGGCAGCTTAGTGGCCATTGTGACCCCGATGGATGCATCAGGGGCTCTTGACTTTGATGCCTGGGATCGGTTGCTTGATCTGCATGTACGCGCCGGCACCAGCGGCATCATTGTCGGTGGCACGACCGGTGAGTCCACGGCGCTTGCCGAGCGCGAGTTGCTCGAGCTGCTGCGACGTGCACGCACGCGCCTGCGAGGTCGTGCGAGCCTGATCGCGGGCCTGGGTGGCAGTCACACGGCCAGTGTCTGTGAGCGTGCACGCGTGCTCTCGGCCGAGTCAATCGATGGCCTGCTGGTCGTGACGCCAGCCTACAACCGCCCAACCCAGGAAGGGCTGTTCCAGCATTTCGCAGCGATCGCCGAGGCCGCAGCCCGACCGATCCTGCTGTATAACGTGCCCTCGCGCACGGCAGTGGACCTGCTGCCGGCGACGATTGGCCGCCTTGCGAAACTACCGCGCATCGTGGGTGTCAAAGAAGCCGTGCCCTCGGTGGCACGCGTGGTGGAAGTAATCAGGGCTGCAGCAGAGGGGTTTATCGTGCTATCAGGGGATGATCAGACGGCGCGCGAGTCGATACTGGCTGGCGCGCGCGGCGTAATTTCAGTGACCGCCAACGTGGCGCCCGAAGCGATGGCGCTGATGACGGCGGCAGCGCTGCGCGGCGAGCGGGCGACCGCCGAGCACATCGATGCCTCGCTTGCCGGCCTGCACCGCGAGCTGTTCATCGAAGCCAACCCGATCCCGGTCAAGTGGGCCCTGGAGCAGATGGGCCTGATTGCTGGCGGCATCCGCCTGCCGCTGACGCGCATGAGCGAAGCCGCTCAGGCCCCGGTCAGCGCGGCGCTCCATACAGCATTGGCGGCACACTCGCCGGCCCAGGTCAAAAGCGCATGAAGTCTCATCAAGTGAGAGCCCTCGCGATCCTGTGCCTGGCCGCGGGCGGGTTGCAGGGCTGCGCCTGGATGCCCTGGGTGCACACGACTGCCAAGGCCGAGAAGTGCCGCGAACCGGCGCTGCCTAACAAGGTCTCGAGCAGCATCCCGCTGCTGCAGGCCCCGGAAGGCCTGGATCCGCCCGATACCCGCAATGCCGTCAAGATCCCGGATCTGACCAGTCCCGACACGCCGCGATCGCCGCACGATCCGTGCCTGTCCAGCCCGCCCTCCTACCAGAGCACCTGAAGCGGACGCAGCGTTCCGCGACTGGCGCGCGCGGGCGCTCTGATACAATGTGCTTCCGCGGCGCGCCCGACCCGGATGCGCGGCTAAAGTAGTTTTGACATCAAGAAAGTTCCGTAACATGTTGAACGGAGAGGTGGCCGAGCGGTCGAAGGCGCTGGACTGGAATTCCAGTAACATCTTCACGGGTGTTCGTGGGTTCGAATCCCACCCTCTCCGCCAAAGGTCCATGGTGGTCCGTGCCTGTTCCTTCGCGATGACTTGCCGTGAACCCCGTCAGGCCCGGAAGGGAGCAGCGGCAACGGTTCGGTTATGCGCCGAAGTTCGGCTGGTACGGACCGCCTCCCTGGATCGCTGACCGGCCAGCAGACACACCGATGGCCTACACCGCACTCGCACGTAAATGGCGTCCGCGTCGTTTCAGTGAAATGACCGGGCAGGAGCACGTGCTGCGTGCCCTGAGCAACGCCCTGGCCAGCGGCCGCCTGCACCATGCGTACCTGTTCGCCGGCACCCGCGGTGTCGGCAAGACCACCGTGGCGCGGATCCTGGCCAAGTGCCTGAACTGCGAGCGTGGCGTCAGCGCCGAGCCCTGCGGCGAGTGCGCCAGCTGCAGAGGCATCGATGCCGGGCGCAGTGTCGATCTGATCGAGGTCGATGCCGCCTCGCGTACCAAGGTCGATGATACCCGCGAGCTGCTCGATAACGTGCAGTACGCGCCGGCCGCGAGCCGTTTCAAGATCTACCTGATCGATGAAGTGCACATGCTCTCGGCGCACTCGTTCAACGCGCTGCTCAAGACCCTCGAGGAGCCGCCGCCGCATGTGAAGTTCCTGCTCGCGACCACCGATCCGCAAAAACTTCCGGTGACGGTGCTCTCGCGCTGCCTGCAATTTAATTTGAAGCGCCTCTCGGTGGCGTTGATCGTGGCGCGGCTCAAGGAGATCCTCGAGGCCGAGAAGATTCCCTACGAGCTGCCAGCGCTCGCGCTGCTGGCGCAGGCGGGCGATGGGAGCCTGCGCGATGCGCTCTCGCTGCTCGATCAGCTGCTCGCTTATGGCGACGGGGCGGCACGCGAAGCCGAGGCGCGCGCGATGCTCGGCACCGTGCAGCGTGACCTGGTGGTGCGCCTGGCGCAGCTGCTGGCCGCCGCTGATGCCACGGCGCTGCTGGCTTACGTGCACAGCCTGGAGGAGTGGTCACCCGATTACGGGCAGCTGCTCGATGAACTCGCGGCGCTGCTCGAGCGCGTGGCGCTGCGCCAGATCGTACCGGGCTACGCCGGCGATGAGCTGCATCCGGCCGAGATGCTGCAACCGTTGAGTGAACAGCTCGGGCCCGAGGACACTCAGCTCTACTACCAGATCGCGATCATCGGTCGGCGTGATCTCGGGTTGGCACCGGACCCGCACACCGGCTTTCGCATGACGATGTTACGCATGCTGGCCTTTAGGCCCGGCGGGCTTGCCACCGCGGGCGGCCGCGAGCCGACACGCGCAGTGCGGCCCGAATCTTCAGCCGCGGCTGCCGTGCCACCGGCCTCGGCAAGCGCCCCGGCGGCGGGCGTGACCCGTGCACCGCCGGCGGCAGCGTCGGGCCCCGATGCGGCCGCCTGGGCGCAGCTGCTCGCAGGCCTTGATCTGCAGGGCGCGGCCCGGCAGCTGGCGAGCCATTGCCTGCTGCTGCGGCGCGAGGGCGGCACGGTGCACCTGGCGCTCGATCCGCGCAGTGCGCACGTGCGCACCCGGGCGCAGGAGGAAAAACTGGCGGCGGCCCTCTCGCGCCACTACGGAGAGACAGTACGCGTGGCGATCGAAGTGCGTGAGCCCATCGCCGAGACTCCGGCGCAGGCCACGGAGCGGGCATCGCAGCTGCAGGCGAGCGCCGCAGTGGCGGCGCTCGAGGCCGATCCGACGGTGCGTGCGCTGCGCGAGCGCTTCGATGCGACGATCCTGTCCGATTCGGTGCGCCCGGGTAAGCCCAACTAGGTGCTGCTGCGCGCTGCCGCCAGCGGCAAGTTTTTTGCAATCCGATCTTGAATCCAAGGAGCCAAATATGCGCGGCAATATCGGCAACATGATGAAACAGGCCCAGGCGCTGCAGGAGAACATGCAGAAGGCCCAGGCCGAGATCGCCGCGATGCAGATCACCGGCGAAGCCGGCGGCGGCATGGTCAAGGTCACGCTCAATGGCAAGCACGAAGTCAGTCGCGTGCAGATCGAACCGGCAGTGATCGGGGAGGATCGTGAAATGCTCGAGGATCTGATTGCGGCCGCGATCAACGATGCGGTGCATAAGCTCGAGGCCGCATCGCAGGCCAAGATGGCAGGCCTGATGGGCGGCATGCAGTTACCTGCTGGCATGAAGCTGCCTTTCTAAAGGCACCCGCAGGTCCAGGCAGGCGATGGCATGAAGCATTCAGCGGCACTGGCCGCATTGATCGATGCGCTGCGCGCGCTGCCCGGTGTCGGGCCCAAGAGTGCCCAGCGCATGGCCTTCCACCTGTTGCAGGAGGCGCGCCCCGCGGCGCAGGCGCTCGCCGGCACCCTGGTGCAGGCACTCGAGCGCGTGCGTCGCTGCCAGCGCTGCCGGATGCTGACCGAGGCCGAGCTGTGCTCGATCTGCGCCGACGCCCAGCGCGATGCCGCCCAGATCTGCGTGGTCGAGTCGCCGGCCGATGTCGTGGCGATCGAGCAATCCGGCGGCTATCGCGGACGCTATTTCGTGCTGATGGGCCATCTCTCGCC
>JBEKOK010000010.1:0-29892 GCA_049521875.1 Steroidobacteraceae bacterium
AGGATTTCATACAGTGCATTGGGGTCCATCGTGTAGTAGTTGGGACCACCCTGGGGATTCTCGAAAGGCTGGTAGTTGGCGATCAGCGTGACGTAGCCTGCGCGTCCAGACTCGTAGCTGTTGAACATGTAGAAATCCGTGCCATCGACCTTGGGACGCGAGGTGATGAACGGTGCCTCCCGATGGCTGGAGGCAAGGGTCGTTAGGGGAAGGACTACCGCGCCCATGGCCGCGGCAATCCACAAGTATTTCGATTTCATAGCGCCATTTCTCCTGTTGCGAATGACTGCCTTCCCCCCTACTACGAAGCCAGTCAGGGCGCGGATGCAGAACAGGAGAAAACTTACCTTCGCGCAGGATCGCGAGCACGCCGCAGGCGTAAGCGTCGGCGGATTAAGCGGGAAAACTTTGGGCGTGCGGCGCGCGCGGCCCTTCAGCCGCGCTAGACCGTGGAGAGTTAGCGGCCGCTAACTGGCATGGCCCAGCACATCGCGCCCGGGTCCGGGCCCAACGCAGGCAACGGCCGGCCACATCGCCGGCGGATAATCTGGGATTGAGATTCGGCGCGAGGGCCTCGTCGGGCGCCACCCCGGCACTGCCCCATCCCTGGGTGATCTCGGGCCACTGGTCAGCGACATCGGCAGTACCACCAATCCGCGACCGTGACCCGTACCTGCGGTGCTAGCTACCCTGCATGCGACCGCCACCTGCTCGAGGACACTAGCCCGCGGTGTGCTGATCATCCAGGTAGTGGGCCATCGACTCCTCGAGGTACCTTGAAGTCGGAGCCGCCGCTGTCGATGCATAACTGCCGATCAGTTGCGCAAGGAACGGTTGGCTGAGCCGCGCCTGTTCGGTCTTCTCCTGCTCGGCAACCACCTGCAGCAGAACTTCGCGTGTGATATCGAGCCCGGTGCGCTGCTCGGTCACCCGTACTTCGGCCTGCCCGACAATCAGGGCCAGGACGTCGTTGAGCGTGATGTAGCGGCTCAACTTCGTGTCGTATAAACGCCTGTTGGGATACTTCTTGATCAATCGGGTTTCATTGACTGCACGTAACATGATCATTTACCTCTCTTAGGGGTGAAGACCTCATCGGGTCTTCGGATTCCTGAACTGGCGTTTTCCGCTCAGCTGCGAGCGCCCTCCGCTGTGCACAAGAGCGTGCTGCCCAATACGCAGGTTGCACTGCAAATCTGCACCTGCGGGCAGTCACGATCCTGGCGCGCGCTCATTAATACCTTCATATTTCCGTTATCAATCATCGCTGTGGTATCACTGATAGTTCGTATTCACACCGGTTCAAGTGTTCATCTTTATTAGACTCTCGCATCGCGCGACGCGCAACCGAGAATCTGCGTTGCAGCGACAGTCATCGCGTCCTTTTTTGCCAAGCGTGCAGGATTTTCAATGCGATCTTTCTCTGCAGCGCGCAGGCACTTGAACGGTTGCATAAGCGTATTGTCGGCGCTTTCAAGGCGTTGGCGTGACCGACACACCAGTTGAACGGCCGTATAACGCGCGCCTAGCGACATCCGTCTGTCGTGTTCTCGCTACACGCGCAAAGGTTCCCTGTGATGGGTGGAAACACCCCGTAGCGCCCGCAGGAGCACGCTCGGCAAGCAATGAGCAGGGCAATCGCGGAAGATTGCGGCCGCAGGTGCGCGCGTTTGGGGTCGCGGCAAACTGGCGAAAGGCGGCCTATTCCTTGGTCTTGGGGAACGTGCCTTTGTCGATGAACTCGCGAATATGGGCCAGATTGGCATCGGCGGGCGTCGCTGTGCACCACTGTTCTTTGAGCTTTCCATCGACGACGCGCCAGATATCTACAAACACGCCCTCGTACACTGGCTCCGGTCCATCCTTCCAGTCCCAGTTGCGATGACGAGCGACGACCACGATGTCGCCCTCCGCCACCATCCAGTTCACCGGCGAGCCGTTGGCATCGACCGCGTAGTTTCCTGGCTGTTTGCGCGGACCCGGCGGTGGTGGTGGTGTGCTCGCATCGGCAGAAGTGTTTTGCGGCGGGCGCATGGTATTGAAGAACGCAAAGAACGCACTCGAGGTGTCCGGCTCCGCTGGATCATGCTGGATGAAGTCCGGCCAGAAATACTTGCGCGCATTCTCGGGTGTCCACTGGCGCTTATCGCTGATGATCTTGTAAAAATCGAGCACGACCTGTTTATTGTGCTCACGCACTTTCCACGAGGTCTGCTTCATCGGCAGTGGCGTGGACTGTGGAGAATCGAGACTGCGGCGTTCCAGAAACTTCAGATCCGCATCTGCCGCCGCGGTCGGGTGAATCACGCCACCGGCCACGCACGCCACGGCCGTCATGCTCCTTAGCAGCGTTCCCACTTTGCGCCTGCCCCGAATCCTGTTGAGCCCCTGATCCTCGCTCGTCGCGCTCATGCCAATGCGGTCTTGAACAGATTCAGCATGCGGCCCCAGGCTTTCTCCGCCTGCGCCTCGTTATAGACACTGGAATCGGGCGGGCACCAGCCATGCATCGTGCCCGCATACACTTCAATCTCGGCCGGCAGCTTGGCGCTGGCGAAGGCCTCGCGCAGCAGCGTCTTGGCGGCCGGGTCCTTCATGTCATCATTCTCGGCGATCGCGATCAGGTACTGCGCTTTCATCATCGGAACCAGCAGATGCGGGCTGTCCGGCTTGTCGCTCGCCAGGTTCGCGCCGTGGAAGGAGGCGCCGGCACCGATGCGGTCGGGAAAGGTAGCGGCGGTGCGAAAGGTCAGCGGGCCGCCCATGCAGTAGCCAGCGGTGCCCATCTTGCGCTTGTGATCAACGACGCGCTGACTGTCGAGAAATCCGACGAAAGCTCTGGCATCCGTAAACTGCCGCTCGGTTGTCAGCGAGCCCATCAGGCCCATCAGCGTCTGGCGCGTGGCGTCATCCTGCATGCTCGCGCCCGGCGGCAGAACCGGCGCCTTGCGTGAGCGATAGAACGGATTGGGCACCAGGACCGCATAGCCGGACTCGGCCAGACGCTTGCCCATTAACTTGAACGCCGGTCGCAAACCCATGATATCGGTCCACATCAGCACGCCCGGAGACTTGCCGGTCGCGGGATGCACAAAGTAGCTGTCGGCTACGCCATCGGGCGTCTTGATGTCGACGTCGGCTTCGACGACATCGGCCGCGCCTGCAATGCGTGGCAGCATGGCCGCCAGGCCACCGGCGAACGAGAGCGCGCCGAAGCGCCGGCGCGAGAGCTCGCTTGAGCGTTGTGCATACTCGAGCATGTCATTGAAAGAATCCTGATCGCACATGGGCTACTCCGTACGTTCGGACTGTTCGCGGGGAGGCCAATACTAGACTCAAACCGCTCGCCTGGCAGCCCCGGCGCGCAGCAACTATGAATCGCTCAGCGCTTGTGGCGGTAGCGATTGATGGTGTCTCGCAGCTTGAGGGTTTCGGCGCGTGCAGCTGCAGCAAAGTCGCGCCCACCGCTGGCGTACAGGATGCTGCGGGAGGAGTTGATGATCAGACCCGTGCCGTCGGCGGTCTGGCCGGCGCGCACCAGTTGTTCGACATCGCCGCCTTGCGCACCGACGCCGGGTACCAGAAAGGGCATGTCACCGACCAGCGCACGAACCCGGGCCATCTGCGCCGGCCACGTGGCCCCGAGCACCAGTGCGCAATTGCCGTGCACGTTCCAGTGCCGCGCAATCATGGTCGCGACCCGCTCGTACAGTGGTTGCCCGTCGACCAGCAGATCCTGCACATCGGCGGCGCCACTGTTGGAGGTCCTGCACAGCAGGATGACACCCCGATCCGCGTGCCGCAGAAAAGGCTCGGCCGAGTCGTGGCCCATATACGGATTGATCGTGACCGCATCGGCTCCGTAGCGCGCGATGGCCTCGAGCGCGTACTGCTCGGCGGTGCTGCCAATGTCGCCGCGCTTGGCATCCAGAATCACCGGTACCCGAGGGCTGACCTTGCGGATGTACTCGATGGTGGCGAGCAGCTGCTGCTCGGCCGAGATCGCGGCAAAGTAGGCGATCTGGGGTTTGTAGGCGCACACCAGATCGTGTGTGGCATCGATGATCGCGCGGTTGAACTCGAGCACGCCCGCGGGCGTCCGCGGCAGATGGGCCGGCAGCCGGGCAAGGTCTGGATCCAGTCCCACGCACACCAGGGAGTCCTGGGATGACCACGCCGCCTGCAGTTTCTCGATGAAGCTCACCTAAGCCCTCTTCCGTTGCTGCTGATACCACCGCTAGCCAGAGTGCCGGCCCCCGGCCGGGCGGTATTGTAGACGGCCACCTGTCCCCCGGAAGTCGCCCGTTTGCGCCGGGGTCGGAACCGGCATCGGCGCTATCGGGAACGCGGCCGCCTGCTTGAACGGGAAATTAGCTAGAATATTGCGACGCACCATGGTGTATGCAGGAGCGGCTGCCACGTGAGCGGCAAATTATGAAGAAATTGGTACGAAAACCGGCCCAAGGCACTCTTATATACAGGTATAGCGCCTTTCAGGTGCCGGTAGCAGCCTGACGGATCCATGACGGAACTGAAAAAAGTACTGATTGAACGTCTGTTTGCGCAGCATCGCGGCGCCCTGCAGTCGTTTTTCTACCGCCGGATCCGCTCCAAGCCCGATGCCGTGGACCTGGTGCAGGAGGTCTACGTCCGGATGCTACGTGTCAATGACACCGACGCGATCCGCAATCCCGAGGGCTACCTGTACACGGTGGCCAACAACCTTGCGATCGAGCACGCGGTGCTGGAACGCCGTCACGCGAAGGACATCGACTTTGATCAGCCGGTGGTCGAGGCCGAGCTGGTGGGCCCCGCCGGTCTTGAGGAGAACATTGATCTGCAGGTGCGGGTCAAGCGCCTGCGCGACGTGCTGGCGCAGCTGCCCCCCAAGTGCCGTGCGGCGGTCTACATGAAGTACCGGCATGGGATGAGTTATCAGGAAATCGCCGAGAAGCTGGGTGTCTCGGATCACATGGTACAGAAGTACCTGGGCCAGGCATTGGTCCATTGCCGCCGAAGAATGGCGAGGTTTGGATAGACGCATGAATATCACGGACGATACGAGTCGCATGGCCATCGCCGAGCAGGCTGCGACCTGGTTCGTGGCCCACCGCGCCGGGCCGCTCGATGAGCGCCAGCGCGCGCTGTTTTTTGCCTGGCTGAAGGCCTCTCCGATCCATATGGAGGAATACCTCAGCATTGCCGCGCTGGAAAGCAGCCTCGGCGCAGCGACCGAGGATCCTGACACCAGCTTGGAAGCGCTGCTCGATGCGGCCCGGCGTGAGCCTTCGGGCCAGGTCGTGGACCTGCGCTCGGGTCGCACGCTCGGGAGCCCGCGGCCGGAGCGCGCGCGGCACTCGAGTCCCTGGTGGCTCGGAGCGGCGGCGCTGGCCGGCGTGGGCATGGTCGCCGCCGTGCTGGTATGGGCGTTCGGCGAAGGACAGTGGCTGAATCTGCCCAAAACCTATGAGACCACGCACGGCGGCCAGGCCGTGTGGCAGCTCGCGGATGGATCGGTGTTGCACCTGAATACCGACAGCAGCGTGACGGTGCACTTTTCGAATCATGAACGCCTCGTGACACTGCGCCAGGGCCAGGCGCTCTTTGAAGTGGCGCATGAAAGCGCGCGCCCGTTCCGTGTCAGTGCCGGTGATTCCAGTACCGTCGCCGTCGGCACTGAATTTGATGTCTACCGGCGCGGCGATGCCACGCAGATCACTGTCGTCAAAGGCCGCGTGGTTGTCTATCCGAGCGCATCGCTGCCCGCCACCGCCAGCATGGCCGGCGATGATCAGTCACTGAGTGTCAGTGCCGGCCAGCAGGTCACGGTCCGCTCTGGAATCCTGCCGGAGGCGCCGATCAGCGCCGATCTGCACCAGGCCGTGGCATGGCTAGAGCGTCAGATCGTATTCGACCAACAGCCACTGGACGAGGTTGCCGGGGAATTTAACCGCTACAATAGGATCAGCTTTGAGATCGATGACCCAAAGCTGCGCGCACTCCCGGTCAGCGGTGTCTTTGATGCCTATGATCCGGCCTCGTTTGCCGCGTTTCTGGGTTCCCTCGACGGGGTACACGTCGAGCGGCTGGGGACGCTGATCCGGGTGACGAATGCTGCTGCTGACCAGGACCATAAACGGGCACAAGGCCACTGATCACCCGAGCGCCGGGGTGGCGCCGGCCATCGCCCGACAGACCCCTGACCGACAACCGACCCTTCAACCCCGGGCTTTGACCCGGGGTGCTTTTCCAAACCCGAACCCAGGGCCGCACTTTCGCGGCGCCGGCACCGCATGGGTTTGCTGAAGCGGCTGCTCGGTACGTGCCTGCTCGGCGCGTGCCTGGATCAAAGCATTCTCGCTCAGGTCGTCGATCCGCCGGCGCCAGAGGCGGTGCTGTCGATCGATGCCGCCGCGCAGCCCCTGGCCCAGGCCCTCGCTAATTTCGCCGAGCGCACCGGCCTGCAGCTGGTGTACGTCTCGAGACTGGCCGGCGGGAAGCGCTCGCACCCGCTACCGGCAGGCCTGGCACCGGCGCCGGCACTGGCAAAGCTCCTCGAGGGTACGGGACTGGCTTTTGTCTATCTGAACGAACGGACGATCAAGATCTACGCGGCGCCGGCGGTTGCCGCACGTATCGCCCCCGCCAGTGCCGATTCATCCCGCGAAGATCACGCGACCGCGCCTGCAGAAGCGCTCGATGAGGTGATGGTCACGGCCACCAAGCGCGAGCAGCGCCTGAGCATCCTGCCGATGAGCGCCAGCGTACTCAGCGCCGCCGAGATGTACTCGGCGGGTATCGAGGACATTACCGAGATCGCCGCCGTGACTCCCGGCATCGAATATGACTTCAGCTCGCAGTTCGGCCCCGGCATCCTGACCAACATCGCGATCCGCGGCATCAGCGCCGATAAGGGTCAGCCGACGACCGGCATTTACATTGATGACACGCCGATTCAAATGCCGCACAACAGTTTCGGCGATCCGTTTCCAGTGACGTTCGATCTGGCACGCGTCGAGGTGCTGCGCGGCCCACAAGGCACGCTCTTTGGCAGCAGCGCCGAGGGCGGTGCCATCCGCTTTATCCCGAACGAGCCCAGCACTACGGATTTTGATGCGCTCTACCGCGCGCAGATCTCGACCACTGAGCAGGGGAGCCTGAGCTACGAATTGGGCGCGGCCGCGGGTGGCCCACTGATCCCGGATACGCTCGGTGCGCGCGTGAGTGCCTGGTACCGCGAAGAAGGTGGCTACGTAAACCGCGAGGATCCGTTTACCGGTGCCGTCGTGGATGCTGATGCCAACCGCACCTGGTCCGAGGCGCTACGCATCGCGCTGGCCATTGCGCCCACCGACACCCTGCGGATCACCCCGTCGCTCTCCTATCAGGCCGGGCATGTGCACGACTCGCCGGTGTTCTATACCTACCTGTCCGATCCCAGTGCAGGACAGTTCAACAGCGGACGCCTGCTGCGCCAGCCCGATGAGGACAGCTTCACGCTCGCCTCACTCAAGGTCGAGCAGCAGCTGGATGGCAGCCTCTTTACCGCCGTGACCTCGTATTTTGATCGTACGGCCTCGGCGATTGTGGATACGACGAATGAAGACGGCGTGACCGAGTTTAACGGCAACGGTTACGGCAATCCCCTCGGTCCCGAGTACCCGAGTTCCTACGCTGATGCGGTGCCGAGCGATCTTGCCATTCATCAGATCCTGTCATCGCAGGAACTGCGCCTCGCCTCCTCGGATCCGACGGCTCGCCTGAGTTGGGTCGCCGGGCTGTTTTATTCGCGCCTGCAGCTGGATGAGAGCCAGTACGAGTACCTGGTCGAGGCCCCGATGCCCCCCGCCAGCACCGGCAACAACTATTCGATCGACACCGAAGTGTCCGGCTACGGGCAGGCGACCTGGCATTTCTCGCCGCAGTGGAGTACTGGCGCCGGCATGCGCCTCGGCTGGGCGCGCGGCGTCAATACCGGAGTCAGCGGCGGGTTCTTCAACGCGCCGAGCCCTGCTTCGCACACTGAGCGGGACGCGAACCTGCCACCGACACCGCGCTTTGATCTTTCCTTTCTGCCCAGTGATGGCCAGCTCTATTACATCAGCGTCGCGAAGGGTTTCCGTCGCGGGGGCACCAACGGCACCGAACCATCGCCGTGTAATGGCGATCCGGACACCTATGCTCCCGATACGGTGTGGAGCTTTGAGCTCGGGGCCAAGAACGAGTTCTTTGCGCGCCGCCTGCAGATCTCCACCAGCGCCTACAACATTGAATGGCGCGGGATCCAGGAGGGCGTCAATGACGCGTGTGGCAACACGTACACGGCCAACGCCGGGTCCGCGGTCAGCGCCGGGTTTGACCTGAAAGCCGAGGCGCTGCTGAGTGATCGCCTGAGCATGGCGCTCGCCTTGGGCTATATCGATGTTCAGTACACGCACACGCTGATTGGCTCGGGCGACATCCTGATTGCCGATCGCGGCGCTGTGGTCGGTGGCGTGCCCTCGGTGCCAGCGCCCTGGAGCGGCACGTTAAGCGTGCGCTATGAGTGGATGATGGGCCCCAGCGCACTCGGCTATATGCGCGTGGATGACACCATCCACAGCCACAATCCCGGACCCTTCACCGAGCTTGATCACCGCTACACCTACTATGACCCGCGCTACACCGCGGACCCGGCCACGGATCTGCTCAATCCGCAGCTGGGCCTGAAGTGGGCCGCCCTGGATCTGAAGCTGTTCGTGACCAATGCCCTGAACCAGCATCCTGACCTGCAGCTGTATGCAGATGCCCCGTATTCCACGCTCGTGTACGCCTATACCCTGCAGCCCCGGACGCTGGGGCTGACCGCCAACTGGAAGTTTTAGCCCGTCCCGGGAGCCTCTGCCGCCGATCGATGCATTTAGTGGTAGCGGATTTCCTCCGTCTGCCCTCTTACCTAACAGAACGCAACGGATTCGCTTGGCATGACCTGCCGGCGGGTACGGCTTAGCCCTGCTAGGGATGGCGGGGCTGGGCTTTAGCGGCCAACGGGGCGCCACGCGCCCACGTACCAGGCGGATGGATCTCGCGAATATGGGCCGACAGTGGCTGCACACCAACCAGCAGGCGTTGCCGATTCCCTCGGAAGATCGGCCGTGAACCCCAGCACCTACATCGTGCGGCTCTGGCGCCAGAGCGACCAGGACACGCTCGCAGGCCAGGTGGAGGCCTCCGATGGGGCCTTAAGCGCCCGTTTCGCCACCCCGAGTGAACTGGCGGCCATCCTGCATGCGCCTTCAATCCACCTGCGGCCGCGTGCAGTGCCTCAGGCGCCCCCGGCCGATGTCATCAAGCTGTACCGGCAGGTCGCCGTACGCCGATAATCGGCTGATGACCGCAGTGGCAGGATTGCAGCGCCCGGCGTGAGCTCGCCCGGCCCCAAAGCCTTCAACGCACTCGTGGTGGATGATCACCCCGAGATGCGCAACCTTATCCGCGAGCTGCTGCAAGGCTTGTGCGATGAGCTGCGCGACTGCGCCAGCGGCGAGGAGGCAGTCCAGGTGTGCGGCGAATTCCGCCCTGATCTGGTGACGATGGATCTGCAGCTCAAGGACATGGACGGCATGGCCGCGATGCGCGTGATCCGCTCGCTCTACCCCGAATGCCATCTCGTGGTCGTTACGCATTATGACGGACACACGTTGCGCCAGCGCGCACTCGCAGCGGGCGCGAATCACTTTGTCCCCAAGGATTCTCTGCTCGAGCTGGTGCCCTATGTCAGGGCACTGCGAAACCGACGGGGGTCTGCCCGGCAGAACCCCGCCTAGATCCGATCAAGGGACCCTTCGCGGGCAACCCACGCTGCCGCC
Source organism: Steroidobacteraceae bacterium (assembly GCA_049521875.1). Lineage (GTDB taxonomy): Bacteria > Pseudomonadota > Gammaproteobacteria > Steroidobacterales > Steroidobacteraceae > FEN-1191. The sequence goes on from JBEKOK010000010.1 coordinate 9,849, forward strand.
GCACAGCCGAACAGCGCGGCTCTCAAACGACGCTGAGTTTGACGTCGATATTTCCGCGCGTCGCATTCGAATAGGGACAGACCAGATGGGCCTTCTGCACCAGTATGTCCGCATCGGCGCGTGACAGTCCGGGCAGCGAGATCTTGAGTTCCACCGCAATCCCAAAGCCGGTCGCGATCGGTCCGATACCGACGCTGCCTTCGATGCTGACTTCCGAGGGCAGGGTGACCTTGTCCCGTCCGGCGACGAACTTGAGCGCACCAATGAAGCAGGCCGAGTAGCCGGCAGCAAAGAGCTGCTCCGGGTTGGTCCCGGGTTGGCCGGCACCCCCGAGCTCGCGCGGCGTGGTCAGTCGCACGTCCAGGATCCCATCCGAAGACACCGCACGACCTTCACGACCACCAGTGGCCTTGGCGTGTGCGGTATACAGAATCTTTTCGACAGCCATGCTCAGCTCCTTCAAAGTGTGTACTTAAGTAGCGAATGCTTTAAGGCCAGACGGCCTCGGACCGCCTTAAGTTCCGCATTGGCTACATCCGCAATGATGCATCAGCTATTCTCTGGTTCAAATATTGCAACATTGCCACCCATGAGCCAGCCGCCACCGTCCATAGCCCAGAACGCTGACATTCGCTTCCTCGGCAAGATCCTGGGCGATGTGATCCGGGTGCAGGGCGGCGAAGCACTGTTCCAGCGCATTGAGGCCATCCGGGCCGCGTCCGTCGATCGCTACCGTGGTATCGCCCGGCCACGCGGGCTGGCGGCGGATTGGGAGATGCTCTCGCTCGACGAGACGGTCGCCTTTGTGCGCAGTTTCATGCTGTTCTCGATGCTGGCGAACCTTGCCGAGGACCGCCAGGGCAGCATGGCCGAAGCCGAGAGCACATTGGAATCGGCGCTCAAGTTTCTCGAGGCCCAGGGCCAGGGTCGCGCTGAGGCGACCGGACTGTTGAGTCGCGCGTGGATTGCCCCGGTGCTGACCGCCCACCCGACCGAGGTCATGCGCAAGAGCGTGCTTGATCATCGCAATCGGATCGCCGCGCTGATGCGGGAGCGGGACCTCGGACGGACCGAAACGCCCGAAGGCGAACTGGTCGAGCAGGCGATCGCGCGCCAGATCGGGCTGCTGTGGCAGACACGAGCGCTGCGGCGTGAACGCCTGTACGTTGCCGATGAAGTTGACTCAGCCCTCGCCTACCTGCGCGATATTTTCGTGCCCGTGATTCCGATGCTGTACGCGCGCTGGGAACGGCTGCTGGGCCAGCGTCCGGCCAGCTTCCTGAGGCCGGGCAGCTGGATCGGTGGCGATCGGGACGGCAACCCGCACGTCACGGCCGATTCGCTGCGTCTGGCCTTGGCGCGTGCCGCCCAGGCACTGCTCACCAGTTACCTCGATCAACTCAACGCGCTGGGGGCGGAGCTGTCGATCTCGAGCGAACTCGCAGCGGTTTCCGAGCCGGTCGCCGCGCTGGCCGTCGGCAGCGGTGACAACAATCCGGCGCGCGCGGACGAACCTTACCGCCGTGCGATCACCGGGATCTACGCGCGCCTCGCCGCGACCTATCGCCTGCTGATTGGCTCGGCACCGGCACGGCCCGCCACCGTGATGGCAGAGCCTTACCCGGATGCTCCTGCGCTGCGCGCGGACCTGTTGCTGCTGGCCGAATCGCTGCAGTCGGCGAACAAGATTGGCCTGAATATCGGTGGCGCCCTGGCGCGACTGATCCGCGCCGTCGAGACTTTCGGTTTTCATCTGGCGACGCTCGATCTGCGACAGAACTCGGATGTCCACGCGCGCGTGGTCGGCGAGCTGCTTAAAGTGGCTGGAGTGGCCTCCGATTACGCCGCACTCGATGAAGCGGCGCGTGTCACGCTGCTGCGCCGGGAACTGGCCACCGAGCGGCTGCTGGCGAGCCCGTTCTCGACCTACAGCGCCGAAACACTCTCGGAACTCTCGATCGTGCGCGCCGCGGCCGAAGCTCACCAGCGCTACGGGGCAGGCTGCATCACCAACTACGTCATTTCCAAATGCGATAGCGTCTCGGATCTGCTGGAAGTCAATATCTTGCTGAAGGAAGTCGGCCTGTATCGCTCAGGCGGGACACCGCACGCCGCGATCATGGCGGTGCCGCTGTTCGAGACGATCACCGATCTGGAGCACGCCAGCGAGGTGATGACGACCTGGCTCGCCTTGCCTGAGGTGGCCGTGCTCAACGCGGCACACGGCTACCAGGAAGTGATGGTCGGCTACTCGGACTCCAACAAGGACGGTGGCTATCTGACCTCGGTGTGGAGCCTGTATCAGGCCACGCAGTCGCTGGCGGAAGTCTTTGCGCGCAGCCACCTGCCGATGCAGATTTTCCACGGACGCGGTGGCGCGGTCGGCCGTGGCGGCGGCTCCTCGTTTGCGGCAATTCGTGCGCAGCCGACCGGCACGGTCCAGGGTCGAATCCGCATTACGGAACAAGGCGAAATCATCGCCGCCAAATACGGCACACGCGAGAGCGCGGCCTCGAACCTGGAAGCCATTGCCGCGGCCACCTTACTGGCATCGCTCGAGCAGCCCACGCTCTCGGCGCCGAGCCGGGTGCGGTTCTCGAGCGCGATGGAGCGCATCTCCAGGGAGGCTTTTCGCTCCTATCGCTCGCTTGTCTATGAGACCGAGGGCTTCACCAGCTTCTTTCGTCAGATGACGCCACTGATGGAAATCTCAGATCTCAAGATTGGTTCGCGCCCGGCCTCGCGTACCAATTCCACGCGCATTGAAGATCTGCGGGCGATTCCCTGGGTATTCAGCTGGGCGCAGGCACGGGTCATGCTGCCTGGCTGGTATGGCGTAGGCCAGGCACTGACGGCACTGGGCGATGTCAGCCTGCTTCGCGAGATGCTCGAGGCATGGCCATTCTTTCGCGCGACCATGGACAACCTGGAGATGGTGCTGTCGAAGTCCGATATGACGATTGCAGCGCGCTACGCTTCCCTGGTACAGGATCGGGCGCTCGCCGAGCGCACCTTCAATCGGATCCGCGATGCGTGGCTCGTGACTCAGGAGCAGCTGCTGATGATCACCGGGCAGGCGCGTCTGCTGGAAAAGCATCCCGGCCTTGAAGCCTCGATCCGCCTGCGCCTGCCGTACATCGAACCGCTCAATGAACTGCAGGTGGAACTGCTCAAGCGTCATCGCTCCGGCGAAAATGATCCGCGCGTCCGCGAGGGCATTCAGCTCTCGATCAACGCCATCGCCACGGCACTGCGCAACAGCGGCTGAGACCAGACGTCGCCAGAGCCGTGCCGCCTTCAGTTCTTGAGAACGCCAGCGGCCTTGGCGGTGTGGATGGCAATCGCATCCATCAGTGCCGGTGACAGACAGTCATAGGGCTCAAGCCCCAGCTGCCGCAGGCGATCGCGCACCGCGCCCATCAGCTTCGGATCAGTGCCGGATTCAATGATCGAGGATACAAAGGCGGCGAATTCCGGGGTGGCCCACCCGGTCTGTTCCGAGAGTTCGGTGTGTACGAAATCCAGACCGAAAAATGGGTGTTTGGTGTTCTCGATTCGTCCATAGAGGTGCACACCGCAGGCCTTGCAGGCGTGCCGCTGGATGTTCGCCTTTGGATCGACGACCGAGAGCTTCTCGGCATGCTGGGTCACGTGCAGTTTGTCGCGAGCCACAACCGCCACGACGGAGAACAGCGCGCCGCTTGGCTTCCAGCATTTCGTGCATCCGCAGGCATGGTTATAGGCGGTTTGGGCGCTTAAGGTCACTTCAACAGGCTCACTGGAGCAGCGGCACTTCAAAGTGCCGCCCGCAAAGCCCTTGGCCGCCGGCTTGATACCTTTGTCGACGGACGGATGAATCGAAATAGTCATGATCGGCGCCTCGGATGATGGGGTAGTTTAGACATCTGCTGTCGTGCGGGCTTCACTGCTTCATGCAGTTCAATGGCTTTAGCCTAGCATAGTGTGTCATGACCTCGCCCCCACGGGGAGCGGGGCTCTGGTGCACCGCGACGTATGATACTCACCGATATGCACGGTATAGCGCTCAAGGGTGGAGATTTTCGATAGCTTGAAACCGATGTATCGCGCAACAGCAAGTTTGCGGATGGCGTACACGCTCGATGCCACGGCGATGATCGACGAGCCGGCCGGCAACGCCGCGGCGATGTCATGGTTCTGATGATGAATCAGCTACGATGCTGATGATTACAGTCCCGATCGCTTTGTGGGAATCAATCCGCGGCCGATTACGCGGCGAGACTATGGGCCTCGAGGGCCTGCAATACCTTCTGGTGTTCTGACACCACTGTGTCCACCAGGCCGCTGACTTCTCCGACGCGCCCCTCGGCCGCGGCCTGTTCGATGCTCTTGCACAGCTCCGCGAATGCCAGGGCGCCGACATTGGCGCTGCTGGATTTGAGCGCGTGCGCGGCCTGCCGGACGCTCTCGCCATCCTTCTGCTCGGCGGCGGCTCGCAACGCCTCAGCCAGTGCCAGCGAACTCGAGGAGTACAGGCCTACCACCTTCGCCAGCAGGTCAGGCCCGCCCGGCCGATGCAGCGCCCGGATCCGATCCAGGGTCTGCTGATCCAGTACCGAGTCTTCCGCTGCCGGCCCGGTCTTGTCCGCTTGCGGCCCGGGCTTGCCCGCACCCTGTTGCGTTCCGCAGGACTCGAGCACCTCATAAAGCTGATCGAGCGTGAACGGCTTGCTCAGGTAGTAATCCATACCCGCCTCGAAGCACTTCTCGGCATCGCCACTCAAGGCATTGGCGGTCACAGCAACAATCGGGGTGCGCGTGCGTCGCAGTGTCTGCTCGGATTCCCGGAACTGCCGCGCGGTGCCATAGCCATCGAGTTTCGGCATCTGGCAATCCATCAGTATGGCCTCAAAGCGCCGCTTGGCGAGCTTCTCCAGCGCTTCCTCGCCGCTCCACGCACTCACGACGCCCACGCCGAGCTCCTGCAGCATGACGCTCGTGACCTCATGGTTTACCGGATTGTCTTCAACCAGCAGGACCTGGCGGATGCGCGATGCCCGCTTACCGCCCTGCATCAGCGGGCGCATCTTGGGTCGCGTCGGATCCTTCGTCCGCGCACCCTGAGGCTGTCGGGACAGCAGCGACAGCAAGCACACGCGAAGTTGCACGCGCCGAATCGGCTTGGCCAGCCGGACCACGGGACCCTCGCCGGGACGGTCAATGGTGGCGGGTGTCTCGACCGAGCCCAACATGACAATGGGTGTGCCGGTGAATCCTGAGCGCAGGCGGATCTTTGTAACCAGCGCGTTGCCATCAAGCCCTGTCGCCTGGCCTTCGATGATGATCACGTCAAACTCTCCGCCCAGCGAGCGATCAGCAACTTCGAGGGCGTGTGCCATCGAGGCTGCCTCGTCCACCCGGATGCCCCAGCTGATCAGGTGATCGCGCAGCACCTCGCGCGTCGTGGTGTTGGGATCAACGATAAGCATGCGGGAATTGCTGAGTACGGTGGTTTGCTTGTTCCGATCGGCTGTCGGATCAATCGCCAGCGGTACCGAGAAGTAGAACGTCGAGCCCACACCCGGTGCACTGGTCACTCCGATCTCACCGCCCATGAGTTCCACGAGCTGCTTGCAGATCGCGAGGCCTAAACCGGTGCCGCCGTAGTGGCGGGTCGTGGAACTGTCCTCCTGCGCGAACGACTCGAATATCGAGCGGCAGTTCTCCGGCCGAATGCCAATCCCCGTGTCCTTTACCTCGAAGTGGTAGGTCGGGTTGATCAGGTCCTGCTCGGCCTTGCGCACTGAAACGCGCACCTCGCCCCGCTCGGTGAATTTCACCGCATTGCTGATCAGATTGATGACGATCTGGCGCAGACGCTGGCTGTCGCCGCAAACGTCCGTCTCGAGATTCGACGGAATGTCGCAGATCAGCTCAAGCCCCTTGCTAAGGGCCCGCTCGGCTGCGATGTCCACCGCATCCTCGATCGTCTCGCGCAGGCAGAAGGGCGTCTTCTCCAGTTCGAGCTTGCCGGCTTCGATCTTGGAGAAATCCAGAATGTCATTGATGATATTGAGCAGCACGCTGCCGGACTGATGGATCGTGGCCGCGTAGCGCTTCTGCCGCGCATCGAGCGTGGTCGAATGTCTCAGGAGCTCGGCCATGCCGAGTACCCCGTTCATTGGCGTGCGGATCTCGTGGCTCATGCGCGCCATGAAATCGCTCTTGGCGCGGCTCGCGCCCTCGGCACGCATCAGCGCCTCCTGCGCCTCGGACACCGCCGCATTCAACAGCACGGTGCGTTCGCGAACGCGCTTCTCCACTTCATTCTGGTAGGCCTTGAGGGCGCGGTCCCGCAGCTCGAGCTCAGCCAGCGTCTCGCTGAAGGCGCCGATGAGCAGGCCCATATCATCGTCGCTGTGGCGCTCCACGCGAATCGAGAAATTCTTGGAATCGAGCGCCTCGCGCAACCGCAGGCCCAGATCACGCACCGGAGCGATGATCGCCGACTCCAGAACTGCTGCCAGTAAATAGGCGAGTAAGCCAGCCAGTGCAGCGCCGCCCAGCACCCATGGCGCCATGCCCGGCAGTTCGCCATAAATCCCGCCCAAATGCGCCTGCGCTGCGAGCGTCCCCACCTGACGCGATTGCAACATCAGCGGCACCTGAAGTTCTACCGCATCGACGCCCTCATATTTGATCGGCTCATTGCCCATCGGTGGCAGATCAGCGCCGGCGGCTAAGATCGCACCGTTGCCAGCAGTGTGCTGTCCGCTCAGGTCGATGCCGGCGAAGAACTTTCCGGAGCCATCATAGAGTCGCACGACCCGGATTGCGGGCTCGGTACGGAGGCGGCCCAGCTCCTCGCGCGCAAGTCCGACATTGGACTGCGCCAGCGCCTCGGCCGCACGGACGCTGACTACGTTAAGAACACTTACCAGCCGGCTGGCGACACTCTGTCGCAAAGAAAGAGAGTGTCCGACTAGTACAAAGCTCAGCGCAATTGCAACTGCCGCCGCACTCGCGCAGACGACAATTGCCCGGACCCTGCGCTTAAAGGCAACGCGTTGCAGCCAGCTCGTCACGGGCCGACATTCAGCCGCAATGGTGTGGCCGATTCCTGCGCGTAGGTGAGCTCGCCACGCGCGGCAGCCTGCAGCAGCGCCTGCAGATCCAGCGGCGCAATGGCGCGACTGATCAGATAGCCCTGCGCCTGGTCGCACTGATGGCGACGCAGGAATTCGAGCTGCTCGGTGTTCTGGACGCCCTCGGCAATTACCTTGAGTTTCAGTTCGCGCGCCATGGCGATGATTGCCGCGCAGATGGCCGCATCATCGCTGCTGGTGTGCAGGTCCTTGACGAAGGAGCGGTCGATTTTCAGGGCGTCCACAGGAAACTGTCGCAGGTATCCGAGCGAGGAGTAGCCGGTGCCGAAATCGTCTATGGACAGGCTGATCCCTGCGGCGCGGAAGCGCTTGAGACACAGGCTCGTGTCCTGAACATTCCTCATCAGCAGACTCTCAGTGATCTCCAGCTCAAGCAGGTTGGGCGAAATGCCGTATTCCTCGAGCGCCCGGAACACTGAATCCACAAAATCCGCGCTCGCAAGCTGCTGCACTGATACATTGACCGCGATGGTCAGCGCACCGAGACCCACTGTTGCCCAGGTCTTGAGCTGCTTGCAGGCCTCACGGATGACCCAGTCGCCCATCGGAAAGATCAGCCCACATTCCTCCGCCACCGGAATAAAGATCTCCGGGGCGATCCAGCCGCGCTTGAAGTGGTGCCAGCGCATCAGCGCTTCGACGCCAACGATCGTACCGGTGGCCAGCTCCACCTTGGGCTGGTAGAAAACCTCGAATTCATTCTTCTCGAAGGCGGCGCGCAGATCGTTCTCGAGCTCGAGGCGTCCGAGCGAGCGGACCGCCATCGAATGCCCGAAGAACGAATAGCTGTTTCTGCCCAGATCCTTGGCCTGGTACATCGCCATGTCAGCCTTGACCAGCAGATCTTCTATGTCGGTGCCATCTCGCGGATAGAGCGCAATGCCAATGCTGGGCGTCACGACGAGGCGGTGACCCCCGCAGTCGAGAGGCTCGGCCATGGCAAGCTTGATTTGCTCGGCCACAGCGACAATTTGCTCCTCGGAGCGCACGCCGGTCAGCATGATGGCGAACTCATCGCCACCCAGTCGGGCGACGCGGGCGCGGTCGTGCGTTTTGCGTTCTGCATGTGGTTCGGATACGTGCGGTGGCCGCACGCTTTGCTCCAGCTTGCGTGCCACATTCTGCAACAGGGCGTCGCCGACACTATGACCCAGGTTATCGTTGATTCGCTTGAAGCGATCGAGATCCAGGTAGAGCAACGCCACCAATTGCTCGCTCTGCTTGGCATCCTGAATCGCGCGACCGACCTGGCGAATGAAAAGCTGCCTGTTCGGCAGGCCGGTCAGGATGTCGTAGTAGGCCAGATATTCGATGCGGGCGCGGGCCCTGCGCCGCTCAGTGGTGTTGCGCGTGACAATCAGCATCGTGCCGTTGGGCTGCGGGCGGATGCGCGCCTCGTAGGATTTCTGATCCTTGCCGCGACCCACCGTGAACTCGTAGGTACTGAGCTCCTCGGGATGCTCGGCCTTTGCACACAGCCGAACGGCGCGCGCGACACCGGGCGGGAGAACCTGCTCGAGCTTCTTGCCCACCAGATTGCGCCGGCTGCGTTTGCCATCGCCGCGAATATGCTCGAGCAGAATGCCAGCGGCATCGACAATGAATATCGTGTCGGGTAGCGCCTGCAGCAGTGCACGGTTCTTGTGCTCACTGGCCTGCAGCGCCCGCATGTTGTCCCGGGCCCGGAGGATAAAGCCGACGCGATGCGGCAGCGTCGGCCACAGCACGGGCTTATGGATGAAATCCGTCGCGCCAACCTGGTAAGCCTGCGCGATGGACGCGGTATCATCGTGCCCGGTCACCATGACGATGGGCACATCGGCTCCCCTGCTGAGCAGCCCCAGAGTGGCGCACAGGTCAAAGCCGTTGGTGCCCGGAAGCTCGACATCGAGCAACACCAGATCCGGCTTATCGCGCTCAAAGCGGGCGATTGCGTCGATGCTGTTGCTGGCGACACTTGCATCGTAACCGGCTTGATCCAGGATCTCGGCGGCCAGCAGCGTAAAGGCCGCATCGTCATCGATAATCAGGACGCGTCTGCGGATGGGTTTGAGTGGCAGCGCGCCGACCACGCTGGTCTCTGTGGCTACCGCATCGGGCCGCGCCGCAGGAGGCGGCAACCGGTCAGGGGATTCGGTGCGCGATGTCATGGCGGCGCGAATCGGCAGCCAGACGCCAAACGAACGCGCAGAGGATTATGTAATACCACCCGGTTGCGGCCATGGAGTGGAGCGACCCACGAAATCCCATTGGATATGGCTTGATGCATCCGGACGTCTGGAGCCTCTGCAGCGCTCGCACTGCGCACTGGCTCACTGTAGCGAAGTGCGCCAATTCCGATTGGCGCCCACTCCGCATTTGCCGTGCTAATTCAGCAGGTTGGTCGGTGTGCGTCTGGAAGCTTGAACTCCGTCACGGTCCCTTGCGGGCGGAGCTGTGTCCAGCCCATCTAGGAAGAGGACCCGAGTGCGATCAGCATCGCGCTTTGATCGTCCCGCTCCTGGCCTACGGATTCAGCGGCGAGCGCCTCGAGGCGCGCCAGAATGCGCTCCGGATTCCCCCCGCTCTGGCGCAGCAGACCCAGGACTGCCTGGCTACCTTCCGGATCCGCCTCGCTCGGGCGCAGCATGCCATCCGAGATCATCAACACGCGCTCATCGGCCAGCAGCGGCAGATCGAAGGACGTGAAGCTGGATTCCTCAAACAGTCCGACCGGAAACCCGCCATCCTCAAGCAACCGCCAGCCGGATATTGCATTGAAGTGATAGAGACTGGGGTGTCCCGCCTGGCAGTAGCTCAGCTGAGATCGATCCAGATCGAGCACGCCCGCGAGTGCCGTAAAATACATCCCCGGAATACCCAGGCGGCAATAGCGAGCATTCATCTCCTCGATGACCTGCTGACCGCAGCGGCGAGGATCCTGGTCGCTCTCCAGCACCGCGAGCATGCGATCCATCAGCTCACGCATCAGACTGCAGGAAATGAGGGCCGAGGCGGTACCGTGACCCACGACATCGATCAACCCGAAGGCAATGCGGCGAGCCCCCGGCAACGGAGCGATGCCGACCATATCGCCGCCAAGCATGTCGCTCGGCTGATAGAAAACATCGGCGCGCACGCCTGGCAACTCCAGTCGCTGCGGCAACATCGCCGCCTGGAGACGCGCCGCGGATTCAAGCTCGGTACGGAGTCGTCGCAGCGCTTCGCTCAAATGAATGCTTTTCTCGTGCAGCGCCTCATTCAGCGTTATCACGCGTTCCGCAAGCTCAAGGCGTGCCCGCACTTCGCCGTACGAGGCCCCTTTGTCCATGCAGTCATTGGCCCCAAAGGATAATGACTCGATGAGTTCCTCCTGGCCAAAACTGCTGGTCAGCAGCATCAGGTAGACCCGCGCGAATTCTTCGCGCCCACGCAAGTCGGCGAAGAAGTCGCTGCCCCGGCCATCAGCGAGGTGTGCGGCGCATACGATCAGTCCGGGTTGCAGTTCAAGCAAGGCATGTGCCTGTGCCAGGCTGCTGGCGCTGGTCACCGCGAAACCGAGCGAGGACAGGAGCGAGCTCCAGTAGATGGCCTGGTCGGCTTCGCTCTCGATCAACAGCAAACGGTGTGCCGAAGAGTGCGCGCTGTGCTCCGGGCTCCGGGGCTGGGCAGCGGCGTTCATGCTTGTGTCCCGGGCGCCCGACTGAACGCTGCAAGCGCCCGGCGCAGCCGCGCGAGCACGTCTTTGACCTGACGAATGGATGCTGCGCCTGGTACGTTCCCGGCCGCGGCCTGTTTTTCAATAGACCCGAGCAGGCTCGCGAGCGGTCGGGCGCCGACGCTCATCGCCGAGGCCTTCCACGCCTGGGCCAAATCGCGCATCCGATCGAGATCCTCCATCTCCTGGGCCACCACGAGCGTCGTCAAGCGCTCATCGGCCAGTGCGAGAAACGCCGGCGCGGTACGCGTCAGTACCAGCTGGGCCAGCGAGCCGAGTTGGCGATCCAGATAGGTAAAATCAATGGCGCCCTGCTCATTCGAGTCCGCTTCAGCGCTATTGTTGACGCTGGCTGGTGACGCGGGCTGCGCAGTCGCCGGAATCCCGGACTGGACCGCGCTGGCGCGTTCGAACTCGCGGGCCTGCACAGGATCCTGCGAGGCCTCAAGCACTAGCGCGATAGAGCAACTGTGGATGCCATCGGCATCCGTGTGTTGCCGGACCGAAATCCCGAAGCAATCACGCAACTGCTGCACGAGCGCAGCGCGTAGTGCACCTTCTGCGGTCGGCTCCGCGTTCGCAGCATGTTCCGCCGCCGCAGGCGCAGCTTCTCGTACCGCAATCACAATGGCGTTGCCGGGTAGCGTGGGCTCTAGTGCCATGTCCTCATTGAGAGCGATTTCCAGCGACAGTGGCCGCTCACTTTGGCCCCAGGACGCAGCAATCAGCTGAGTCAGAATTTTGGACAACCGCTGTGCGTCGGCTACCACCCACTCCGGCACGCGCTCGTGAATGCGGATCGCCGGTGGCACACCATTCGATCCGCGCAGCGTGCCAAGCTGCGGCGCCAGCTGCCTCAGGAACCGGCCCAGATGGATCGATTCCCGCTCAAGGGTCAGCGTTCCGGCGCAGGCTCGGGTGTAGTCGACCAGATCCTCGATCAGGCCAGTCGCACGTTCGCTCTCAAGGCTTGGCGCGTTGGACGAGGCGCTGTGTTCCACAAGCACGGCCCAATAGCCACGGATCTGCTCGCTGACCGCGGCGAGCAGTGCCGCCTGCTCGCCGCTGCGGTGCAGTTCACGCTCCCGCAGCGCCCGCAGCGAAGAGACAATCTCCGCATTGAGCGCGCTGGTGTGCCGCAGACGCGACACCTCATCGCCTGCCTGCGCGCCGCGCGCCTCACTGAGCTCGGAGTTTGCTGAATCGGGAGCCACGCTCAGGCACTCCAGCGCTTGACCGCAATCAGGCGATTGATGCCTTGCTGCTGTTCATACAGCACCGAGTCCATGACGCTCTTGAGAATGGCCAGGCCCATGCCGGATTCGGGCAGGTCGGCAACCGCTTCAGGATCGAACTCAATCTGCGAGGGCGCGGCGGCAAACTGTGCCGCGGTAAGACCCCGCCCCCGATCCTCGATCACCAGGTGCAACTCCCGCGGTCCGGCCTGTGCGACCAGTCGAATGCTGCCGCCGTCGGCCGGCACATAACTGTGCTTCACGATGTTGGCCAGCCATTCCATGACCGCCGTTTCGTACAGGGCCCGGCTCTCTTCGTCGAAGCGCTGGCCGAGCGCCATAAGCCGCTCGGTCGCATCGCGAGCTGCCGGAAGAGTCGCCGGCACCAGGAGCTTGAGGATTGCGTCGTCGGCCACGGGACTGACCGCCTTGTAGATGATGCCGTGGATGCGGTCCGCTCAGGCGGCCAGTGCGGCCGCGCGCGTCGGAAAGGTCTTGAACACCCGATCCATGCGCGTGAGGCGCAATACCGCCATCACGGCCGGTGTGACGCCGCACAGGTAGAGGCAGCCCTGCTGGCCCAGACGCTTGAGCACGGCCACGACTGCGCCGAGTCCGCTGCTGTCTAGAAATCCGACACTGCTCAGATCCAGCACGATCTTGTGCTGACCCTGTTCGATGCGCTCGAGCATCGCTTCGCGAAAACTCACCGCGATCACGGCGTCCAATCGCTTGTCGCGAAGGCTTACGACGAGATATTCGCCCTCAACCTGATCTTCCAGCACCATGTCCTTCACTCCTCGATTGATATCCGGCCGTCGTGCGGGACCGGCACCGATTGCCACTATTGCTCTATACGACCTGCTTCAATCCCCAAATCTCGCTCGCATACTCGCGGATCGTTCGATCGCTCGAGAATCGGGCGCTGCGTGCGACGTTGATCAAAGCGCGGGCCGCCCACTTGCTGCTGTTGCGGAAGTCTCCGGCTGCCTGCTCCTGCTTGGCGGCGTAGTCCGCAAAGTCAGCCAGATGCATGTAATGATCGCCATGGCTGGTCAGCGATTCGACTATCGGGGCAAACAATCCTGGCTCCTCAGGCGAAAAACGGCCTGCCGCGAGCTCGTGAACCACCCGGCGGATGTCTGCGTTGGCGCATTGCGCCAGGTGCGCGATGTCGCCGGCCTGTCGCGCCAGAATCACCTCATCGGCAGTCAGTCCGAAGATGTAGATGTTTTCCTCGCCGACTTCACGGGCAATCTCGACGTTGGCCCCATCCAGCGTGCCAATGGTCAGCGCGCCATTCATCGCCAGCTTCATGTTGCCGGTGCCCGAGGCCTCGTAACCCGCCGTCGATATCTGCTCCGAAAGATCGGCGGCAGGGACAATGATCTCGGCTACCGATACCTTGTAGTCCGGGTAGAACACCACGCGCAGGGATTCGCTGACTTCGCGATCGGAGTTGACGATGCGCGCAATGTTGTTGATCAGCTTGATGATGAGCTTGGCCAGGTGGTAGCCCGGCGCAGCCTTGCCGCTGAATATGAAAGTCTTCGGCACCAGCAGCGGCACCTTGTCTTCCTTGATCCGCAGGTACAGATGCATGATATGCAGCGCGTTCAGAAGCTGACGCTTGTATTCATGCACGCGCTTGATCTGCACGTCGAACATGGTCGTCGGATCGATCTTGACGCCAGTGACTTCGCGAATGCGGCGTGCGAGATCGGCCTTGTTGGCCAGCTTGATCTGCCGGAATTTGTCCAGAAACCCCACATCCCTGGCAAGCGGCTCGAGCGCGGCCAGCTGCTCGAGATCTGCGACCCATTCAGGGCCGATCGCTTCGCTGATCAGGCTGGCCAGTCGCGGGTTGCAGCTGAGCAGCCAGCGGCGCGGCGTGACGCCATTGGTCTTGTTGTTGAAGCGCTCTGGCCAGAGTTCGTAGAAATCGGGGACCAGCTGGCTCTTGACCAGTTCCGAATGCATCTCGGCCACGCCATTGACCGAGTGGCTGCCGACAATGGCCAGGTGGGCCATGCGGATTTCCTTGCTGGGATGTTCCTGCACAATCGACATGCGCTCAAGACGCCCGAAATCACCGGGATGCCGTAGCGCCACTTCCTCGAGAAAGCGCCGGTTAACCTCGTAGACGATTTCCAGGTGCCGTGGCAGCACGCGCCCGAACAGCTCCACTGGCCAACGCTCGAGCGCTTCTGGCAGCAGCGTGTGATTGGTGTAGGCCGTGGATTCCTGCGTGATCAGCCATGCCTGTTCCCAGCTCAGATCGTGCTCATCCACCAGCGTGCGCATCAGCTCGGCCACTGCCAGGGCCGGGTGCGTGTCATTGAGCTGCAGGGCGTTGTAGCGCCCGAAAGCTTCGACTGCATGACCTGCAGCAAAGTGTCGACGGAAGATGTCGCGCATCGCGCAGGCGACGAAGAAATACTCCTGAATGAAGCGCAGCTCCCGCCCGGCCGCGGCGGAATCCGAGGGGTAGAGCACCTTGGACACCGTTTCAACGGCCACCTGGTGCTCCATGGCCCGCAGGTAATCGCCGCTGTTGAAAATCGCCATGTCGAATTCAGCCGGCGCGCGCGCCGAATACAGGCGCAGGAAGTTGACGCAACGGCCGCCGTAGCCAACGACCGGCACGTCGGCCGGCACGCCGATCAGCGATTTCCACTCAAGCCAGTGCGGGTTGTAGCGACCGCGCTCATCCTCGGACGCCTCGACGCGGCCGTAGATCGGGATCATCGAGCTGTGCTCGCGCCGCTCTATCTGCCAGGGTGTGCCGTGTTGCGCCCAGTTGTCGGGCTGCTCGTGCTGAAAGCCATTGGCAAAGGATTGCCGGAACAGGCCGTACTGGTAATTGATGCCGTAGCCGTAGCCCGGATAGGACAGGCTTGCCAGCGAGTCCAGAAAGCAGGCGGCCAAGCGACCGAGACCGCCGTTGCCCAGGGCCGGATCCACTTCAGTCTCGAGAATGTCGCTGAGATGGAATCCCAGATTCGTGGCCGCTTCGGCGCACACGTCGTAGAGGTTCAGGTTCCTGAGGTTGTTTGCCAGCAGGCGACCGATCAGAAATTCCATCGACAGGTAATGAATCTGCTTGGCATCGGCACTGCGCACGCGAGCCTCGGTGGCGTTCATCGCGTGGATGATGGGCTGGCGAATGGCCATGGCGAGCGCCAGTTGCAGATCTTCCAGACCCGCGCCATCCGGGCTCTTACCGAGGGTCACCTGCAAATGGTAGGTGACCGCCTGCTCCAGAGAGCGGCGGGTCGGAGTGTTGGAGGAACTGAGTTTCGGCGCCATGAATCTGCCTTGGTAATTTCCGCTTTGGGGGCAGACCTCTGGAGCTTACGAATGCTGTTCCGGTCAGGCCCCCGCTGTTCCCATATCGGTACCGCCGGGCAAAACCTTAAGTTCTTGATTCGGAAAGGCTCCCACGTCACAGTTCGGTGGCCCGGAGGCTCCCGGGAGCTCTCGAAACCCGCCGCCATCCGCGCGCCAGGATCCTGCAACGGGCTGATTTTGCTGAACTTAGCGCTGGCGGCTGCGGGAGCTGCTTCGTGGCTTGCGCTTTTGGGGGAGCGCGCCTCAGAAACTACCTTGCAGGGATATATAGGGGCCAGCTTGTCCGGGCTTATCGGCAATGTTGCCCAGATCTGCATAGGCCACAGTCAACGACAGCCACTTGGCTGGCACGTAGGCAATGAACGCGTCCTTGAAATCTTCTTCCCGGAAGGCGGAAAGATTATTGGGCTTCTGGCGGTATTCAGCGCCGAGCACGAGATGATCGGTGACAAAAAACCCGGCACTGCCCTCGGGCAGGACATGGTAGGTCCCAAGGTCCCCGCCGAAGCCCAGTAGGCCCAACTGGTTGGCCTCGCTATAGCGCAGTGTGAGATCTGCAATCCAGCTGTGACCCAACGGCCCATCAAGCCACAGCTTCGTGGCAGCGATATAAAGATCGATCCCCGAAGCATGTCGGGCACCGAGTGCCTTCGGCACCAGATCAAAGCTGGTGTTGTCCTTCCACTGCGCGCCGACAGCCAGCTGCGGCCAGGGGCGATCCTGGTCAGCCACGAGGTCGCCGAACAGGCGAACCTTGGCACCCAGCACAGTCTGGTCGATGGCCTGCCCCGCAATCACGGAACTCAGATCAAAGCGCTGTCGATCGAGGGACAGTTCCAGCCGGTTATCTATCCCGACGGCCAGGCCGCAGCTGTCGAGTGAAAATTCCTGGGGTCTCACCGCGCTACAAAAGCCGCTGGCGCCAACCTCGGCATCCGTACCCAGGCCAGCAATGACGGCCCACGGGGTCAGGCCGCCCCCGGCGGCCCCCTCGATCGACATCAGGCCACCGGTCGCCAGCAGCCGATCGCCACACTGAGCACTCGTGGCAGCGCATGCCGCCAGCAGCATGCCGCACCAGGTATTGCGCTGCCGCGACGTCGCCCAGATCCACCGCATAGCACGGACCCTTGTCGAGTGTGATCGGGTTCCGCTCAGAACCCCGGTCCCTATAGTGCAGCCACAGGTGGCCGGTTTTCCGTGAACTGGGCGCAATTCCATGTGCTGTGACTCACTTAACGCCTTGGAAAGCCGATCAAAACTACCATCCAGTAATGAAATACGCGGGTCTCGTGGGCGGCTCTATGACCGCAATGCGTAGCGCGCTCGCGATCAGTTTTGCGATTGGCGTGTGCGCGCTGCCTACGCGCATCGAGGCGCAGGCGGCCGATTCGCTGTACGCGCGCATCGGCGGTCAGCCCGTGATCGATGCCATCGTGACGGACACTATCGATCAGGTCGCGGCTGATCCGCATCTGAATCAGTCCTTCGAGGGCACCAATCTGAAGCGCATCGAGCGCCTGCTCGCCGAGCAGATCTGTGACTTGGCCGGGGGTCCCTGCCATTACAGCGGCGACACGATGCATCAGGTACACGCCGGTCATCACATCTCGGAAGCCGAGTTCTACGGTCTGGTACAGATCATGCGCAACGCAATGCTCGCCCACCATGTGGCGCTTCGCGAGCGCAACGAGTTGCTCGCTCTGCTTGCGCCCATGAAGCGTGATGTTGTCGAAGGCGCTGCGCCGCAACCGGCGGGTGGAGGTTGATGTGAACCGGCGCATTCGCTTGCACGGCACCCTCTGCCTGCTGCTGGCGAGTCTCTCCTGTGCCGCAGCTCACGCGGCCAGTTTGCGCGTGCTGGTGGAGAACACCCAGGGCGTGGCGCTCGCCGATTCGGTGGTCTATCTGACGCCCGTCGTGCCCATCGCCCCCGGCGGGGCGCTACAGGCGAAGATTGACCAGCAACACAAGACCTTCGTGCCACGCGTCAGCGTAGTGCAGGTCGGCACGGCGATCAGCTTTCCCAACAGCGACAACATTCGCCATTCGATTTACTCATTTTCGCCAGCCAAGATCTTTACCTTGAAGCTTTATTCGGGCACGCCTTCAACTCCCGTCGTGTTCGACAAGACCGGGGTCGTCGTGCTCGGCTGCAACATCCATGACCAGATGATTGCCTGGGTGCTGGTTATCAATACGCCCTATACGCTGCGCACGGACGCTGACGGTGCCGCGACGCTCTCCAACCTCCCCCCCGGCGACTATGTGCTTCGCGCCTGGCACGAGCCCATGGCGGAAGAAGCGCCGGGCGAGGCGCTGCATCTGGATGCAGCGGCCATTGCAACGCACACCATCAGGCTCGATGCCGATGCGCAGCCCACGCGGATGGCGGGGATGGCGCCTTGATCCGGTTCCGAAGTCTGCGGGTGCGCATGATCGTCTTCCTGGTGGTACTGCTGGGCGCCGTGCAGCTGACTGAATTCATGCTCACCAACAACGCGAGCTACCGCGCCTCGAGCGGCAAGATCAAGGACGAGCTGGGTGTCGGTGCCCGCGTATTTGAACGCGTGTTGCAGCAAAATGCTGAAAGCGAGTCCCAGGCGGCAAGCATCCTGGTCGCGGACTTCGCCTTTCGCGAGGCGGTCGCGACCGGCGACGTGCCCACGATCGCATCGGCGCTGGAAAATCATGGCGCGCGTATTCATGCCGGCGCGGTTTTGTTTGTAAATCTCAAGGGCGATGTCGTCGCCGATACGCTCCGACCCGGGGCACCCACGCGCCGTTTTGAAAACTCCGAGCTGATCAACCAAGCCCGTGCCGACGGTAACGCGGTCGCCATTGGGCTGCTCGATGAGCGGGCCTGCCAGCTGGTCTCGGTGCCGGTGCGCGCGCCGGTCACGATCGGCTGGGTCATTGTCTGTTACCCGATCGACAGCGGCCTCGCCAATGACCTGCAAACACTGACCGGCTTGAACATCTCATTTGCGCTGGAGAGTGCACATCATTGGAAATTGCTGGCCACCACGCTACCGGCCAATGATGCCCGCGACCTGCCCTTGCAGCTGCCGGAGTATGCCCAGGCGCTCGATACGCATCAGCTGGCGCTGACCGATGGCGAACAGCAGTTGAGCGTGCTGCCACTGGGAGGCCGGGGCGATGAGCAGGTCGTAGCCGTCCTGCAGCGCCCGATTGCCGACGCCCTCGCCGGCTTCCGTACGCTTCGCAGGACGCTGGTTGCGCTGGGCATTCTCAGCCTGGCACTCTCGATCGCCGGCAGCATAGGGATTGCGCTCGGCATCACCCGTCCGATTGAACTGCTGTTAACGGCCGTACGACGCATTCGCAAGGGCGACTACTCAGCTCCGGTAGCAATACGACGTAACGATGAGATCGGTGCACTTGCTCAGGGCCTCGAGCACATGCGCTCCGGGATCGCCGAGCGCGAGCAGCAGATCCTGAAACTGGCCTACGAAGATCCTCTTACCAAATTGCCCAACCGCTCGCGATTCGGCGAGGCCTTACGCGAATCGATCGAGACTGCGCAGAGCACCACGTTCTGCAGGAAGTAGGCCGACGGCTGCAGGCCATGGCGGGAACCGCTGGTTGCGTCGCGCGCATGGGCGGCGATGAATATGCATTGCTGGTGCCCGCTGTCGGGGCGCTGGAAGTGATCGGACTGGCGCAGCATATTCTGGCGATGCTTGAGCAGCCCATCATGTTTCACGGTCAGCCACTCGATGTCGGTGCCAGCATTGGCATCGCCTGCTTTCCGCTGCATGCGCCAGATGCTGAAACGTTGCTACGCAACGCCGACATCGCCATGTATGTCGCCAAGCGCAGCAAAAGTGGCTATGTGGTTTTTGATCCGAAATTCGACAACAGCCAGCAGCAACACCTCTCGCTGTTGAGCGAACTGCGCAGCGCGGTCGAGCACGGTGAGCTGCGCCTGTATTATCAGCCCAAGGTGACTCTGGCGACCTCTGCAGTGACAGCCGCCGAGTCACTGCTACGGTGGGTGCATCCGACCCGCGGTATGGTGCCGCCGGGCATGTTTATCCCGTTCGCTGAACATACCGGTTATATCAAGGTTCTGACGCAGTGGGTCCTTGAAGAGGCCATTCGGCAGTGCGCCGTATGGCAACAGGAAGGGATCCGCATGCAGGTCTCAGTAAATATTTCTGCTCGCGACCTGATGAGTCGGGATCTTCCCGAGTACATCACTAACCTGCTGCAAAGATTTGAGGTACCGGCAAGTGCCTTGTGCCTTGAGATCACTGAAAGTGGCTTCATGGAAGACCCGGGACACGCTCTGCGGGTGCTGGAACGCCTATCCGCCGTGGGGCTTGCGCTGTCTATTGATGACTACGGCACAGGCTATTCCTCTCTGAGCTATCTGATGAAGCTGCCGGTCAGCGAATTGAAGATCGATCGCTCGTTCGTCTCAAAAATGAGCGGGAATGAGGATCTGACGACAATCGTTCGTTCCACCATTGAGCTGGGGCATAGCCTGGGACTCAAGGTGGTGGCTGAAGGGGTCGAGGATTCCGAAGGCTTCGCATTGTTGCGGGAATTGGGCTGTGATAGCGCGCAGGGCTATTACATGAGTCCGCCCC
>JBEKOK010000011.1:0-44237 GCA_049521875.1 Steroidobacteraceae bacterium
CCCGCAAAGCGCGCCGAGCGCACACCGGGTGCCCCCGCGAGTGCGTCGACTTCGAGGCCCGAGTCGTCCGCCAACGCGGGCAGCGTGCTGCGAGCCGCGGCATGACGCGCCTTGAGCAGCGCGTTCTCGACAAAGCTGCTGCCGGTCTCCTCAATGCTCTCGATCCCTAAGGTGCTCTGCAGCAGCAGCTCGATGCCATGAGGGGCCAGCAAGGCGGCAAACTCACGCTGCTTGCCGGAATTGGCGCTCGCCAGAACGATCTTCATCGGCGCCACGGCACGGCTCAGCCAGCGAGCACCTGGGACTGCAGCGCGCACAGCTCGCCGATGCCAGCGGCAGCGAGGTTCAGCAAGGCATCGAGTTCGTGGCGGCGGAACGCATGGCCTTCAGCGGTGCCCTGCACCTCGATGAAGCCACCGGCGTTGTTCATCACCACGTTCATGTCGGTCTCGGCCTCCGAGTCTTCGCTGTAGTTCAGATCGATCACCGGCACGCCGCCCACGATGCCCACGGACACCGCAGCGACCTGCCCATGCAGCGGACTCGCGTTGAGCAGGCGCCGCGTGCGCAGCGTCTCGCAGGCATCGGCGAGCGCGACGTAGGCGCCGGTGATCGCGGCCGTGCGCGTGCCACCATCGGCCTGCAGCACATCGCAGTCGAGCGTCACGGTCCGCTCCCCGAGCGCAGCCAGATCCACGACCGCGCGCAGCGAGCGGCCGATCAGGCGCTGGATCTCCTGCGTGCGGCCGGTCTGCTTGCCGCGCGCCGCTTCACGCGCCGAGCGCGTGTGTGTAGCGCGCGGCAACATGCCGTACTCGGCCGTGATCCAGCCCTGGCCTTTGCCGCGCAGAAACCCAGGCACGCCATCTTCGATGCTCGCCGTGCACAGCACGCGGGTCTGGCCGAACTCGACCAGCACCGAACCTTCCGGGTGCTCGGTATAGCGACGGGTAAAGCGGACCGCGCGCAGCGCATCAGCGGCGCGGCCATCAGGACGCTGGGACATGTGGGTTTACTCCAGAAAACGCAGGACGGCCGAAGAAGTGTTGTCACTGCCGGCGCCGCCGTGGGCTACGGCGCGCTCGCTCAGGCGCTTCAGGGCCTCGAACAGGATGGTATCAGGGGCCGCAAAGGCCGCGGCAATGCTCGCATCATCCAGATTGGCCCACAGGCCATCGGTGCATACCAGCAGTATGTCGCCGGCTTGCAGGGGCTGGCGGCGACTCAGGCTCATCTCGGGCACCAGCGCCTCACCCCCCAAGCACGATTCGACGAAGTTGCGCATCGGGTGGGTCTGCAGCTGATCGGGCGAGATCACGCCTTCACGCACCAGCACTTCGACGTGGCTGTGATCGCGCGTGCGGGTCAGCACGCGTCCCTGGCGCAGATGATAGATGCGGCTGTCGCCGACATGGGCCCAGTAGGCCGAGCGCTGCTGCACCAGGCACACGGCGCAGGTCGCACGCGGCCGGGTCTCAAGCGGCATGCCGACACCGGTCGCGACGACCTTTTGGTGCGCGGCACCGAGAACCAGGTGCAGGAATCCGAGCGGATCAAACAAGGGCTGGGTCGTTTGATTGAAGCGCTCGGTCAGCAGCGCCTGCGCCAATACCGCGGCGCGCTCGCCCTCGGCATGTCCGCCCATGCCATCGCAGGCAATCAGCAACGCCGCCTGATCGGAGACCACCACGGAGACGCGATCCTGATTTGTCTCGCGCGCGCCGAGCAAAGAGACTTGTGCGTGTTCGACCCGCAAGCGAGCTCCAGATCATTCGGTTAAACTTGCGGCGTCTTATATCACCACGCAGAACTCCAAGTCAGTACGTATACGATCGCCTGTGACTTAATCAGGCGCGTGAATCTCCGCTTTCGGCAGGTCGTTTATGGTTTCAAGCATGACCGGTTTTTCGCGCCAGGAGCTCAATGGCGCCGAAGGCACACTGGTGTGCGAGATCCGCAGCGTCAACCACCGATTCCTTGAAGCCTCGCTGCGCCTGCCCGAGAGCTGCCGCGCGCTCGAATCCGAGCTGCGGCAGACCCTGACCCGGGAGCTGCGACGTGGCAAGGTCGACTGCGCGATCCAGCACCGCGCACCGAGTGGCGCAGCGGCCGGCCTCGACATTGATGCCGAGGCGCTGGCCGGGCTCCTCGGCCGCGCCCGTGAGCTGGCAGCTGCGCTCCCCGGTACCGCCCAGATCAACGTGCTCGATCTGCTGCGCTGGCCGGGCGTGCTGCGCGAGCAGCAAGGCGACAACGAGCTGTTACTGGCTGCGGTACGCAAGCTGTTCGCCGCGACAGTGAACGAGCTGGTGGCGGCGCGTGCGCGCGAAGGCCAGCGACTTGCCGAGCTGATCACCCAGCGCTGCCAGGCACTGAGCGCGCTGCTCGAGCAGGTGCGCACGCGTCTGCCCGAGATTCACCTGCGGGTTCGCTCGCGCCTGGAAGAGCGTCTGCGCGAGCTCGGTGGCGAGCTGAATCAGGAGCGGCTCGAGCAGGAGATCGTGCTGCTGCTGCAGCGACTCGACGTGGCCGAGGAACTTGATCGCTTAGGTGGTCACCTGGAAGAGACCAGCCGCGTACTGGCTGCGCCCGAAGCGGCCGATCGCCGGCTCGATTTTCTGCTGCAGGAGTTTAATCGTGAGGCCAACACGCTCGCCTCCAAGTCCCAGGATCTGGAGACCACGCGCATCGCCGTAGAAATGAAAGTGCTGATCGAGCAGATGCGCGAGCAGGTACAGAATATCGAGTAGCCACCAGGGTGGCGTAGCCTGGTCTGGCGACGGCTCTCATTTCTCGATGACAGAGACGATTATTGGCCATGGACGTCCCGAGTCGCGTGCGCCAAAGTTGTTGTTGATGCCTGGACTTATTGCCACTGACCGAATCGCCCGCTCCATTCTCATCTTGCGCGGCCAGCGGGTATTACGGGATGCCGAACGTGCGGGGCCTCTATGGGGTTCCCACTGAGCGATTTAACGAGCAGGTTCGTCGGAATCGCAAGCGTTTTCCTGTTGATTTCATGTTTCAACTCACGGCCGCCGAGGCGAGTTCTTTAAGGCCGCAAAATGCGACCTTAAGGAGCGGTCGTGGCCAGCACCGCAAGTACCTTCCGTAGGTCTTCACCGAACACGGCGCAATCATGGCCGCCACGATTCTCAACAGCCCCGTGCCATAGAGATGAGCGTCTACGGGGTGCGCGCCTTCGTGCTCTTGCGCGAACTGCTGACTTCGAACAAGGAATTGGGCCGTCGCTTCGCGCAGCTCGAAACACCGCTTGAAAAGAAGCTCGCCACCCACGACGAAGCCATCGCCGCAATCCTTTCAGCCATCCGCCAGCTGATGCAGCCCGCCGTGCCCCATCGCAGGCCTATCGGTTTCACCGCGGAGCTCCGTGAGAGACCCTAACGAGCCTGCAGAAACCGCTTCGTGCTGGCGCTTCGGCAGCCCCGCGCTCACGCTGATAACGAAGCAACAACCTGGCAAACAATGTAGATTAATCGGAGGATTGCGGCATATTGATGCGTGGCACTAAGTGCGGGCGCGAGCAGAACATCCGATGATCGACGACGGGCTCCAGTGCCTCACGCCCGCAAGAAATCAACCGCTGCACCATCCCATGAAAACCTCCGAATCGCCCCCCGCCACCACCTTCGCCGAGCTCGGCCTGAGCGACCCGGTATTGCTGGCACTGGCTGCGGTCGGCTATGAAGCGCCCTCGCCGATCCAGGCTGCGACGATTCCGGCGCTACTGGCGGGCAACGATGTGCTGGGCCAGGCACAAACCGGAACCGGCAAGACGGCGGCGTTTGCGCTGCCAATCCTCTCGCGCCTGGATCTGAAGCAGCGCGATCCGCAGGCGCTGGTGCTGGTACCGACGCGCGAGCTGGCAATTCAGGTCGCCGAAGCCTTCAAGAAGTACGCTGGGCAGCTGACCGGTTTCCACGTGCTGCCGATCTATGGCGGGCAGAGCTACACGCCGCAGCTGCAGGCGCTCAAGCGTGGCGCCCACGTCATTGTCGGCACGCCGGGCCGCGTAATGGATCATCTTGATCGCGGCGCCTTGAGCCTCAAGGGCATCCGCTTCGTGGTGCTCGATGAGGCCGATGAAATGCTGGCGATGGGCTTCGTCGATGCGATGGACACAATCCTCGGCAAGGTTCCGCCGGAACGGCAGGTCGCCCTGTTCTCCGCCACGATGGCGCCGGCGATCAAGCGCATCGCCCAGCGCCATCTGCGCGAGCCGCGCGAAATCACGATCCGCGGCAAGACCTCGACCGGCACCCTGACGCGGCAGCGCTACTGGCTGGTCAGCGGACTGCATAAGCTCGATGCGCTGACCCGCATCCTCGAGGTCATGAGCTTCGATGGCATGTTGGTCTTTGCACGCACCAAACTGGCAACGGTGGAACTTGCCGAGCGCCTTACCGATGTCGCGGCGCGCGGCCTGGATGTGGAGCGCATCAGCCACGTAGTTAATTTTGATGTGCCCCTCGACACCGAGTCCTACATTCATCGCATTGGCCGTACCGGCCGTGCGGGCCGAAGCGGTGAAGCGATCCTGTTCATCGCGCCGCGCGAGCGCGGCATGCTGCACCTGATCGAACGCGCTACGCGCCAGCCCATCGAGCAGATGGATCTGCCGACGATTGCCGATGTCAATGCGACCCGTGTCGCCAAGTTCAAGCAGCGTGTGGCCAAGACACTGGAGCAGGGTTTTCCCGATATCTATCGCGGCGTGGTCGAGGAGCTGGTGCAGGAGACGGGGTCTGCAATGGCCGACGTCGCCGCGGCACTGGCGATGCTGGCGCAAGGCAAGGCGCCCTTGCTGCTCGGCGAGCGGCAGGAACATCAGGAATCACGTGCGCCAGATTCCAGAGGAGCGCGCGGCAGTGCGCGCGAACGTGCCGAGCCGGATGAGGCTGCACGCCGTCCGCGCTCCGGCCGCTTCGCGCCGCAGGACACTTACCGGCTGGAAGTCGGCCGGCTACACGGCGTGCAAGCGGGAAATATTGTCGGCGCGATCGCCAACGAGGCCGGACTCGATGGCTCGGAGATCAACGGCATCAAGGTGCGCGAAGACCACACGCTGGTGCGCCTGCCCACGGGCATGCCGCCGGAGATTCTCAAGCGTCTGGCGGGCGTGCAGGTGCGGGGCCGGCCGCTCGCAATCACGCTGCTCGAGCAGCGCTCAGCGCCTCCGAAGCGTAAGCGTCCCTGAGCCGCGCCGGCTGCCCGATCGGATTCAGCGGCGATACTGATCCGGCGTCGCGGTTGCTTATTTCCGCCCGCTCGGAAATCGCCTCCTTTAGGATGGCGCCCCTGAAGGCCTGAGGCTCCCCGGGGGTGAGTTTCCAAGCACAGAGCAGCGATTTGCCGCTGGCCGCTGCTCCCGCAGCAGGTTACAACGGCGGCCCATGGCCTTCGAAAAAGCAGGACCCTGATGATCGATACGGATCCGAGCCATCTCTATGTGATCTCCGCGCCCTCGGGCGCTGGCAAGACCAGCCTGGTGCGTGCCCTGCTGCAGGCGCGGCCACGGCTGGTGGTCTCGGTATCGCATACGACCCGGGCGCAACGACCCGGCGAGGTGGAGGGTGAGTCTTATTTCTTCGTGAGCGTCGAGCGCTTTGAGGCCCTGATTCGCGACGGCGCTTTCCTTGAATACGCCCGGGTGTTTGATAACTACTATGGTACCGGGCGCGCCCAGGTCGACCAGCGGCTGCATCAGGGCCGGGACGTGGTGCTCGAGATCGACTGGCAAGGAGCCCAGCAGGTGCGCCGCGCCCAGCCAGCCTGTATCAGCATCTTCATTCTGCCGCCCTCGCGCCAGGTGCTGGAGCAGCGCCTGCGCAACCGGGCAACCGACAGCGAGGCGGTCATCCAGCGCCGGCTCGCGGATGCCGCGACCGATATGTCGCACTGCCCCGAGTTTGACTATGCGATCGTCAACGACTCCTTTGATCAGGCACTTAGCGATCTCGGGAGCATCCTGGACGGCGCGGGTGAGCGCTTGCGCGCCAGCCGGCCGGCCCTGGGGCCCCTGCTCGCCATGCTGGTGGCGTAGCAGGCGCCGTTTGCCGTAGACTTGCAGGTTCGTCCTCCTTGAATTACTTAGGAAATTAGCACTGCCATGGCCAGGGTAACTGTCGAAGACTGTCTCAAGAATGTAGATAACCTCTTTCAGCTGGTGCTGCTGGCCTCACAGCGCGCCCGTCGCCTGGCCAACGGTGCCGAAGCCACGATACCGGTCGACAACGACAAGCCGACGGTGCTGGCGCTGCGTGAAATTGCCGCCGGCAACATCACGCCCGAGATGCTCAAGGAGCCCGAGCCTGCGCCCGAGCCGGTGATGGTCGAGGCGGAGAACGAATCCACCTTCCGCGCACCACAGTTCGGGCTCGGAGACTAAACCGGCCCCGAGGTATTCCTTACACGAGCCCGCAATGGACTATGCGTCGTCGCTTCTGGGTCTGCTGCCCGGCACCCGACGCACTCCGGGGCTGAAGGAATTACTGGCGACGGCCGACAAGTATCTGCCGGCCGACCAGGTCGAGAGAATCCGCGAGGCGGCCGAATTCGGGGCCGCGGCCCATCAGGGCCAGAAGCGCCTTTCCGGCGAACCCTACATCAGCCATCCGGTCGCAGCGGCCGAGATCCTGGCCGAGCTGCGCCTCGATGCCGACACGATCGTTGCGGCGATCCTGCACGATGTCATCGAAGACACCCCGATTGCCAAGGAAGACATCGCCCAGCGCTTTGGCAAGGATGTCGCCGAGATCGTCGATGGCGTGACCAAGCTCGATCAGATCCGCTTCAAGAATCGCGAGGAAGCGCAGGCCGAGAGCTTCCGCAAGATGCTGCTGGCGATGGTGCGGGACCTGCGTGTCATCCTGGTCAAGCTCGCCGATCGCACCCACAACCTGCGTACCATCGACAGCCTCGCACCGGCCAAGCGCCGCCTGATGGCGCGCGAGACGCTCGACATCTACGCGCCGGTGGCCGAGCGACTCGGCCTCTATAGCATCAAGCTCGAGCTCGAGGACCTGGGTTTTCGCACGCTCTATCCGCATCGCTACCGGGTGCTTGAGCGCACGCTCAAGCGCGCGCGCGGCAACCAGAAGGAATTTCTCACCAAGATCCAGAAGCAGTTCGAGGCCGCCCTGACCAAGGGTGGCATCGAAGGCCAGGTCGAGGGCCGCGAGAAGCACCTTTACAGCATCTATCGCAAGATGCTGCGCAAGCGTGCACCGCTGTCCGACATCGTCGATGTGTATGGCCTGCGGATCATCGTCGTCGACGTCGACACCACCTACCGTGCGCTCGGCGTCGTACACAGTGTCTACAAACCGATGCCGGGCCGCTTCAAGGACTATGTCGCGATCCCGCGCGTCAACGGCTACCAGTCACTGCACACGACGCTGTTCGGACCCAACGGCGTGCCGATCGAGGTGCAGATCCGCACCGCCGACATGGACCAGGTGGCGGAATCCGGCATCGCGGCCCACTGGAAATACAAGGAAGATGCCAGCGAAGGGTCGGCGCAGCAGGAGCGTGCCCGCGCGTGGCTCTCGCATCTGGTCGGGATGCACGAGGGCGGCAACTCCGAGGAGTTCATCGAAAGCGTCAAGGTCGACCTGTTTCCCGACAAGGTTTACGTGTTCACGCCGCGTGGCGAGATCCTGCGGCTGCCGCGCGGCGCGACCGTGGTGGATTTTGCGTATGCGGTGCACACCGATGTCGGCAACCGCTGCGTCGCCGCCAAGATCGATCGCCGCCTGACGCCGCTCCGTACGGTGCTGCGCAACGGCCAGACGGTGCAGATCATCACCGCCAAGGGCGCGACGCCGAACCCGGCCTGGGTCAACTTCGTCGTCTCGGCCAAGGCGCGCACCTCGATCCGCCACTACCTCAAGGGCCTGCGCCAGGGCGAAGCGGTCGATCTGGGGCGCCGGCTGCTGACGCAGGCGCTGGCCGAGTTCCACCTCAAGCCCGATGCGATCGATCCGGCGGCGATGAGTGCCGCGCTGGTGGAGTTCGGGCTCAAGGGAGCCGATGAGCTGTACGAGAAGATTGGCCTTGGCGAACGGCTTGCGCCGCTGGTCGCGCGCCGGCTGCTGCCCGGCGATGCGGCCCCGGAACTGCCCGCGACCGTCGCGCCGCTGACGGTAGCCGGTACCGAAGGCCTGCTGGTCTCCTACGCGCACTGCTGCTATCCGATTCCGGGCGATCCGATCATCGCCTTCCTCAGCAGCGGCCGCGGCATCGTGATTCACCGCGACGGCTGCGCAAACGCCGAGGATTACCACAAGCATCCGGACAAATGGTTGCCGGTGAACTGGCAGCAGACCGCGGGCCGCCATTTCCAGAGCGAGATCCGCATCTACGTGACTAACCGCGTCGGCGTGCTGGCAGCGTTGTCGGCCGCGCTCGCGGCAACCCAGACCAATATCAGCCAGGTACAGGTCGAGCAGCGCGACGAGGAGAGCTCGGTGATGTGCTTCGTGCTCGATGTGCGCGATCGCGAGCACCTGGCCAGCGTCATACGCGTTGTTCGTCGCATGGACGATGTCGAGCGCGTCGTGCGTACAATTGCTACCCACACCCGCCGGAGGGATCAGAGTTCGCCATGACCCGTACCATCATCAAGACCAGCCACGCGCCCGGAGCGATCGGCACCTACTCCCAGGCCGTGCGCGTGGGCGATACCGTCTATATCTCCGGACAGATCCCGCTCGATCCGGCCACCGGGCAACTTATCAGCGGGGATATCGAGGCAGAGATCCGCCGCGTGTTCGAGAACCTCAAGGCGATCGCGACCGCCGCTGGCGGCTCGCTCGCCGATGCCGTGAAGGTGAGCGTATTCCTGACGGATCTTGGCTGCTTTGCACAGGTCAACCAGATCATGGCGCAGTATTTCT
Organism: Steroidobacteraceae bacterium; assembly: GCA_049521875.1. Lineage (GTDB taxonomy): Bacteria > Pseudomonadota > Gammaproteobacteria > Steroidobacterales > Steroidobacteraceae > FEN-1191. The sequence goes on from JBEKOK010000011.1 coordinate 8,919, forward strand.
CCGAGCCTTATCCGGCGCGCGCGGCGGTCGGGGTCGCCTCCCTGCCGCGCGGCGCGCGGGTCGAGATGGAGTGCATACTGTCGCTCGGCTGAAGCCGGCCGCCGCGGCTGGTACGGAGACGGCGCGCGGGCCGTTCCCGGCCGCGCTCGGCGCGCGCCTGGCGCGCCTGGGCGTGCTCCTGCCCCAGGATCTGCTGTTCCTGCTGCCGCTGCGCTATGAAGATCGCACCCGGCTGTGGCCGATCGGCACCGTCATGCCGGGAGCCGCGGTGCAGGTCGAGGGTGAAGTGCTGCTGGCGGAAATCGTCTTTCGCCGGCGGCGGCAGCTGCTGGTGCGCATCGCCGATGGCTCCGGCTCGCTGACGCTGCGCTTCTTTCATTTTTCCAACGCACAGCGCGAAGGGCTTGCGCGTGGCACGCGCATCCGCTGCCACGGCGAGGTGCGCCGCGGCCCGTTGGGTCCCGAGATCATCCATCCCGAGTACCGCCGCCTCGATGCGACGGCCGAGCCCCTCGCGCAGACGCTGACGCCGGTGTACCCGGCGACCGAGGGGCTGACCCAGGGGCGGCTGCGTGCGCTGGTCCAGCGCGCGCTCTCGGAGCTGGCGCGTGAAGCGCCGATCGAATACCTGCCGACGGCACTGCTCAAGTCCTTTAAGTTTCCCTCGCTGCCGGCCGCGATTGAATTCGTCCACCAGCCGCCGCTCGGCACTGATCCGCTCGAGCTGGCGGCTGCACGCCACCCGGCGCAGCGGCGGCTCGCCTTCGAGGAGCTGCTGGCGCACCAGCTCTCATTAATGGAACTGCGCCGCGCGACGCGCCATGAACGGGCGCGATCGCTCGAGGATCCGGCGCAGCTGCAGCGGCGGCTGCTGAACGCGCTGCCGTTCGCATTGACCGGCGCGCAGCAGCGCGTCCTCGCGGAACTGGATACCGACCTGCTGGCCGCGCAGCCGATGGCGCGCCTGGTGCAGGGCGATGTCGGCTGCGGCAAGACCGTGGTCGCCGCGATCGCCGCGGCGCGCGCACTCGGCAGCGGCGCCCAGGTGGCAATGATGGCGCCCACCGAGTTGCTCGCCGAGCAGCATGCGCGCTCGCTGCTGCACTGGTTCGATCCGCTGGGTGTGCGCGTGCAGCTGCTCAATGGCTCGCTCGGCGCGCGCGCGCGCCGCGCCGCGCTGGCCGCGGTCGCCTCCGGAGAAGCCGGCATGGTCGTCGGCACGCATGCGCTGTTCCAGCAAAGCGTGGAGTTCCGCTCGCTCGCGCTGGTGATCATCGATGAGCAGCACCGCTTCGGCGTGCAGCAGCGGCTGGCGCTGCGCGAGAAAGGGGCGAGCGAGGGCTACATGGCCCACCAGCTGATCATGACGGCGACGCCTATTCCGCGCACGCTGGCGATGACGGCCTATGCGGATCTCGACGTGTCGGTGATCGATGAACTACCCCCCGGGCGCACCCCGATACGCACCGTGGTCGTGCCCGCTGAGCGGCGCGCCGAGGTGGTGATGCGCGTGGAGGAGGCCTGCCGCGGGGGGCGGCAATGTTACTGGGTCTGTGCGCTGATCGAGGAGTCCGAAGAACTGGAGTGTCAGGCGGCCGAGGAGATGGCCGCCGCCTTGAGCGCTGCGTTGCCGAACGTGCGGGTGGGTCTGATCCACGGGCGCCTGCCGGCGGCCGAGAAGGACGCGCTGATGCAGCGCTTCGCGGCGAATGATCTGCAGCTGCTGGTCGCGACGACGGTCATTGAGGTCGGCGTGGATGTGCCCAATGCCACGGTGATGGTGATCGATGATGCCGAGCGGATGGGTCTCGCGCAGCTGCACCAGCTGCGGGGGCGCGTCGGACGCGGCGCGCATGAGAGCACCTGTGTGCTGCTGTACCGGACGCCGCTGTCGGAGATGGCGCGTGCGCGCCTGGCCGCGATCCGCGAGACCAACGATGGCTTTGAGATCGCGCGCCGTGATCTGAAGCTGCGCGGCCCCGGCGAGCTGCTGGGCACGCGTCAGACCGGGCTGGCGCAACTGAAGGTCGCCGACCTGGTGCGCGATGCGGATCTGCTCGATGGCGTGCGCGCCACGGCGACGCAGCTGCTCAGGGAGCAGCCGCAGCACGTGGCGCCATTGGTGCGGCGCTGGATAGGCAGCGGGGAGCAGTATGGCCGCATCGGCTGAAGGCACCGCGCTGCTCACGCAGCAGCGGCTGCGCCGCCTGGCCTGGTATGGCTGGCGCCCGCTCGAATACGCCCGGCTGATGCGTCTTGATCGGCCGATCGGCATCTGGCTGCTGCTGTGGCCGACGCTGTGGGCGCTGTGGACCGCCTCGGCCGGTCACCCGCGCTGGAGTCTGGTGCTGATTTTCATCGCCGGCACCGTGCTGATGCGCTCGGCCGGCTGTGTCGTCAATGACCTGGCTGATCGCAACATCGATCCCCAGGTGCGCCGCACGCGTGATCGGCCGCTGGCCGCGCGCCGCGTATCACCGTACGAAGCGCTGGTATTGTTCCTGGTGCTGCTCGCACTCTCGTTCGTGCTGGTGCTGCAGTTGGATCGGGACACCGTGCGGCTGGCGTGCTTCGGCGCGGCGATTACCGTGACCTATCCGCTATTCAAACGCTTCTTCCCGATCCCGCAGCTGTATCTCGGCCTGTGCTTTGGCTGGGGCGTACCGATGGCCTTCGCGGCGGTCCTGGGCCGCGTGCCGCGCGTGGGCTGGCTGATGCTGCTGGCGGCAGTGCTGTGGGCCGGCATCTACGACACCTTCTATGCGATGGTGGATCGGGCCGATGACCAGAAGATCGGCGTGCGCTCGAGCGCGATCGCCTTTGGCGATCTGGACCTGCTGCTGATCGGGGGCATGCAGGCCCTGATGCTGTTCGCGCTGCTGCTGATCGGCCGTTCGCTCGAGCTCGGCATCTGGTACTGGCTCGGGCTGCTGCTGGCGGCCGCTGGCTTTGCCTGGCAGCAGCACCTGGCCCGCGACCGGGAACCGGCAGCCTGCTTCAAGGCCTTCCTGAATAATCACTATGTCGGCATGGCAATCTTCGTCGGGCTGGTGCTCGCCCTAAGCCGGCATCGCTAACGACGGTCACAGGGATGCGCCCCGCCGTTGATCTTCGCGAAGCCCAGTACGGGAGTGGCGCGCCATGCTGACGCTCAAAACGCTGCGCCACTACGCGATCGCACGCTCGCTGTTTGCGCCGACCACACTGCAGAGTGCGATCGACCGGCTGGGTTTTGTGCAGGCCGATCCGATCCGCGCGCCGGCGCGTGCCCAGGATCTGATCCTGCGCCAGCGCGTACGCGGTTACTGCGCGGGGGATCTCGAGCAGCATTACCCGAAGCTTGCGGTCGAGGAAGATTACTTCGTCAATTATGGTTTCCTCGCGCCTACGCATCTGCAGCTGATGCACCCGCGCGTCCCGCGCCATCCAACCACAGCTGCGACGCGACGCAAGATGCAGGAACTGCTGCGCTTCGCCGCCGAACGCGGTGAAGTGCATCCGCGCGCCGCCAACGCGCATTTCCAGCACGGCCGCGTCAGCAATTACTGGGGCGGCGCCTCGAGCGCGACGACGTTGCTGCTCGATCGCATGCACTATCAGGGTCTGCTGCGCGTCGCGCGCCGGGATGAGGGCATCCGGATCTACGCGCCGCGCCCGCAGTCGGCCGCGCTGGCCGAGGCGCCAGAGCGCCAGGCCGAAGCGTTGCTGCGTCTGGCGGTCCGGCTCTATGCACCGCTGCCGGCCGCGAGCCTCGGCTACCTCACCAGCATGCTCGCGCACGCGGCGCCGCAGTTGTACCGCCATGTCAGAGGCGTGCAGCGGGCGGCCGAGAAAGCGCTCGCGCATGGCCGGGTCGCCGGCACGACCTGGTACTGGCCGGCGGATGAAGTGCCGCACGAGTACTCGCTGGACCAGCGCGCCCGCGTGCGGCTGCTCGCCCCTTTTGATCCGGTCGTCTGGGACCGGCGACGCTTCGAGCAGTTCTGGGGCTGGGCCTATCGCTTCGAGGCCTACACGCCCAAACCCAAGCGCAAGCTCGGCTACTACGCCTTGCCACTGCTGTGGCATGAGCGGGTCATCGGCTGGGGCAACCTGAGCGTCAAAGCCGACCGGCTGGTGGCCGGGATCGGTTACCGCACGCACGCTCCGCGCGGAGCGCTGTTCCAGCGCGAGCTTGCGGCCGAGATCGCGCGCACCGCAAAGTTTCTTGGCATCGCGCCCTCACGCGTCGAGCTCCTCAGCACCTAAACGCGGATCCGGCCCTCAGTGAGCGGCGCTCTGCACCAGCTGGCGGAAGGCACGCTCGCCGCGCGGACTAAAGCGCACGATGCGCGAGCGCCTTTCGCGCTTCGCCCACCCGAGTTCGTCCACTCGCCGCAGCAACGCCGCGCCCAGTGCACCGGCCAGGTGGTGGCGTCGCTCGCTCCAGTCAAGGCAGGCGCGGCACAACAGGCGGCGGCCGGTATCGACTTCGAGTGCCTCGATGCCGGCACGCTTGAACCACGTGGCGCCGCGAGCTCCCAGCTGCAGCGTCTGCGCGCCCGCCTTGAGCACGCCATGACGCGTGAGCTCCTCGAAGGCCCACACACCGAGCGCCCCGGCCAGGTGGTCATAGCAGATGCGCGCGTGGCGCAGCGCCGGTTCGCGCGGACTTGCGATCAGGCGCACGGCGCCCGTGCGGAAGGCAACGCCCATCAGCGATTCGAGCAACCGCGCGACATCCTCATCGGCGAGCCGGAAATAGCGGTGACGGCCCTGCTGCTCCACGGCCACCAGAGCGGCATCGAGGAGCTTGGCCAGGTGAGCGCTCATGGTCTGCTTGGTCACGCCCGCGATCGAGGCCAGTTCACTGGCGGTCAATGCCCGATCGCTCATCAGCGCGGTGAGTGCATCAGAGCGCGCCGGATCGCCCAGCAGCGCCGCGACGCGCGCGATATGGGGGCCGTCTTTCATAGTTCGACGGTAGACGAACCTTCGTCGCCAGGCAAGCGCGTAGCATCGGGTCCCTGATCCCACGCCGCCCCAAGGAGCGCCCGATGAGCATCACCTGCCTGATTCGCTACCAGATCGACCCCCATCAGCGCGCGGCCTTCAGAACCTACGCCGAGAACTGGCAGCAGATCATTCCGCGCCTGGGAGGGCAGCTGATCGGTTACTTCCTGCCGCACGAGGGTACGAATGATGTGGCCTGGGCGCTGATCGGCTTCGATTCGCTGGCCGCGTATGAATCCTACCGCTCCCGGCTTCGCCAGGATGAAGCGGCACGCGACAACTTCGCCACCGCTGAGAGCTTGCAGCTGATCCTGCGCGAGGAACGCACGTTCCTCGCGCCGGTTGTCAGCCATGGCGCCGAGCGTGCGGCGTGATCGCGGTGATCTTCGAAGCGGTGGTTCATCCCGGCCAGCAGCAGGCCTATCTGGATGCCGCTGCCGCGCTGCGCCCGCATCTGCTCGAGCAGCCGGGCTTCATCTCAATCGAGCGCTTCACGAGTCTTGCCGATCCCGCCCGGCTGCTGTCGCTGTCGTTCTGGGCCGATGAAGCTTCAGTAAGAGGCTGGCGTTGTTTCGAGGCGCACCGCGCGATCCAGCGTGTCGGGCGCGAGCGCGTATTTTCCGACTACCGGCTGCGGGTGGCCGGCGTGATGCGCGATTATGGCAAGAGCGACCGGGCACAGGCCCCGGCGGACTCCGAACTCATTGGGCTTTGAAGGATTCGCGGTTCGCCAACAACCGTACGGCTTGAGACACCGAGCGCGCCAGCCGCGCCCATCCCGCCTGCCAGCGCAGGCTCCCAGCTGCTGTCGACCTATTTGGCTCCAGCAGGTTGACAGCGTTCCGCGCGCGCCGGAACATCCGCTCAGTGCCTGCGCCCCGGCCGATCCTGGCCTTCAAGTCAGCGAGACCGTTCATGAACGCCATGCCTCAACCTTCCGCCCCGACGGCACGCCACAACTGGACGCTTGCCGAAGCCGAGCAACTGTTTGCACTGCCTTTCACGACGCTGCTGTTCGAGGCCCAGCGCACGCACCAGGCCTGTCACGACCCGGCCACGGTGCAGATGAGCACGCTGCTGTCGATCAAGACCGGCGCCTGTCCTGAAGATTGCGCCTACTGCCCGCAAAGCATCCGCTATGACACCGGCGTCGAAGTCGAGGGCCTGATGCCGCTCGAGCAGGTGCTGGAGCGGGCGCGCGCTGCGCGCGCTGCCGGAGCCACGCGCTTCTGCATGGGCGCAGCGTACCGCTCGCCCAAGCGCCGCGAGCTCGAGCAGATCGCAACGATGGTGCGCGAGGTCAGTGCACTCGGGCTCGAGACCTGCGCGACGCTCGGCATGCTGAGCGCAGAGCAGGCCCAGCTGCTCAAGAGCGCGGGCCTCGACTACTACAACCACAACCTCGACAGTTCGGCTGAGTTCTACGAGCGCATCATCACGACACGCAGCTACCAGGATCGGCTCGACACGCTGACCGCCGTGCGCGACGCGGGCCTGCGTGTGTGCTGCGGCGGCATCGTCGGCATGGGCGAGTCGGTGCGCGATCGTGCCCAGATGCTGGTAACACTTTCTAACCTGCCCGAGCATCCCGAGAGCGTGCCGATCAACCAGCTGGTGGCGGTACCCGGCACCCCGCTCGCCAACGCGGCAGCAACGGACCCATTCGATTTCGTGCGGACGATTGCGGTGGCACGCATCATGATGCCGCACGCGCAGGTGCGGCTCTCGGCCGGTCGCGAGCAGATGAGCGATGAACTGCAGGCGCTCGCCTTCGTCGCCGGTGCCAACTCGATCTTCTACGGCGAGAAACTGTTGACCACCGGCAATCCCGACGTCGCGCGCGATCAGGCGCTGCTGCGTCGACTGGGGCTGCGGCCCGAGGGTGCGATGCACGCCGAACTGAGCGTGGCTGAGGCCTGCGAGCGCAGCACCGAGGCTGCCCCCACCGCCAGCCACTGAGGTGGGTCGTGGCCTTAGCGGGCCAGTGCCTCATGGGGTCTTAAGGGTCAAGCATGCGTCGGGACCAGGCAGCAATCGATCAGGCACTCAGCGCGCTTGATACTCAGGCGCGGCGGCGCCAGCGATCACTCATCGAAGCCTATCCGGTGCCCGGTAATGGCACCCGCGTGCGGGTCGCAGGCCGTGCGCTCATTAATTTTTGCAGCAATGATTATCTCGGGCTCGCCCAGCACCCGGCGCTGGTAGAGGCGCAATGTGCCGCGGCCCGGGAATTCGGTGCGGGCAGTGGCGCGGCCCACCTGATCAGCGGCCACTCGCTCCCCCACCAGCGGCTCGAGGCGGAGCTGGCCGATTTCACCGGACGCGAGCGGGCACTGCTGTTCTCGACCGGATACATGGCCAACCTCGGCGTGCTCAGTGCACTGGCCCAGCGCGGCGAAGTGCTGCTCGAGGATCGGCTCAATCATGCCTCGCTGATCGATGGTGCGACCTTGAGCGGCGCGCGGCTGGTGCGCTATGCGCACGCGGATGCGCAGGCAGCCGCGGCCCGCGTGCAGGATTTTCCCGAGACCAGCCTGATCGCCAGTGATGGCGTGTTCAGCATGGATGGGGATCTGGCGCCGGTGCGCGAGCTCGCCGCACTGGCCCGGCAGCAGCACGCGTGGCTCTTGATCGATGATGCCCACGGGCTCGGTGTGCTTGGCGAACACGGCGGCGGCGTGCTCGAGCTTGCGGGCTTGAGTTCGCTCGATGTGCCGCTGCTGGTCGGCACGCTCGGCAAAGCCTTTGGCAGCTTTGGTGCCTTCGTGGCCGGCGATGCGGCGCTGATCGACTACCTGCTGCAGCGCGCACGCAGCTACATCTACACCACGGCGCTGCCGCCCGCGGTGGCCGCGGCCAGCAGCGCAGCGCTCGCGCTCGCCCGCAGCGAGGGCTGGCGGCGCACGCGACTGGCGGCGCACATCGAGCGCTTCCGCACCGGTGCCGCGCAGCTGGGGTTTGCGCTCGGCGCCTCCGCGACGCCGATCCAGCCGCTGCTGGTCGGCGAAGCGGGCGCAGCAGTCGCGCTCAGCGCGGCGCTGCGCGCCGCAGGCTTCTGGGTAGCCGCGATCCGGCCACCGACGGTACCCGCCGGCAGCGCACGGCTGCGGATTACGCTCTCGGCGGCGCACGAGGAGGCCGACATCGACGCCTTGCTGGGCGCGCTGGCTGATCTGAGAGCGCAGCCAGCCCGTGGTGCACACGCATGAGATTGTGCATTGAGCGCACCGGCACAGGCCCGCCGCTGGTGCTCTGGCACGGCTGGGGCCTGAACCTGCGCGTCTTTGATGAACTGCGCGATCAACTCGCCAGCGACTTTGAAGTCGTTGCCGTCGATCTGCCCGGGCACGGTGCCAGCGAGTGGATAGCGGGAATGGATGGCGAGGCGCAGCTGAGCGCGCTGCTGCAAAGCCTGCCCGAGGGCGCGGCGCTGCTGGGCTGGTCGCTCGGTGGGCAGTTCGCAATGCGCGCGGCGCTGCAGGCGCCGTCAAGGATAAAGCAGCTGGTCCTGATGGCGACGACGCCGCGGTTTACGACGGCGCCCGACTGGCCGCACGGTCTCGATGCAGCGGTGCTCGGCGAGTTTGCGCTGCGCCTGCAGACAGATTGGGGCGGCACGGTGCACGACTTTCTCGAGCTGCAAGTCCGTGGTGGTGCCGGCTGGGTCAGCGCTCTCGCAGCGCTCCAGGCTGCGCTGGCCGCCCATGGCCGCGGTAATCCTTGCGCGCTCGCTGCCGGGCTCGATTTGCTGGCGAAGAACGATCTGCGCTCACAACTGGCATCCCTCGCGACGCCGACGCTGGTGGTGTGCGGCGAGCGTGATCGCATCACTCCGGCGGCAGCCAGCCGCGCGCTGGCGCAGGCACTGCCGAATGCACGATTGCACAGCTTTGCGCGTGCGGCGCACACGCCGTTCCTGACCGATCCGGCGGCGGTGGCCAGGGCGGTACGAGAATTCCTGGATCCTGCGAGCCTGCGGCAGGGCGTGGCGTGAGTGTGCCCGCGCCATTCCGGCTCGATCGGCGCGCGCTCGCGCGCGCCTTTGATCGGGCCAGCGACCAGTACGATGCGCACGCGCAGCTGCAGCGCCAGGTGCGCGAGGAACTGCTCGCGCGACTGCCGTTCTTCATACTCGCGCCGCAGCGCATCCTCGATCTGGGCTGCGGGACCGGCGAAGGCGCCGCGGTATTGCGGCGGCAATTCAGGCGCGCCGACACCGTCGCGCTTGATCTGGCCCCCGGCATGCTGCTGCAGGCGCGGCGGCGCAGCCGGCTGTGGCGCCGCTTCGCACGGGTGTGCGCCGATGCCGCCGCGTTGCCGCTCGCCAGCGCCAGCGTCGATCTGGTATTCAGCTCGCTGATGCTGCAATGGTGCGAGCAGCCCCAGCTCGTGTTCGCGGAAATTTGCCGCGTGCTGCGCCCCGGCGGACTGCTGCTGTTCAGCACGCTCGGGCCGCAGACGCTCGAGGAGCTGCGTGGCGCGTGGCGCGCGGTGGATCAGGCCCCGCACGTCAGTGAATTCGTCGATCTGCCGCAGCTATCGGTCGCGATGGGCGTGGCGGGTCTCGCTGAACCGGTGCTCGATACCGATCAGATCGTGCGCCACTATCGGGACGCGCTCGCGCTGATGCAGGAGCTCAAAGGCCTCGGTGCGCGCAATGCGGCCAGCGACCGCCGCCGCGGATTGACAGGGCGCGCGGCGCTGCGCGCGGTGACTGCAGCTTATGAGGAGATGCGAACTACGATGGGCATTCCAGCCACCTTTGAGATCATCTACGGCGCGGCCTTCGCCGGCGCACCGCCGGTTCAAGCCGATAGCGGCGAAGCGCTCGTGCCCGTAAGTGCAGTGCGCCGCGCGCGCCGGGTGGCGCCTTGAAACCGTGCGGAGTCTTCATCGCCGGAACCGATACCGCGGTCGGTAAGACCCGAATCAGCGCCGGCTTGCTGGGGGCGCTCCGGGCCCGCGGCTTGCGGGTTGCCGGCATGAAGCCGGTGGCTGCGGGTGCGATCCGACAAGATGGGCGCCTGATCAGCGCAGATGCCGTCATTTTAGCCGACAATTCGCAGCAAGATACGCCATACGAATGGCTGAACCCCTATGCCCTGGAACTGGCTGAATCCCCCCATCTGGGCGCTGACGAGTCGGGCATACAGATTGACCTGGCGGTGATTCGTCGCGCCTATGCCCTGCTCGCGGCCCGGCATGAATGGGTCGTCGTGGAGGGTGCGGGCGGGTGGTTCAGTCCGATCGGAGCGAACACGACGATGGCTGACATTGCGCTAGCGCTCGAGCTGCCGGTGCTGCTGGTCGTCGGCCTGCGCCTGGGGTGCCTGAATCACGCGCTGCTCACGGCGGGGGCCATCCGCGCCAGCGGCTTGAAGCTCGCGGGCTGGATTGGCAGCACGCTGCAGCATCCCTGGTCGGCGGCGAGCGGGAACGTCGAGGCCTTGACCGCGCGCCTCGGCATGGCGCCACTGGCCGTGTTGCCATGGTCTGAAAGTACCGCCGCCGATCAACCGCGACTCGCACCGGCCGCGGCTGCGCTGCTGGCGTAATGCGCCGCACGGCGAGCGCGCCGGCCAGAAGTTAAGTCTTTGAGTTGCCATAAAAAACTCTGATCCGTTATGATTTTGCCCGCTGGCGCACGCAGAGCGTGGCGCGGGCTCCGGAACCATCCTGCAGGAGACTGAGCGGGCAATGCCTGAGCGCATCCGGCTGGCACCGAATTGTTCGCTAAGTACCGCGGGTGCGGTCGGTTTCTTCGCGAGCCTGTGCCTGGCCTCGTTCGGCATCGCCGGCCTGATGGCGGTGCACGGCTTCTGGCCGATCCTGCCATTCGCCGGCGGCGAGATGCTGTTGCTGGGCTGGGCTCTGCGCGACAACATGCGCCGCCGCCACTGGGTGCAGATCATCACGGTGGCCGAGGATCAGATCGCGATCGAGACGCAGATGGACGGCGCCGCCGAGCACGTTGTGTTTCCGCGGCACTGGGCACAGGTTAAACTGCGCCGCTCCGGAACCGGCTGGCATCCGAGCCATTTGACGATTGAATCGCATGGCCGCTCCTGTGAGCTGGGCGGCTTCCTGACTGAAGAGGAACGTCGCGGTCTGGCCGGGCGCCTGCAGCGGCTGGTCGGTCGTATGAATGAATCCCCGCCGCTGGCGGGCACGCACGATACTTAAGGGATCCTAGGGCAAGAATGATGACGAAAAATCTCGGCTGGCTCGCCACACCTTTGCTGACGCTGATCGCACCGGCGGCCCATGCGGAGTGGGCATTGAACATGCCCAAGGGCATCACCGATGTGTCCCGCAGCGTCTACGGCCTGCACATGCTGGCCTTCTGGATCTGCGTCTGGATCGGTGTGTTCGTGTTCGGCTGGATGATCTATTCGATCGTGGTCTTCCGCCACTCCAAGGGCGCCGTGCCCGATACCAAGCTCGTGCACAACACCAAGGCCGAGATCATCTGGACCACGATACCGGTGCTCATCCTGATTGGTCTTGCAGTGCCAGCGACCAAGACGCTGATCGAGACCGATGATGCGAGCAACAGCCAGCTGACGATCCGTGTCACCGGCTACCAGTGGAAGTGGGGCTACGAGTACGTCGGCACCGGCGTCAGCCTGCTCTCGACGCTTGATGAGAAGAGCAACGCGGCCCGCCAGCTCGGCTCGGGCATCGATCCGTTTACCGTCGAGCACTACCTGCTGAATGTCGATCACCCGCTGGTCGTCCCGGCCGGCACCAAGGTGCGGCTGCTGATCACAGCCCAGGATGTGATTCATTCCTGGTGGCTGCCGGTGCTGGCGATCAAGAAGGATGCGATCCCCGGCTTCGTCAACGAAGCCTGGTTCACGATCGATGCCGGCACGGTCGGTACCTACCGCGGCCAGTGCGCCGAACTGTGCGGACGCGATCACGGCTTCATGCCGATCGTCGTCGAAGTGAAGAGCAAGGATGACTTTGCGGCCTGGATCAAGACCCAGCAGGCCGCGAACGCGGCCGCGGCCGCTGCGGCCGCACCGGCAGCGGCTCCGGCACCCGCCGCCGCACCGGCCAAGGCCAGCTGACGGGACTTGTGAAGAGTTGCTCAGCGCCAGCACAGCCCGACGCACAAATTCATCGAATTAAATTTCTCGCGAGTAATTAACCATGGCCTATAACGATCACACTGCGGCGCACGGCGACCACGACCACAAGCCTTCGGGAATCTGGCGCTGGTTGTCGACGACGAACCACAAGGACATCGGCACGCTGTACCTGGTCTTCTCGTGCGTGATGTTCTTCGTCGGTGGCTTCATGGCGATGCTGATCCGCATGGAGCTCTTTAAGCCCGGCCTGCAGTTCTTCGATCCCGCGCTGTTCAATTCGCTGACCACCGTGCACGCGCTGGCGATGATCTTCGGCGCCGTGATGCCGGCCTGGGTGGGCCTGGCCAACTGGATGATCCCGATGCAGATCGGCGCGCCCGACATGGCGCTGCCGCGCATGAACAACTTCAGCTTCTGGATCCTGCCCTTCGCCTTCACGCTGCTGCTCTCGACTTTCTTCATCCCCGGTGGCGCACCGGCCGGTGGCTGGACGCTCTATCCGCCACTGGTGCTGCAGGGTGGCAACAGCCTGCCGCTGGCGATCTTCGCCATTCACCTGATGGGCGCCTCCTCGATCATGGGCGCGATCAACGTGATCGTGACGATCATGAACATGCGCGCCCCGGGCATGACGCTGCTGCGCATGCCGCTGTTCGTATGGACCTGGCTGATCACCGCCTACCTGCTGATCGCCGTGATGCCGGTGCTGGCCGGTGCGGTGACGATGCTGCTGACCGATCACTTCTTCGGCACCAGCTTCTTCAGCGCCTCGGGCGGTGGCGATCCGGTCATGTTCCAGCACATCTTCTGGTTCTTCGGGCACCCGGAGGTCTACATCCTGATCCTGCCGGCCTTTGGCGTGGTCTCGGAGATCATCCCGACCTTCTCGCGCAAGCCGCTGTTCGGCTATAGCGCGATGGTCTATGCGACCGCCTCGATCGCGTTCCTGTCCTTCATCGTCTGGGCGCACCACATGTTCACGGTCGGCATGCCGCTGGCCGCCGAGCTGTTCTTCATGCTCTCGACGATGCTGATCGCGATCCCGACCGGCGTGAAGGTGTTCAACTGGTGCGCCACGATGTGGCGCGGGTCGCTGTCGTTCGAGCCGCCGATGCTGTTCGCGCTCTCGTTCCTGTTCCTGTTCACGATCGGCGGCTTCTCGGGCCTGATGCTCGCGATGGCGCCGGCCGATTTCCAGTATCAGGACACCTACTTTGTCGTCGCCCACTTCCACTACGTGCTGGTGCCCGGCTCGATCTTCGCGATCATGGGCGGCGTGTACTACTGGCTGCCCAAGTGGACCGGCCACATGTACAACATGACGCTGGCCAAGTGGCACTTCTGGCTCTCGACGATCTTCGTCAACGTGCTGTTCTTCCCGCAGCACTTCCTGGGACTTGCCGGCATGCCACGCCGTATCCCGGACTATGCGACGCAGTTTGCGGACTGGAACATGGTCTCCTCGCTGGGTGGCTTTGCCTTCGGCCTCTCACAGGTGCTGTTCCCGATCATCATCATCCAGTGCGTGCGCGGCGGCGAGAAAGCCAGCAACCAGGTCTGGGAGAGCGCTCACGGCCTGGAGTGGGAGCTGCCCTCACCGGCGCCGTACCACAGCTGGGAAGATGCGCCGACACTGGCAACAATTGAGCACGGGGCCGAGCACTAGCTCGGGCGCCGCATTGAACTCCTTTGAGACCGCTGCCGTGACCACACCGCACAGCGCGCGCCAGGAGCGGCAGCGGCGCAACGTGCGCCGCACAGCGCTGGTGCTGTCGCTGATCGCGGCCGCGTTCTACATCGGCTTCATCCTGATGTCGGTGAGCAGGGCGCTGCGATGAACGAGGCGGCGCAAAAAAAGCGCCTCAATCGCCGGCTGCTCTGGCAGCTCGCGGGCTTCGTCGCCGGCAGCTTTGCCTTCGGCTGGGCGCTGATCCCACTGTACGACGTGCTGTGCGAAGTCACCGGCATCGGCACGCAGAAGAACCTGACCACTGCCGCGGCGGCGACACCGCTGATCGTCGATACGCAGCGACTGGTCACGGTCGAGTTCATGACGATCCTGCCGACCGTGGGCAACTGGGAGTTCGAGCCGGAGCAGGCCTCGATGCAGGTGCACCCGGGCCAGCTCTATGAGGCGAAGTTCACGGCGCACAACCTGACCGGGCACGACATCGTCGCTCAGGCCGTGCCCTCGTTCGCCCCTTCCAAGGCTTCGGCGTGGTTTCACAAGACCGAGTGCTTCTGCTTCACACCGCAGAAGTTCCTGACCGGTGAGCAGCGCGAAATGCCGGTCCGCTTCTATGTCGATCCGACGCTGCCGGCCTACCTTGATCGCGTCACGCTCAGCTACACCTTCTACGATCTGAAATAAGGACTCACGGCCACCGGGAGTGCGAGAATCACCCGGCGGCTCATGCGCAAAGGAACCGATTACGATGGAACACGCCCCGGCTAACCCCGCCAAGTACTACATACCGCACGGCACGCAGTGGCCGATCATCGGCTCGGTGGCGCTGTTCTGCCTGATGCTGGGCTTCGCCTCGATCCTCAACGGCTGGGCCGGCGGCTGGGCGTTCATTCCGGGCGCCGCGATCCTGATCTACATGTTCTTTGGCTGGTTCTCGACCGTCATCGATGAAAACCAGCGCGGCATCTACAACATGGATGTCGACCGCTCATTCCGCATGGGCATGATCTGGTTCATCTTCTCGGAAGTCATGTTCTTCGCCGCCTTCTTCGGCGCGCTCTTTTACGCCCGCACACTCTCGGTGCCATGGGTCGGCGGCGAGGGCGTCAAGGTCTTCAACAAGCTGCTGCTGTGGCCGCACTACAGCGCCGGCTGGCCGACCAACGGCCCGGCGCACCTGGGGCCGCGCGCCGATGGCACCTTCGAAACCATCCCGGCGTTCGGCGTCCCGGCGATCAACACGCTGATCCTGCTCAGCAGCGGCGTCACGATCACGATCGCGCACCATGCGCTGCGGGCCGGTCACCGCGGCGTGCTGAAATTATTCCTCGCGCTCACTTTCCTGCTCGGCTTCAGTTTCGTCTTCCTGCAGGCCCGCGAGTACGCCGAGGCCTTCACCGAGAAGGGCCTGACGCTCGGCACCGGCATCTACGGTTCGACCTTCTTCATGCTGACCGGCTTCCACGGCCTGCACGTCACAATCGGCGCGATCATGCTGACGGTGATCTGGCTGCGGACGCTGCGCGGGCATTTCACGCCCCAGCGGCATTTCGCCTTCGAGGCCGTGGCCTGGTACTGGCACTTCGTCGACGTCGTCTGGCTCGGCCTGTTCGTGTTCGTTTACTGGATCTAGCGCTAATCGGAAAGGCCGTCGCGGCGCGCTCTGGTGCCGGACGGTGCTGCGGTACACGGGGCCCAGGCCTTCTATGACGGGCCGCCCCTCGAACAACAAAAGGGGAATGCGTCATGACTGCACTGTTTGCGCTTTGGCTGCCGATCCTGCTATCGGCAGTGGCCGTCTACCTGGTCAGCTCCGTGATCCATATGGTGACCCCGTGGCACAAAGGGGATTACCGCGGCGTTGCCGACCAGGAATCCTTCATGGCCGCGCTCCGGCCCTTTGGCCTGACGCCCGGGGATTACATGGTGCCGCGGCCGGCGAGCATGGCGGACATGCGCACCCCCGAATACAAACGCCTGCACCAGTCGGGCCCGGTGATGTTCTTCACCGTGCGGCCATCCGGCGTGATGAAAATCGGCCCGCAGCTGCTGCAGTGGTTCCTCTACAGCCTCGTGATCTCGGTGTTTGCCGGCTATGTCGCCGAGAGCGTGCTGCCGATAGGCACGGATTATCCGCGCGTGTTCCAGATCGTCGGTACCACCGCCTTCCTCGGCTACTCCGCGGCGCTCGTGCAGCAGTCGATCTGGTATGGCCGCTCCTGGGCGATGACCCTGCGCACGCTGCTCGATGGCCTGCTGTACGCGCTGCTGACCGCCGGGATGTTCGGCTGGCTGTGGCCGCGCTGATCAGCCCGCGCCACGCCGCAACAGCAGATAGCGGCGACCGCCGGGTCGCTCGATCACAGCCAGTGCCTTGAGGCCGGCGGCCTGCAGTGCCGGCGCAATGGCGATGGCACTGGGCGCCGGCGTAGGCATCGAGCCATCGCGCAGGTAGGCCTGCCAGTCATGGACTTTCCAGGACGGCGCCGGCACCTGCACCAGAATTTCCAGTGCCGTATCCGCTCGCACCGCTGCAGCAAGCTGCGAATCCACATCGGGCTGCTCGTTGCGAAGCGCGCGCCACTGCGCGGGCGGCAGGTACAGTTGCGCCCAGGCCAGCGTCGTCTCATCCGGTCGCCACAACAGCAGCGGGCCGCCGGCACTTGCCGAGCTCACCGCGCGTGCCACGTGCAGCAGATCCTGGCTGCGATCAAAGACCCGCAGCGGCGCCAGCGTGCCCACCGCCAGCAGCAAGGCGAACGCAGCGGCCTGCAGTGTCAATGCCGCCGCCGGCTCGCGATCGCGCTGATCCCAGTGCAACAGCAGCGCCAGAAAGATCCCGAAGGCAACCACCGCGCTAAAGCCGCACAGGCCTAAGGGCACCGGCGCCTTGAGCTGCAGCAGTTCGAGCGACAGCAGCGTCAGTGCCGCGGCGAGCAGCGCGATCAGCACGCGGCTGACGATAAGCGCCAGGCGCGCCGCGCGGGCGGCGCCATCGGCGGTTAACCACAGCGCGCACAGCAGCGCGAGCCCCGGCACGCACGGGGCGGCATAGATGCTGCGTGCCGTCGCTGCCAGTGACAGGATCAGCAGCGCCGGGACGCTCGCGCACAGCGCGAAGCGCCATGGGCCTGGCAGTGCCACGCGACTCGCAACTGTTCGGCCGACGCGCCCCAGCGCACACAGCAGCAGCGCGCTCCACGGCAGCAGATCGATGAGCAGCTCGCTCAGGTATTTGCCCGGCGCATTGCGATGCGCGAGCGCGTAGGCATACGGCGTGGGCGCCGCGACTGGCAGCGCGCGTCCGACGAGATTGTCCCAGAACAGGATGCGAAGTGCCGCGGCGCCCTGTGGGCCATGCGCGACCGCATTCACCCAGGCGGCGATCGCCAGCAGCGGCACGAGCGCGCCTATCCAGAGCTCCCAGCGCAGCAGCTCGCGCCAGCGCCGCTGCCAGATGATAAAAGTAGCGAGCGCTGTCAGCGGCACCAGCCAGCCGGCAAAGTTCTTGGCGAAGAACGCGAGCGTCAATCCGGCGTGCAGCAGCAGATACCAGACACAGCGCTGGCGCGGACTGCGCGCCGCAAGGCCCAGGTAGCCACCACACAGGGCCACGCACACCCCACAGAGCAGCAACGCATCGCACTCGAGCCAGACCTGCACCTGGAAGGCGAGCAGCGCCGTCGCGAAGATGGCGGCCGCGGCATGGCCGGTCGCGCGACCTCCGGCGGCGCGACCCAGCCGCCCGATCGCCAACACACCGAGCAGCGCGTACAACAGCAGCGGCAGGCGGGCGGCGGCCGGACTGTCACCGAACAGGTGCATTGAGGCGGCCGCGAGCCAGTAGGTCAGCGGCGGCTTTTCGGCGAACGTGACGCCGGCCAGCTGCGGCAGCGCCAGCGGGCCACCGAGCATCGACGCCGCGAGCGCCGCTTCGCGCGGCTCATCGGGTGTCCAGTAGCTGCGGGCAAACAGCGCCACGCCCCAGGCCAGCAACAATGCCAGCAGCAGGATACGGAAAGCCGGTTGGCGCGTCTCGGACCCGGCGCTTCTCAATGATGCAGGCATCGTGGTCATGGCCCGCACCTTATTCGCAATCTGATGCTGTGGGCCAGCGCATCAGACCGCTCCGCTGCTGACGAGGCGCACACCGGCGATGACGGCGATGGCGCCGATCAGCTGCAGCACCCCGATTGCTTCGCCCAGAAACACGACTGCGAGCGCGACGGTGATGATCGGACCCAGCGAACCGATGACCGCGGTCGGCCCGGCACCCAGCCGCCGGATCGCCTCGGCAATGAGCCAGATCGGCAGCACGGTGGCGAAGATGCTGAGGGCGAGTGCCAGCAGCTGCACCTGCCACACCTGTGCGAACAGCGCCGCCGGTCCGCGCATCACCAGCATCTGCAACAGTGCCAGCACGCAGGCGCAGCCGGTGGCCCACGCCGTGACGCGCGTTGAGCCTAAGCGCCCGACGATAGTGCCGTTGCCGATCAGGTAGGCCGCATAACAAACGGCGCTTGCGAACACGAGGGCGCTGCCGAGCAGCAGGTGCGCGCCGCCAAGATGCAAATTCTCGATGACCGCGAGCGCGACGCCGCCGTAACACAGCGCGAGTGCAGCCAGCAGCCGCGCGCTCGGGGCCCGGCGCTGCTGCAGCGCTGAGTAGAGCACCACGAGCGTCGGATAGATGAACAGGATCACGCGCTCCAGGGACGCTGTGATGTACTTGAGCCCGAGGTAATCGAGATAACTGGACCCGTAGTAGCCGAAGAGCCCGAGCAGCGCCAGCCCGAGCAGATCGAGGCGCCTCAGCCTGAGCGCATCGCGGCGCGCCGCGGCGATGCCCATCAGCACGAGCCACGGCAGCGCATACAGCATGCGCAGCGCGAGGAAGGTTTCGGCATCGACGCCGTAGCGATAGGCGGCCTTGACCAGGATAGATTTGAAGGCAAAGCCGACCGCGCCCAGCAGCGCGCAGCTCAGTCCAACGGTACGCTGCGCTGCGCCCGCCTCAGCGGCCGACGCCATGGGGCTCGATCAGGCCGGCGCGCCAGGCGAGCATCAGCAGCAGGAACAGGGCGAGTGACAGGCCGACCCGCAGCGTCAGCGCCCGGACCATTTTCTTCGAGTCCCCGCCCGGACGGGACAGGTGAAACAGCGCTGTGCCAAGGCTCCAGACGATTGCGAGCAGCGCGAGAATGACGATAACCCGAATGCCTTCCACGAGCTGTTCCTGGGATCTTCCGGTACCGGGCGCCCAGTGTAGCGGACCTCGCAAGCGGCGTGATGCGGGCGTATTGCCGGCCCGAGGATCGGCGGCTCTCGAGGCTGTACTTCCGAGGGCGCTGGACGGCAAAATGCGCGCCCCTTTATGAGCGCTTCCGGCCGCTACCGGAGCTCGGAGCACCCCTGCACGTGTTGCGTATCGGTTTTGGAAGCCGGGAGCTTCGAGCCCCCTGGTGGTTGGCGCTGCTGACACTGGCCGCCGTGCTGCTGTTCACACAGCTGGGGCGCTGGCAGCTGCATCGCGCGGCCGAGAAACGCCTGCAACAGAGCGCCTTTGACCTCGGTGCATTGCAGACCACGGATCTGGGACCGCGTGCCGTGGGTGCCGTGCCGCGCTACCAGCAGGTGCGCTTTCGGGGCCACTACGAACCGGCTCATCAGTTCCTGCTCGATAACATGACCGATGCCGGACGCATCGGCTACCAGGTGCTGAGCCCATTCCGCCTCGATGATGGCCGGCTGCTGCTGGTCAATCGCGGCTGGCTGCCGTTGCCTGCAGGCAGCCGCAATACGCTGCCAGACGTGTCGGTTGATGGGGCGCAATCGCAGCGCCTGGTCGGCCGCGTCGATGAACTGCCGGTCACCGGCATTGCCATCGGGCGTGCGCCGCCGGAGGCGGGAGCTGCATGGCCCAAGCGCACCAGCTTCCCGACCAGCGCCGAGCTGGCCACGGCGCTGGGGGAGCCCATCGAGGCGCGCCAGATCCTGCTCGGCGCCGATGAGCCCAACGGATTCGTGCGCCAGTGGAAAAGTGCCAGCGCCCAGTTCCCGCCGCTGCGCCATATCGGCTACGCGATCCAGTGGTGGGCTTTTGCGCTGCTGGCGCTGGTGCTGTTTGTTGTCCTGAATCTCAAGCCACGGACGCTGCCATGAACGACTCGCCACCCGCGCGCCGCGGCTTGCGCGCCCCGTTGGTCTGGCTCGGCATTGCCTTCGTTGCGCCGCTCGGCTGCGCTTTCTGGCTCTACTATGCTTCGGGCTGGCGGCCGGCCGGCCACACCAATCACGGCCAGCTGATCGAGCCGGTGCGCGCACTGCCGTTGACCGGGGTGCCCGGTGCCCAGGCCCTCCAGGGCAAGTGGTCGCTGCTCGTGATCGCCATCGGTCCGTGCGAGGCCAGCTGCCAGAGCGCACTCGTCACGGCACGCCAGACCTGGCTCTCCCTGGGCAAGCTCACCGAGCGGGTCCAGCGCGTGTTGCTCGCTGGCCCGGACTGTTGCGATGCGGATTACCTGAGCCGGGAGCACCAGGGCCTGATAAGGCTCGATGCCGGCACACCGGAGGCCGCTGCCCTGCTGGGGAGCTTCCCGGCCGAGCGCCAGAGCCAGATGATTTTCATCGTCGATCCGCTGGGCAATCTGATGATGCGCTACGATTCGCAGGCCAACCCCAAGGGTCTGCGCCAGGATCTGCAGCGGCTCCTGGATCTCTCACACATCGGCTGAAATCTCCCCGCACCCATGTCACGCACCCTCTGGATCCGCCTGCTCGCGAGCGTTGCGCTGCTGCTGTGCTTTGCGATTGTGGTGCTCGGCGCCTACGTGCGTCTTTCCGATGCGGGTTTAGGCTGCCCGGACTGGCCGGGCTGCTACGGACACCTGACGCCCACGGGCGCCCAGCAGGATCATGCGCTGACCGCCAGCACCGTCGTCGAGGCCGGAAAGGCCTGGCGCGAGATGATTCATCGTTACGCTGTTGGAACATTCACGCTATTAATAGTCCTTATTGCTGCATTAGGGATACTATGGCGCCGCCAGCTCCCTGTGGGCCCAGGCTACGGCATAGGGCTGCTTGCGCTCGTGATCGTGCAGGCCGTGCTCGGCATGCTGACCGTCACCTGGCGGCTCAACCCGCTGGTCGTGACGCTGCATCTGCTGCTCGGCATGACGACACTGGCCGCGCTGTGGTGGCTGGTCCTGCGGCTCGCCGGAAGCCAGAACCGCGTCTGGAAAAACGTCGTGCCGCTGTTCGCAAACGTGATCGAGCGGGCGCGGCTGATGGCCGGGATTGGGCTTGCGGTCCTCGCGTTGCAGATCGCCCTCGGCGGCTGGACCAGCAGCAACTACGCCGCGACCGCCTGCCCTGATCTGCCAACCTGCCAGAACCAATGGTGGCCACATGCGGACTTCCGCGATGCCTTCGTCCCGTGGCGAGGCCTGGGCCAGAATTACCAGGGCGGGGTCCTGGACCTGCCGGCGCGGATTGCCATTCACTTCACGCATCGGTTTGGCGCGCTGATCGCGAGCCTGGCGCTGGTAGGCGCCGCGCTGACCGCGCTGCGCTCGCGCGTCCAGCCGGCGGCCCACACCTCGGCGTTCCTGGTGCTGTGTGCGCTGGCTCTGCAGCTGTGTATCGGCATCGCCATGGTTGCGCGCGGCTTCCCGCTGTGGCTGGCTACAGCGCACAACGCCGGAGCCGCGCTGCTGCTGCTGGCGACCGTGGCGCTCAACTGCACGCTCAGGCCGGCGCGATGAACAGCCAGCCGCAGGCCGAGCCACTGGCGGGCAATCACTGGCGCGATTATCTGGAGCTGACCAAGCCCAAGGTGGTCGCACTGATCGTGCTGACCGCCATCGTCGGGACACTGCTGGCATCCCCGGGCCTGCCCCCGCTCCAGGCGCTGATCTTCGGCAACCTCGGAATCGCCTTGGCAGCGGGCTCGGCCGCCGCGATCAACCATGTGCTGGATCGGCGCATCGATGCACGCATGGCCCGCACCAAGCGCCGGCCACTGCCGAGCGGCCACCTCGACTACACCCACGCGCTGGCGTTCGCCGTGGTGCTCGGTTGCCTCTCGATGCTGTTGCTGGTGCTGTTCGTCAATACGCTGACGGCGCTGCTGACCTTTGGCTCATTGATCGGCTATGCGATCGTCTATACGGCCTGGCTCAAGCGCGCGACGCCGCAGAACATCGTTATCGGAGGTGCCGCTGGTGCCGCGCCGCCGGTGCTCGGATGGGCCGCGGTCACCAATACGATTGATCCGCATGCGCTACTGCTGTTCCTGATCATCTTTGCCTGGACGCCACCGCACTTCTGGGCGCTGGCGATTGCACGGCGCAATGAATACGCCCGTGCCGACATTCCGATGCTGCCGGTCACGCACGGCGTGGAGTTCACGCGCCTGCACGTGATGCTCTACACGGTGATCCTGGTGCTGGTCACGTTGCTGCCATTCCTGACCCACATGTGCGGGCTGATCTACCTGGTGGCGGTGCTGGCGCTGAATGCCCGCTTCGTGTGGTACTCGGTGATGCTCAAGGTCACGCGGCGCGATGACCTGCCGATGCGCGTGTTCCGCTACTCGATCAGCTACCTGATGTGGCTGTTCCTCGCGCTGCTGGTGGATCACTACGTGCCGACGGGGCATCTCTAGAGCCACAGCAGGCGCGGTACGGCATCGGCGCCCACGAAAAGAACGGCCTTCTGCCCGAGCGCCCGACCAAGATCCCTGGCAAGCGCTTCCGGGACCCCAAAAAGCAGCATGCCGCGCTCATCTGGCCACAATCCCTTGGGATCCTGGGCCACCGCCGGCCAGCCTTTGATACCCCAGACACGTAACCGCTGCTGGAAGCGTTTCTCGGCGGCGCGGTTGGCCGCCAGGCTGCGCCGCTGCCCGGCCGGATTCCAGGCCGTGACCAGCACGCTGCCGGCCTGTCCCCTGTGGCGGAGCCAGAGCGCCAGCGCGGGTGAGCGGCGCCCGATCTCGAGCACAAAAGAGCCGGCCGGGGACTGGATCCGGTAACGGGTCTGGCCGAAGGCCTGACGCAGGCGCGGTGGAATCATGGCTTGGCTAGCACCCTAGCGGTACGACCGGCGATGACACCAAGGTCACCAAGAGCCCCCACTGCGCGGTCACGCCGGAGCAGATCGCCGCCACGGCGGTGGAAGCGGCGAAGGCTGGCGCTGCCATCGTTCATATCCACGTGCGTGATCCCGAAACCGGCGCCTTCAGCATGGCGACCAGGCACTACCGCTCCGTGATCGAGCACATCCGCGCCAGCGGCGTCGATGTCATCGTCAACGTGACCTGCGGCATGGGCGGCTACATCTATGTCGGCGACAACGGCATGGCCGACACGCCGGCACCGGGCACCGACTTCGTCAGCCAGGAAGAACGCATGCGCCATGTGATCGAGCTGTGCGCCGAAGGCAAGTTCCGGCCCGAGATCGCGACGCTCGACTGCGGCAGCCTCAATTTCGGCGATGGCAACCGCGCCTATGTCTCCACTCCCAACTATCTGCGCAAGGGCACGGCGATCCTGCGGGACCTGGGCGTCAAGCCGGAACTGGAAATCTTCGACACCGGCAACCTCTGGTTCGTGCGGCAACTGATCAAGGAAGGACTGATCGATGACCCGGCGATGATCCAGCTGTGCTGTGGCATTCCCTGGGGCGTGCCTGCCGACACCGGTCACTTGCTGGCGATGGTCAACACGATGCCCGCCAACGCCATCTGGACTTCCTTCGCGATCAGCCGCATGCAGATGCCCTGGGTCGCACAGTCAATCCTGCTCGGCGGCAACGTGCGCGTGGGTCTCGAGGACAACCTGTACCTGAGCCGCGGCGTGTACGCGAGCAACGCCCAGCTGGTCACGCGCGCCCGCACCATCATCGAGGCCATGGGTGCCAAGATAGCCTCACCGGCCGAGGCTCGCGAACGCCTGAAGCTGCGCTGAAGCTGCAATTCACGGTACGCTGCAGTCATGGCAGGCGTGAAGATCTACGACACCGCAGTGTCGCCGCAGTGGATTGACTACAACGGTCATCTGCGCGATGGCTACTACACCGTCATCTTCAGCAGCGCCGTCGATGCGCTGATGGATCGCGTGGGTCTCGATGAGAGCTATCGCAAAGCGACCGGCTGCACGCTCTACACGCTCGAGATGCACCTGCACTTCCTGCATGAGGTCAAGCAGAGCGACGCGCTTGATGTGCAGGTGCGTATCCTCGCCGCTGATCGCAAGCGCATCCATGCCGCACTTGAGATGTACACCGCACGTTTTTCTGATCCGGTAGCCAGCTGCGAATTCATGCTGCTGCATGTCTGCCAGAATCCAGAGCCGCGGGCCGTGGCGTTTCCGCCCGAGATCGCGGCGGCCATCGAGCAGCTGCGCGCGATGAGCGCGCCGCTGCCCGTGGCCGCTCCGGGCTCGCGCGCAATCGAGCTGCGGAGTCGTCCCTGACATGGACCGGCGGCTCGAGCGGCTGCTCAGGCCGCGTAGCATCGCGCTGATCGGCGGCACGTGGTGCGATCCGGTCGCCGCCGGCAGCCGCGCCATCGGCTATCAGGGCGAGGTGTGGCGCGTGCACCCGAGCCGCCCCGACACCGCCAGCACCCGCTACTACCGCAGTGTCGCGGAGCTGCCCGGCGCGCCGGATGCGGCGTTCATCGCGGCGCCCAAGGCCGAGGCGGTCAGCAGCGCGGCGGCCTTGAGCGCGCGCGGCGTCGGCGGCTTCGTCTGCTTCGCCTCGGGCTTTTCGGAAACCGGCACGCCAGCAGGCGCCGCGCTGACGGCCGAGCTCGAGGCCCAGACCGGTGAGGTGCCGTTCATCGGCCCCAATTGCTACGGCTTCGTCAATTTCTTCGACCGGGTCGCGCTCTGGCCCGACCAGGTGGTGGGCGAGAGCCCGGAGCGCGGCGTCGCGCTGATCTGCCAGAGCGGCACGATTGCGCTGACGCTGATGTTCAACGACCGCTCCCTCCCGATCGGCTACCTGTTCACCGTCGGTAACCAGACGCGACTCGCGGTCGAGGATCTGATCGAGATGCTCGTCGATGAGGATCGGGTCAGCGCCTTTGGCGTCTACGTCGAGGGGATAAAGAATCCCAAGCGTTTCGCGCGGGCCGCGGCCCGCGCGCGCGCCGCTGGCAAGCCGATCGCGCTGATCAAGAGCGGTCGCACTGCCGCCGCGGCACGCACTGCGCAGAGTCATACCGGCGCGCTCGCCGGCGCCGACTCGGTATTTGATGCTTTCTGCCGCCAGGCCGGCATCGCACGCTGCGATACGCTGGCCACGCTGTGCGAGACGCTCAAGCTCATGCATTGCGGTGGACCGCTCAACGGCCGGCGCGTGCTCGTCATGGGCGCCTCGGGTGGCGACATGGCGATGACGGCGGATCTGGCCCAGCCGCTGAACTTAAGCTTCCCGGCGGTGCCGCCGGCAACGGCGCGGGAACTGGCGGGCATCGTTGGTGAACGGGTCACGATTGCCAACCCGTTTGATTTCCATACCTACATTTGGTTTGCCCGCCCGGCGATGCGCGCGATGTTCAGCTCGGTGCTGCGCGCCGGCTACGATGCGGTCGGGTTCATGCTCGACAATCCGCCTGAGCAGAAGGCGGATGTCGCGGCGTTCATGGGCGCGATCGAGGAATTCATCGGCGCAGCACAGGGAACCCCCACGCGCGCCGCGCTGATCGCCTCGCTGCCAGAAACCATCTCGCCCGGAACGCGCAAGCTGTGCCTCGAAGCCGGCGTCGTGCCGCTGCAGGGCCAGCGCGAGGCGCTCGAAGCCTTGAGCCTCGCCGGTGCGGCGGGCGAGCGCTGGCAGCAAGGCGCAGCCGTCGAGCTCGCGATTCCGAAAAGCACCGGCAAAAGCGCGGTACGCACGCTCAGTGAACCCGAAGGCAAGGCGGCACTGGCGGCATTTGGCGTCCGTGTCCCCGAGTCGCGCACGGTGCCGGTCGCGGCGGCGGCCGACACCGCGCAGGCAATGGGTTTTCCAGTCGTGCTCAAGGCGGTGAGCGGGCAGCTGGCGCACAAGTCCGATGCCGGTGGCGTCATCCTGAACGTGCGTGACAAGGCGCAGGCCGCCGCTGCTGCAAGTCACCTCGCTGCGCTTTCGGATACCGTGCTTGTCGAACAGATGATCGATGATGGCGTGATGGAAGTGCTGGTCGGCGCCGTGATCGATCCGCAGTTCGGACTGACGCTGGTGCTCGGCGCCGGTGGCGTGCTGACCGAGCTGCTCAGGGACAGCGTGACGCTGCTGCCCCCCTACACGGCAGCCTCTGTGGGCGCTGCGCTCGCGCAGCTCCATAGCGCGCCACTGTTGCAGGGATTTCGAGGCCGCGCGCAGGCCGATGTCGCGGCACTTACGGAGTTGATCCTGTCCGTGGCGCGCTATGCGAATGCAAACCTGGGCTCGCTGCTAGAACTGGACGTGAACCCGGTGATCGTGCGGCCCGCGGGCCGCGGGGCCGTGGCCGTTGATGCATTGATCAGAATTTCTGGAGAATAATCATGTCAGAGTCCGTAAAGCTCAGCCGTAACGAGGGCGTCCTCGAGATCCTGATTGATCGGCCCAAGGCCAACGCGATCGACCTCGCCACCAGCCGGCGGCTGAATGAGGTCGTCACGGAATTTCGTAACGATCCGGCGCTGCGCGTTGCGATCATCACCGGCGCCGGCGAGAAGTTCTTTTCCGCCGGTTGGGATCTCAAGGCTGCGGCCGGCGGCGAGGCCTCAGATGCCGACTGGGGCGTGGGCGGATTTGCTGGCCTCAACTATCCGCGCAATCTCGACAAGCCAGTTATCGCCGCGGTCAATGGCATCGCCTGCGGCGGCGGCTTCGAGATAGTGCTCGGCACCGACATCATCGTGATGGAGGAGCATGCACAATTCTCGCTGCCCGAGATCAAGGTGGCGATTCTGCCCGATGCCGGTGTCATCAAGCTGCGCCGGCGCATTCCCTACCATGTCGCAGTCGAGTTCCTGATGACTGGCCGCTGGATGGATGCGACCGAGGCCAAGCACTGGGGGCTGGCGAACCACGTCGTGCCGCGTGGTATGGCGCTGGCTAAGGCGCGCGAGATCGCCAGAATGCTCGCCGACGGGCCGCCGCTGCTGTTCCCTGCGATCAAGCAGCTCTTGCGGCACAGCGAGATGGTGCCGGAGAACCAGGCCTTTGAGTTGCACGATGCACTCGATGCCGTGCAACGCGTGATCCGCTCGGACGACTTGAAAGAGGGCGCCCGGGCGTTCAGCGAAAAGCGTTCACCCAAGTGGACCGGACGCTAGAGCTACTTTCGCAATTCAGGTCAGCCAACGAGCATTCAAAGTGGGCGGCTCATCGGGCTTGCAGTAAGCTCGAATTCAATTCTTGGCCGGTGCGGGCTGATCGGCGCTCTTGCGATGCGGTATGGGCTTTCCAGCGGCCTGCAGCAGTTGGTCTTCCTCGTCCGCAGTCAGCTTGTGAACCGCAACGATCGGCACCTGCGAGGGTTCGCTGCCAGGGACTTGCAGATAGTCGTTGCCATTATTGCAGATCTGGCCCGTGCGCTCCCGGTCTTCGAAACCGAGGGCCTGCTTGAAGCTGAGGCTAAAGACCGGCTCGAACAACTTGATCGCATACGCGTCTTTCGACAGCGGCGCATGGACGATCAGCGTCGAGTCATTCAAAACGGTCCAGTCTCCCTGAAAGCTCGACTTCCAAAAGCAGGCCGCTTTTCCCGGAAGGTTCTCGACCTTGGTCAGATTATCCAGAATCGTTGTGGACGACGATGGCTGGGCGGTTGTTGCGCAGCCGACGGCGATTACAGCCAGCATGCCTACGGCGGCGCTGCTCACTAGCCGATAGATTCGCACGGTGCACCTCGGTGGAGCTGTCTACAGGAGGCAATGGCGTGACCCCAAGTCCCGCCAAACCACGTCTCTGTGGCCGGATGCGAGTTTAACCGTTTCCGCTGTGTCGCGGCGCAGCGCAGGCGCGCAAGCTAAGATGGCAGGCGATGAATGCCGATCTGAAGTCGTTGTCTCCCCGCACGCCGCCGCTCGGGTGGGCGGCGCTGTCAGCCCTAGGGGTCGTGTTCGGGGATCTTGGGACCAGTCCGCTCTATACCTTGCAGACTGTGGTCCAGGCCACTGGCGGTCGCTTTACCCCGGCGAGCGCGCTCGGTGTGCTGTCGCTGATAGTTTGGACATTGCTGATCACGATTTCGATCAAGTATTGCCTGTTCGTGATGCGTGCGGACAATAACGGCGAAGGCGGAATTCTTGCGCTGATGTCGTTGGTAGGCGCGAACTCATTTAAGAAGGGCACAAAGGTGCTCGCATGCATGGGCCTGCTCGGCGCCGCGCTGATCTACGGGGATGGTGCCATCACCCCCGCAATCTCGGTACTGAGTGCGCTCGAGGGCGTGAACGCTGTGACGCCGTCTCTCAAAGCCTTTGTGCTGCCGGCGGCGCTGCTGATCCTGGTGTCTCTGTTCGCGGTACAGCAGTTGGGTACAGACCGCATTGGCCGGGCCTTTGGACCGATTATGCTCATCTGGTTCGTCGTAATCGCCGTGATGGGCGTCTGCGGCATCACGCAGCATCCGCGCGTGCTCGTGGCGATCAATCCGATGTATGCGATTTCTTACCTCACAGACAGCGGTGCAGTCGGGTGGCTCGTGCTGGGCGGAGTGTTCCTGTGCATCACCGGCGGGGAAGCCTTGTATGCCGACATGGGTCACTTCGGGAAGCAGCCGATCCGTTGGTCCTGGTTTCTAATCGTGCTTCCGGCGCTGCTGGCCAGCTATGCGGGTCAGACCGGTCTGATGCTCAGCGGCGGGGCGCTGCAAGGCAATCCCTTCTTTCAATTGGCGCCGACCTGGGCGATCTACCCTTTGGTCGTCCTAGCCACGATAGCGACCATCATCGCCAGCCAGTCGATTATCACCGGTGCGTTCTCCATGACTCGCCAGGCGATGCAGCTTGGATGGCTGCCAGCGGTCGCCATTCGCCAGACCTCTGACAAAGTCTATGGGCAAATCTACGTGCCGGCAGTCAATTGGCTCATGATGATTGCCACCGTTGCGATCACGTTTGGCTTTGGTAGCTCCGATCGCCTGGCGGGAGCCTATGGCACGGCAGTTTCGACCACAATGATGTTGACGACCGGCCTGCTCTACATGGCGATGCGCAGGGTCTGGGGTTGGTCCGGTTCGCTCGCTGCACTCGTCGGCGGTCTGTTTCTTATCGTGGACATGGCGTTCTTTGGCGCCAATCTACTGAAGATCGCCGATGGTGGCTGGCTTCCCTTGTCTCTCGGTTTACTGCTCTTCGCGCTGATGCTGATCTGGCGCTCAGGCATCGAGGCGGTGCGCAGGAGTCTGTCGCAAGCCGCACTGTCCACGGAGCAATTCGCCGCGGAGCTGGAGGCCAATCATATTCCTCGCGTGCCGGGGACTGCCGTATTCCTGACGCGAGCGTCGCAGAGTGTGCCGCCACTGCTCGTAGACCACGTGCGCCACATGGGCGCGCTGTACCGGAGCGTTATCGCCCTGCACGTTGTATTTGAGGAAACTCCGCGGGCCGCCCCGGAGGAGCGGACTGACGTGAGTCTCATTGCCGAGGGTATTTGGCAAATCACGATGCACTTTGGTTTTGTCGAGATTCCAGATCTGAGCGCTGCATTGAAGCGGATTCACGGATTGGATCCGTCAATTGATCTGGATCACGCTTTGTATTTTGGCAGCCGCGACCTGGTAGTGCCAAAAAAAGGCAGCGCCCTGCTTTCGCGCGCAAGGTTGCAGTTATTTGCGTTCTTGTACCGCAACGCCGTCAAGGTTGTCGATAGATTTAATCTGCCATTGGATCGGGTGATTGAGATTGCCCGACTGATTGCGGTCTGACGATTCGACAGTGCAGCCGCGGGGACGGTGCGGCGGAGTGATGAACCACCAACGAAGCGCAAAGGAAAATTCTGGTGACTCATAGCGATGTCTTGATCGTCGGCGCGGGCCCTACCGGACTGGTGCTGGCCCTCTGGCTCATCAAGCAGGGTGTCAGCATCCGTATTGTCGACAAGGCGGCAGGGCCAGGCACGACCTCACGCGCCCTTGCCGTCCAGGCGCGTACGCTGGAGCTGTACCGCCAGCTTGACCTGACCGACGAGGTCTTGCGGCAGGGGCACAGGGTCCCGGCCATCAACCTCTGGGTCAAGGGCAAGAGCGAGGCCCGGATATCGTTCGAGACGATCACCGAAGGCCTGACACCCTACGGCCCATTTGTATATCCGCAGGACCAGCATGAGCGCCTCTTGGTTGAACGTGTGGAGGCACTCGGCACCGCGGTGGAACGCAATACAGAACTCTTAGGCTTCAGTGAGACTGGCGATCATGTCGTCGCGACCCTGCGCAATCAGCGCGGAGAAACCGAGACCTGCGAAGCAAAGTTCCTGGCTGGCTGCGACGGCGCGCGCTCGGTCGCGCGGACGACTTTGGGAATTGGGTTCTCCGGTGGTACCTACGAGCAGCTCTTTTACGTCGCAGACGTCGAGGCTACCGGGCCAGCAATGGACGGGGAGCTGCACGTTGATCTCGACGAGGCCGATTTCCTCATGATATTTCCATTGAAGGGCCACGGCCGAGCGCGGCTCGTTGGGACGGTGCGAGGCGAGCGGGCCGCCAATGCAGAAGGCCTAAAATTTGAGGATGTCAGCGACCGCGCTCGCGGGCACATGAAAGTGGATGTTAAAAAGGTCAACTGGTTCTCGACCTATCATGTGCATCATCGTGTCGCAGAGCACTTTCGCAAGGGCCGTACCTTCCTGCTGGGCGACGCGGCGCACATTCACAGTCCCGCGGGAGGTCAGGGCATGAACACCGGTATTGGTGACGCGATCAATCTGGCATGGAAGCTGAAGGCCGCACTGACCGGACATGCCGCGGACAGCCTTCTTGACACGTATGAGATTGAGCGGCGGGCCTTTGCGCGGAAGCTCGTAGCAACTACCGACAAGGGATTCACAATCGCCACCGCGCAGGGGCACGTAGCAGATTTTTTCCGAACCCGCATCGTGCCCGTCCTCGCGCCCGCACTCTTCAAGTTCGAGAAAGCGCGGGAATACATGTTCAGTGCAGTATCCCAGATCGCGATTAGCTACCGGGACAGCCCGATCAGTGAGGGCAAAGCCGGCGAGGTCAAAGGCGGCGACCGTCTGCCATGGGCGCCGACACCCCTAATTGATAATTTCGACTCGCTGCGGACAATCGAATGGCAGCTTCATGTCTATGGAACTGCCAGCGCAGAACTCACGAATTGGAGCAAGTCCAACCATGTCGCCCTTCACGCCTTTGCGTGGCATGCGGACTATGCGAAGGCGGGGCTGGCAAGGGATGGCATGTATCTGGTTCGGCCCGATATGTACGTTGCGCTCGCGGCCGAAAAGCAGGATCCCGCCTTTCTGGCGCAATACTTCAGCGAGCACGAAATTTCTTTGCGTTCTTGAGTCTACATCGGGCCCAGCGGTCTAACTTCCATCACCTGGATCGAAGACTGCGGAATCGTCAGATGTGGGTGACTGGCGAAGGCCTGCGCCGCGACATCCTGGCTCTCCGCCTCTACGAACGAGTACAACAGGATGTCATTGCGGGCGTCCGCGACGCTGCCTGAGGTAACCGCCTTGGTCTTTCCAGCCGCCTCCGTAATCGAGAACATTTTCGCGTGTTCGCCCATCCAGCGCTGCCAGTCGCCTTGCATCTTCTGTTCGGCGTCTTTTCGTACAGCGGGATCGGTCTTGGCCCAGTTCGCCATGACGTCCGGCGGTACCAGATAAAGAACCATGAATTTCTTCAGCGTTGAGGTAGCCATAAATTCGCCTTCAGTTCAGCTTCGTGTGGGTCCGGATGATCGTGACGAAACGCGGACCTGGGAAGATTAAGAAGCGCCGATAGTATTCTCAGACATACCGCCGCGGCAATGAGTGCGATCCGGCCGGCCGCTACGACTGTCCGGGGGCCACGGCCGAGATTGGTCGGCGCGGTCGCTTAAAGCTATTTGGCTGTCGTCAATGGCGCGTCGCGGCGCGATCAGCGGGTGTGACGCATTCTCCCATCGGCGGTTTTTCGATTCGATCGGCAAGCCGATTCGTATCCAACTCACGCTGTACTGGTACTTCGCTAAGCACCGCCGACATGGGATCTCTTGCTCGTCACACCCGCGACCGCGTAGACGCTAGGTCCGCCGGGCGTAGTTACTGGCGCCGAACCAGTCGACTACCACCACGGGTTCGTCGCCTACTACCCAGGCATCGTGACCCTTGGGAAGCGAGGTGATATCTCCTGGACCCGCGATAAACTCCGTCCCGTCATCCATGCGGATGCCAAGCTTGCCGGAAACGTGATACTGAAAATGCGGTGCCTCGCAGCTTTCGGTCTTGGCCAGTGGTTTGACGTCGTTGGACCAGCGCCATCCCGGCTTGAACACCAGACGACCGACTTCGGCGCCGCCGACCCTGAGAATCTCGGCCTTGCCGTTCGGAAAGTCGCGAACTTCTTCGGGTCGCGTAAATGACTTATGCTCTGTTTTCTGCTCATGACTGTGCATGGCTATCTCCTTCGTGATGGGAAATGAGACTGTTGAATGAGCCGAATGCGGTGTGGAACGGTGCTCCCTCCAAATGCAATCGCCGCCCCGTTGCCCCAACCCCGCAGGCGTGGTAGTTTACTTACTAGTAGGTAAATAGCAAGTGGTTATGCCCGTCCCATCAACACGGAATCCGCTGGCGCTCCGGGCTGCAGCGCCCACGGCGGCGGCCAC
This sequence comes from Steroidobacteraceae bacterium, assembly GCA_049521875.1. Lineage (GTDB taxonomy): Bacteria > Pseudomonadota > Gammaproteobacteria > Steroidobacterales > Steroidobacteraceae > FEN-1191. The sequence goes on from JBEKOK010000011.1 coordinate 41,510, forward strand.
CGCCATTCTCGATGTCGCCGAGCAGCTCGCGCAGACTCGAGGCTATAACGGCTTCAGCTACGCAGACATTGCGCTGAAGCTTGGGGTTACGAAGGCGAGCCTTCATTATCACTTTGCCTCCAAAGCGGAGCTGGGCCGGGCGCTGATCGAGCGCTATCGGGGCCTGTTTGGCGCGGCACTGAATGCCATCGACCAGCAGACCCATGATTCTCGCGAGAAATTGCGACGATACGTCGAGCTCTACAATTCCGTGATGAGCAATGAGCGTATGTGTCTGTGTGGCATGCTCGCGGCGGAATACGCGACACTTCCTGAGCCCATGCAAGAAGGACTGAAGCTGTTCTTTGATGCCAATGAACGCTGGCTGACTGGCGTGCTTGATGAGGGGCGACAATCTGGCGCGCTTCAATTCAAGGAATCGGCTACTGAGCGGGCGCGCGTTTTGGTCGGAGCGCTTGAGGGTGCGATGCTGGTGGCACGTTCCTACGGCGATGCAGTTCGCTTTAAATCGGCTGCGGCCTATGTGCTGGCGGATTTGATTGCGGATGGCAAGTCGCCGCCCCGCCAGAAGTTGCGAAGGAACGCCGCGAAGATTCCAAAACGCGGCTAGCGTCAAGCATGTTGGCGCGCGGTTACTGCGTTTCACCCCAGTAATGACGGCGTGCGGATAGTACTTCAGCGCGGGTGACACGGGGTCTCGCGGGCACTGGTTGGACGATTCTGTCACCGCCTGAACCCGTGTCCGAGCCCTGCTCCCTCGGAAGGCTACTTTGAGCGCTGTCAGTCGTGCACAATGCGGCGGGCGAGCCGTCGAGGTGGCCGCCTTCCGCCAGGACCCCACTTGTCAGCGATTCCAAATACTAAGGAGCCTGGGCACGAAATTCTAGCCGGGGCCGACGCGCTACCGGAAGACCCCACGCAGGAACAAAGGGATCGGCACTGGTACACGCATGTCTACCAGGGCGATCAGATGCCGCAGCTGACCTTCCGCGCGGTGGCGATGGGCGCGGTGCTGGGCATGTTGATGTCCGTCTCCAATCTGTACACCGTTCTAAAGCTCGGCTGGACCTTCGGCGTTGCCATTACTTCCTGCGTGCTCTCTTACCTGATCTGGAACGGCTTGCGCTCGATTTCACGTGGCCGCCTCTCCCCGATGTCGATACTCGAGAACAACTGCATGCAGGCGACGGCATCCTCAGCAGGTGTGGCAACCGTCGGCACCGTCGGCGCGATGTTTGGCGGATTGCTGATCCTCGACCCGCTGCACCGGCATTACCCCTGGTATGTGATTGGCGCCTTTTCGCTTACCACCGGTGCACTGGGCGTGTTGCTGGCCGTACCGATGAAGCGGCAGATGATCAATCGCGAGCAGCTGCCATTTCCCTCCGGTACGGCTGCCGCAACGACGCTCCGGGGGCTGCACGAACACGGGGGCGAGGCGGCCCGCAAAGCGCGTGCCCTGGTGATTTCGCTGTTCATCGGTGCCGTCGTCGGCATCCTGAACACAGCCGCCGACCAGTTCGTGATGCTCGGGCGCTTTTTCAGCTGGATGAGACAGCGGCTGTTCAATATCCATCTACCCGATCTGATTCCGGCGCAAGGCTTCGGGCTGCTGGATGGAAAGCCGATGGTCGCATTTGGCTTCGAGCCAAGCGCGCTGCTGATCGCCGCAGGCATGATGGTGGGTCTGCGTGTCTCGCTGTCCATTTTTGGCTCCTCAGCCGCACTATATTTTTTCATCGCACCGTGGCTGCAATCACTGGACGCCGCCAATGCCGGTGTGGCCGGTTACATCTCATCGATTCCGCTGGTGGGCGGCGGGACGCTGTTTCACCCGGTGCGCTGGGCCTTATGGGGCGGATCGTCGACGATGGTATTCGCGGGTCTGACTGCGCTCGCCTTTGAGTGGCGCATCATCGGGCGCGCGTTTCAATCGCTGCGGCGCCGACCCGGCCCGGCCGCTGATACGAATGACATTGAGCAGCGCATGGCGGCGATCGAAATCCCCAATCGCTGGCTCCTGATCGGCCTGGTGCCGATTGCGCTTGCATTGATGGCGCTGCAGGTCATTGCCTTCAATATCCACTGGTGGGCGGGGCTGATCGCCGTTGGCATGTCTTTTGTGCTGGCAATTGTCGCCTGCCGCGCCGTGGGAGAGACCGACACCAATCCGCTGGGCGCGATGGGCAAGGTAATGCAGCTGGTTTTCGCAGTGATTTCGCCCGGAAACGCCACGCATAACCTGGTCTCAGCCGGCATCGGCGCCAACGCGGCCTCCGGGTCTGCCGATCTGCTGCAGGATCTGAAGAGCGGCTATCTGCTCGGGGCCAATCCGCGCCGCCAGTTCCTGGCGCAAATGATTGGCGTGTTCTTTGGAGCGATAGCGATTGTGCCGGCCTGGTACCTGATGATTCCCAATGTCGCGGCACTGGAGAAGTATCCGCTGCCAGCCACTCAGGTCTGGGTGGCCGTGGCGCGGATACTCTCGGCTGGCATCGACAACCTGCCGATGTCAGCCCGCATCGCGATCCTCGCTGGCGCCTTGATAGGAACCGGAATCACGGTGCTTGAACGGCTGTTTCCAAAGGCGCGCCCCTGGCTGCCCTCGCCGATCGGTCTGGGTCTGGGCTGGGTCGTGTTTTTCAGCAATGCGCTGTCATTTGCCATTGGCGCGCTGCTGGCGCGGCTATGGATGCGCGTGCATCGCGTGAGCCACGAAGCGCTCTTG
>JBEKOK010000012.1:0-27253 GCA_049521875.1 Steroidobacteraceae bacterium
CTGCTCGAGGCGTTCCTCACGCTGAATCGTGACTTCCGCATCATCGGCGCGCTGAACTACCTGCAGCATCACCATGCAGACGAACTAAGCGCCGTCAGCATTTCACAGCGCACTATGCCCACCTGCGTGCCAGGGTCGTTTTGGATGCAGAGAGTCGCCTGAAACTCACTTCGCCGTGATACACAACGTTTGGTGGCAGAGCCCTGAAGCTCCTCGGATTCATTTTGACCTACCTCTTGGATAGGTGACTGTGAAGTCCCAGATCTAAGGTGACATTCTGGCTCTTTTCCGATCCCAGGAGGAGCCCATGAACAAGAACGAACAGAACCGATTGGTGGCCTGGCGTCTGAAGATCCTGCGCCAAGCTGATGAGATGCCTCGAGCTGTTGCCCAGACCTGTCGGCACTACGGTCTCTCTCGCAAAACCTTCTACAAGTGGAGAGCGAGGTACAAGAGTCACGGTGAGGCTGGTTTGGGCGATCGGGCCAGAACCCCATCTCACTTCCCCAACACAACTCCTCGGACCGTCATCTCCAAGATCCTGTACCTGCGCGAGAGGTATCGCTTCGGAGCCGGTCGGATTGCCAGCTACCTCGATCGCTTTCACAAGATGCATGTGGCGCGCTCTACCGTCCACCGCATCCTGATCCGCTACGGCATGGGTAGGTTGCCGGCGAACGTAAAGCGTCAGCCTACAGGGCGTCCCTGGCATCGATACGAGAAGCCGCAACCAGGCCATCGCCTGCAAATTGACGTGAAATTCCTGGAGCGGATCGCCGGATCCAGAAAGCGTCTGTACCAATTTACAGCGATCGACGACTGCACACGCATCCGCATTCTCAAGATCTATGACGTCTGCAACCAGAAGGCGGCCATCAGCTTCGTCGATGAGGTTATCCGCAGGCTCCCCTTCAGGGTGCTCATTATCCAAACGGACAACGGCGCGGAGTTCCAGTCAAACTTCCACTGGCATCTGGAAGGCCAGGACATCCGCCATATCTACATCCGGCCCAAAACGCCTCGCTTGAACGGGAAGGTCGAGCGCTCACACCGTGTTGACGAAGAGGAGTTCTACCAGCTCCTGGACAAGAACGGCATTGCCGAGGACATCCACTTGTTCAACGACAAGCTGCGGGAATGGGAGGACTATTACAATTATCATCGGCCTCACGGAGCCCTCGACGGGCAAACCCCTTACGAGCGGCTTTTGGCCAGAAGAGCCTCTGCTGGGGTGTTACCGAAGTCCTGAGACCTTACATGCGTGTAAGTTGGCGCGCCCGGACGGATTCGAACCGCCGACCACCTGGTTCGAAGCCAGGTGCTCTATCCAGCTGAGCTACGGGCGCGGAGCGGCGGATTATATGCGGAAGCCCCTGGACCCTGCCCACCCGGTGCAACAGAGGCAAAACCCCCTTTCGCAGCTCCCAGAGGCCTGATCTCAGACGCCGAACCGCCGGCGCGCTACTATTAGATCTGGACCACTTTACGCAGACTGACCTTGGCCCAATTGGACCCAGCTTCCGCAGAACAGCTGATCGGCGAGCATCTGGCCTGCTTGCCCATCGAGTCGCTGCCCGTCGCGCAGTGCGCAGGCGCGGTGCTGCGTGAAAACGTGTATGCGGAGCGCGACCAGCCGCCGTTTGACCGCGTCGCGATGGATGGTATTGCCGTTCATTCGGGCACTGGCCTGCACCAATTCCGGATCCAGGCCATGCAGGGTGCCGGCGCGCCACCGCTAACCCTGGCGGCGCCCGATCAGTGCATTGAAGTCATGACTGGGGCGGTACTGCCTCTGGGCTGCGATTTGGTCGTTCCGGTCGAGCAAGTCACGATCAAGGATGGCATCGCGAGTATTGAATCGGCTGCTCTGCTGACGGCCGGCAAGCATATTCACCGGCGGGCCAGTGACCAGCTCCAAGGCGCCCTGCTGCTCGCCACGGGCACTGTGCTTCATGCTCCGGAGATTGCCGTGGCGGCAGCCGCAGGCATGGCACGGCTGCGAGTCAGCGGACAGCCGGCGATTATCCTGGTTTCTACCGGCGATGAACTGGTTGAGCCAGGCGACCCCATTGCTCCACATCAGATCCGCCGCTCCAACGCCTACGGACTTGCGGCCGCGCTACGTGAGCGTGGATTCCTGCGCGTGGCAGATGATCACCTGCCCGATGATCTGCCGCTGCTGCGCGAGCGACTGCGCCTGCACCTGCGCACCCACGAAGTGCTGATTCTCTCCGGTGGCGTTTCCAAGGGACGCTTTGACTACGTGCCGCAGGTCCTCGAAGAGCTGGGTGTTCACTGTGTATTGCATGGTGTCGCTCAGCGCCCTGGTCGCCCGATGTGGTTTGGCACCACGACCGAAGGACGCTCGGTGTTCGCACTGCCAGGTAACCCTGTCTCGACGCTGGTGTGCCTGTCCCGTTATGTCCTGCCAGCGCTGTATGCCGCGATGGGCGTGCGCACTGAACAATCGGAGCGGATAGCGTTGGCCGCCCCGATGGAGTGGACACCAGCGCTTACCGGCTTTGTGCCGGTGCGCGTCAGCCATGATGACTGGGGCAGGCCGTGGGCGACCCCCAATCCGACCAATGGCTCGGGGGACTTCGCGGCGCTGGCTTTGACCGATGGTTTCATCGAACTACCGCCAGGGCCCGCAAGCTTTGCGAAGGGTTTCGTCACGCGACTGTATCGCTGGTAGCCTTACATCCGATGGCCACTGAATCCACAAACAGCCCCATTCCGCCCGCTGGCGGTCCGCGCGACCGCCTCGATCGCCCGCTTCGGGATTTGCGCATTTCGGTGACCGATCGCTGTAACTTCCGCTGTCCTTATTGCATGCCGCGCGAGCGCTACGATGAGCATTACCAGTTCCTGAAGACGGCCGAGCGTCTCGGGTTTGACGAGATTGTGCGGCTCGCGCGGTTATTCGTAGCGCTGGGCGCGCGCAAGCTGCGTATCACCGGCGGCGAGCCGCTGCTGCGCCCAGCTCTGGCCGACCTGGTCGGAGACTTAAGTTCGCTGCGCGGTATCGATGACATTGCGCTGACCACCAACGGCATGCTGCTCGCGCAGCACGCGGTGGAGCTTCACGCCGCAGGCCTGCAGCGCGTAACAGTCAGTCTCGACAGCCTTGATCCCGCAGTATTTGCGCGCATGGCGGGCGGCTTTGGTAGCCCACAGGAGGTCCTCGCGGGCATCGATGCGGCCCGACGAGCCGGACTCGCGCCAATCAAGGTCAACGCCGTCGTGCAGCGCGGTCTGAACGATCACACGATTCTTGATCTGATCGCGCATTTTCGCGGTACCGACGTGGTTGTGCGCCTGATCGAATATATGGACGTCGGCAATCGCAACGACTGGAAGCCCGAGGAGGTCGTACCGTCCAAGGAATTGCTCGATCGCATTGGCGCGCGCTGGCCGCTGTTGCCGGCGGCCGCACACTACCGCGGTGAAGTCGCCCGGCGCTACGTGTTCCAGGACGGCGGCGGCGAAATCGGGCTGATCTCCTCGGTCACCCAGCCCTTCTGCGGTGATTGCGGGCGCGCCCGGCTCTCCTCGGATGGGCGGCTCTACGGCTGCCTGTTCGCCACCGAGGGCCTGGATCTGCGCGGACCGCTGCGCGCCGGACAGACTGACGAGGAATTGCTGGGGCTGCTTCGCGGTTTCTGGGAGCGTCGCGCTGATCGCTACAGCGAACAGCGCGTGACGCTGCACTCGCGCGCCGTGCCGCGGGTCGAAATGAACCACATCGGCGGCTGACGTGGCCGCCAAGTCGCGCACACCCCGCGCCCACACACTCACGCACGTGGATGCCAAGCAGCATCCGACGATGGTGAATGTCGGGGCCAAAGCAGTCAGCCATCGTGTTGCCGAAGCCGAGGCCCGCGTGCTATTGCCGGCGCAAGTCGCCCGTGTACTGAGTCGGCAGCGCCTGCGTACGGCCAAGGGCGCCGTCATCGATACAGCCATCCTCGCAGCCGTCATGGCCGTCAAGCGCACCGCCGAGATCATTCCCTTCTGCCATCCGCTACCGATCGAGCACTGCTCGGTCAGGATTACGCGGCCGACCGCGAGGCAGCTGCGCATTGTGTGCCGGGTTGAGACGCATCATAAGACCGGCGTAGAGATGGAAGCCCTGACCGGAGCCACGGTAGCGGCGCTGACGATCTACGACATGTGCAAGGCCCTGTCGCACCAGATCCGAATCAGTGGTGTGCGACTGATCCACAAGTCCGGTGGCAAGCGTCGTGTCGCCACAGCGCGGAGAGGTCGATGAGCGCTCCGCTGCAAGGGCTGGTGCTGGCCGGCGGCCACAGCCGGCGCATGGCGCGTGACAAGGCGGCTCTCGAGTACGCGGGCCAATCGCAACTCGCGCGCGCGATGGCGCTTTTGGCTCCGCTGGTGACAAAGAGTTTTGTTTCCGTGCGATCCGACCAGCTCGCCGATCCGCAGCGCGCGAGCTACCCCCGGATCGTTGATCTGCAGCCGGATCTGGGGCCGATCAGCGGTATTCATGCCGCACTGCATGCCAATCCGGATTGCGCATGGCTGGTGCTCGCCTGCGACCTGCCCTTTCTTGACAGCGCCACACTGCAACACCTGATCGCCGAGCGCGCGCCCGAGAAAATGGCGACCGCATTCCTCAGTGATTTCGATGGCAAGCCCGAGCCGGTGTGCGCCATCTATGAGCCATCCGCGCGAATAGCTATCGATGCGTGGATTGCGGCCGGTCAGCGCTGCCCGCGGGCGCTGCTGGGGCAATCCGATGTAAAGCTGCTGCAGTCGCGCTCGCCTGGAACTCTGGCCAATATAAACACCAGTGCAGAATACCTGCAGGCCCGCGCGCAACTTGGGCCCGCACGCGCCGCCAGCGCACCTCGCGGCGTCCGGGTGCAGTATTTCGCGATTTTACGCGAACAGGCGGGGCGCTCAGAAGAGGATCTCGAGACTTCGGCGCAGACAGCGCTTGAGTTATACGAAGAACTCCGCGTGCGCCGCGGGCTCAAGCTGGCGCCCGAGCAGCTGCGTGTTGCAATCAATGAAGAATTTGGCGAATGGACCCAGCCGCTCCACAGCGGCGATACGATTGTGTTTCTGCCACCGGTGGCCGGCGGATGAACGAATTTCGACTCAGTGCCGATCCCTTCAGCGGCGAGACGCTGCGTGCGCTGCTGCTCGATCCTTCCTGCGGCGGCTTCGTCGCCTTTGAAGGTTGGGTGCGCGATCACAACGAAGGGCAGCGCGTGACCGGACTTGAGTACGAGGCCTTCGCGCCGCTAGCGCGGCGCGAAGGCGAGCGCATCCTGATTGAGGCACGCGAGCGCTTTGGCGTCCAAAGCGCGCTCTGCGTGCATCGCGTGGGTGCGCTGAAGCTCGGCGACCTCGCCGTGTACGTTGCCGTCAGCGCCGCTCATCGGGACGAGGCATTTCGGGCCTGCCGCTACATCATCGATGAGGTGAAGCACCGGGTGCCGATCTGGAAGAAAGAGCACTACGTCAATGGCGACTCAGGGTGGGTCAACTGCGAGCGTTGCACAGTGGTTGCGCCCGAAACCCCGACTCTCGCGCTGCCAACTGCATCACACCGGCACGAACACTGATCCTCGGCCTGCCGGGCCGGCATCGCTGAGTCTTGTTAACCCGGCCGAACCTGACCGGTGCCACGCACCAGGTACTTGTAGCTGGTCAGCTGCTCGACACCAACCGGGCCACGCGCGTGAAAGCGATCCGTGGAAATGCCAATCTCGGCACCCATCCCGAACTCACCGCCATCGGCAAATTGCGTCGAGGCGTTATGCAGCACGATGGCGCTGTCGACCCGCGCCAGAAAGCGCGCTGCGCGTGCCTCATCGGCAGTCACGATAGCCTCGGTATGCGCCGAGCCGTAGCGCGCAATGTGCGCGATCGCGGCCTCAAGCCCATCCACAACGCGCACGGCAATAATCGCGTCCAGATATTCGGTGTACCAGTCCTCTTCGGTGGCGCGACGGACGCGCGCATCCACTGCCTGCGCCGCTTCATCGCCACGCACTTCGCACCCGGCAGCCAGCAGATCTTCGATCAGCGGGCCGAGGTGTGTTGCCGCGCAGGCGCGATCCACGAGCAGTGTCTCGGCAGCGCCGCAGATACCGGTCCGACGCAACTTGGCGTTAAGAACCACGCGGCGCGCCATGGCCAGGTCCGCTTCCCGATCCACATAGACATGGCAGTTGCCCTCAAGGTGGCCGATCACCGGCACGCGTGCCTCGGCCTGTACCCGTGCCACCAGACTCTTGCCGCCGCGTGGCACCAGCACGTCCAGGTATTGGCTCATGCCACTCAACATCTCGCCGACCGCAGCGCGATCGCTGGTGGGCACGAGCTGTATGCACGCGGCCGGCAAGCCGGCGGCGGCCAGCCCGGCCTGCAGACAGCCATGAATCGCGGCATTCGAGCGCCGGCTCTCCGAGCCGCCGCGCAAAATCACGGCGTTGCCTGACTTTAGGCACAGCGCGCCCGCATCAGCAGTCACGTTCGGTCGGCTCTCATAGATAATGCCGATCACGCCGAGCGGCACGCGCACGCGCTCGATGCACAGACCATTGGGTCGCGTCCACGCAGCGATCACGGTGCCTATGGGATCAGTCAGCGCGACCACTTCCTCGAGCCCGCGTGCCATGGCCGCGACGCGACTGTCATCCAGACGCAGTCGATCCAGCAGTGCGGCACCGAGGCCCTGGGACTGCGCTGCCTGGACATCCTGTGCGTTGGCATCGAGTATTGCGGCGCGCTGCGCGCGTAGTGCCGCCGCGGCCGCGCTGAGCGCCTGATTCTTCTGCGCCGTCGTTGCGAGCGCCAGCACACCGGCCGCCTCGACCGCCGCGGCACCCAGCTGCTGCATCAGCAGGTGCACGTCGGCGCCCGGGGCCTGGCTGTCGCTGCGTGGCGTGGCATTCATGGCGCTTACTTTAGTGTTCCTCGACCGCCGGGGTCTGCCCGACAGTCTCGTTGCTGTCCGGCTCCTGCAGCAGTATGACCAGATCATCGCGATGAATCAGCTCCTCGCGCCCGTGAAAGCCCAGGATTGGCGCAATCTCCGCGCTGCGCCGGCCCAGAATGCGTGCGGTATCCGCATCAGAATAAGCAGCAATGCCGCGCGCTACCTCGGTGCCATCAGCCGTCAGGACACCCACCGTATCCCCGGACTCGAAACGCCCGAGCGTACCGGTGACGCCGGCGGGTAACAGGCTCTTGCCCGAGCGCAGCGCGCGCAGCGCCCCTTCGTCGATACGTACCGCGCCCGCCGGCCGGAGCGTGCCGGCAATCCACTGCTTGCGTGCCGCCATCGGCGTGGAGGTGGGCATGAACCAGGTGCAGCGGCCACCGGATTCAATGGGTTTGAGCGGGTGCAGGCGATGACCGGTCGCAATGCACATGTGGCAGCCCGCACCAACGGCGATCTTGGCCGCCGCAATCTTGGTGGCCATGCCGCCGGTGCCGACATCGGAATTCGAGCGCCCGGCCATCGCCTCGATCTGCGGGCTGATCCGCAACACCCGCTCGATGAACTGGGCCTTCGGGTCGAGGTTTGGATCAGCTGTATAGAGGCCATCAACATCCGAGAGCAGGATCAGGCAATCGGCGCTGACCATCTGTGCGACGCGCGCGGCCAGCCGATCGTTGTCGCCGTAGCGGATCTCCGCCGTGGCCACGGTATCGTTCTCGTTGATGACCGGTATCGAACCGAGCGCGAGCAGCGTCTCGAGTGTCGCGCGGGCGTTGAGATAGCGCGTGCGCTGTTCACTGTCCTCCAGCGTCAGCAACACCTGGGCGACCGTCACATCGTGCGCTTCCAGCAGCTCCTTGTAGGCGTGGGCGAGGCGTATCTGCCCGACTGCAGCGGCCGCCTGGCTCTCCTCGAGCCGCAACGTCCCGGCAGGAAGACCCAGGTGACGGCGGCCGAGTGCTATGGCCCCGGAGGAGACCAGCACCACCTGCTGGCCGCGACGGCGCAAGCGCAGCAGATCCTCGATGAGCGACTCGAGCCAGGCGCGATTCAGCCGCCCGCTCTTGCCATCGACCAACAGCGCCGAGCCCACCTTGATAACGATGCGGCGGGCCTGGCGCAGCGGATCCGGCGTTGAAGTTTCAGTGCTCTTGCGGGCCGGCATAAGCGATCCAAAGCTCTTTGGGCAAGATCTGCATGATTGAGGCGCCAGTCTAACTGTGCTCTCACGCCACCGTCATTGGTGATTATGACCACCAGCCGTGCACGACATATGCAGGATCGCGGTCTGCCGACATGGCCCCGAGCGCGTACCCGCGCCATTTGTAGCCTGCCACTGGCGCCGCAGGCCCGCCGCGCGAGCCCCGCTAAGGCGCATCGGCCATCGATCTTGCCTAAGACGATTGCCTGCCCGCCACATGGGCCCTAATATCTTCACGCGTCTGTGCCGCCGCTCAAGGCGGTGGCACCTCAACCTGTCTGCTCGAGGATTGACAAGCTGTGGCTAGAGAATACGAACCGGCCGTCGGTCAGTGGTACGAAAATATCGACGAGAACGAGAGTTTTCGCGTCCTGTCGGTTGATGAGGATGCCGAGCTGATCGAGCTCGAGTACCTGGATGGCGATATCGAGGAGATCGATGTCGACACCTGGGCCGAGTTTGATCTGGAAAAGATTGAGCAGCCCGAGGGCTGGTCCGGCGAACCGATCGGTGCCGAGGAAGAAGAAGACGAAGAAGAGGACGAGGAGGACTGGGACGAGGATGAGGACGAGGATGAAGATGAGGACGATGAAGACTGGGATGAGGATGAGGCCGAGGACGAGAATTATTGATCGCTCTGGCGCCGGCCACCCTAGGCCGCTCCTCGCCCGCCGCTGAATCTGGCGGGTTTGAACCTTGAAGGCCGCACAGCCGGCGCCGTGGCGCTAGTATCAGCGCCATGAGCAACCCCACCGAAAGCTGGTATCACGAACGCGAATCGGCCTGGCTGTACCGCGTGGTTGCGGCGCGCGAGGAGGACCCGGCGCGCCGCCAGCTGTTCGAGACACTGGCCGCAGCGGCCGAGGAGCAGGCCGAGCACTGGGTGCGGCTCGGCGCGACCGGGACATTCCGCCCGAGCGTGCGGGCGCGCATCGTCGCAGCGCTGGTGCGGCGCCTCGGCCCGCGCTCCCTCAAGTCCGTGCTGATCGCGATGAAGCTGCGCGGTCTTTCGGTCTACAGCGCGGAGCGCCCACGGCTCGAGCATGAAATGCCGACCTCGGTCCAGGATGTCGGACGGCGCCACCGCGGCGTCAGCGGTGGCAACAACCTGCGTGCGGCGGTGTTTGGAGTCAGCGACGGCCTGGTCTCAAACACCAGCCTGATCCTGGGCGTGTTTGGTGCTGGCGCTGCCGGTCGCTACATTCTGATGAGCGGCCTGGCGGGCCTGCTGGCCGGATCCCTGTCGATGGCCGCTGGCGAGTACCTCTCGGTGCGCTCCCAACGCGAGATGTACGAGTACCAGATTGGACTGGAGCGCGATGAGCTGGAGGAGTATCCGGAGGAGGAGGCCGAGGAGCTGGCGCTGATCTATCAGGCGCGCGGCATCGGGCTCGAGCAGGCGCGTGCACTGGCCCACAGCCTGATGGCGAATCCCGAACATGCCCTCAACACGCTGGCACGCGAGGAACTCGGCCTGAATCCGGATGAACTGGGCTCGCCCTGGTCGGCGGCCGCATTTTCCTTTGTGTCCTTTTTCTCTGGAGCTCTGCTGCCGCTGCTGCCATTCCTGTTGCCCCTGGCCCGCGCGGTCGCGCTGCAGGCCTCCTGCGTCGTGGCACTGGCCAGCCTGTTCGGGGTTGGCCTGGCCCTCAGTCTGTTCAACGGTCGCAGTGCCCTGCGCGGTGCGCTGCGCATGACGCTGATCGGCACTGCCGCAGCGGCCTGCACATGGTTCGTCGGTCACCTCGCGGGCGTCGTGCTGGGCTGATGAATCAGCCCGAGGCACAGCCCCGATCGGTTTGACATAATTCAAACAGTGTCTTGAAATTCCCTGCGCTGCTCTCACTCTTGGCTTAGGACCATCAGGGCCATTCGAGCTGTCGTGGCGGAACGCACGCCGCGACGCCGGGTCCAAACCCCTGCGGGTCCAAGCACCTGATTTTTATAAATTTCTGGTAGCCACTATGAAGCGAATCTTCCTCTTCGTGCTGACCAACCTGGCCATCATCGCCGTGCTGACGGTCCTGGCCCAGGTATTCGGCCTCGACCGCTGGCTTGCGGCTCACGGCCAGGGCCTCGGGCCCCTGCTGGTGCTGTCCTCGCTGTTCGGATTCGGCGGCGCGTTCATCTCGCTGCTGATGTCCAAGTGGATGGCCAAGCGCGCGATGGGCGTGCAGGTGATCGAGCAGCCCAGTACGGATTCCGAGCGCTGGCTGGTGGCCACGGTGCGCAAACTCGCCGAGCAGGCCGGCATTGGCATGCCCGAAGTCGGCGTCTTCGATTCCCCGCAGCCCAATGCCTTCGCCACCGGCGCGCGCCGCGATCACGCGCTGGTCGCGGTCAGCATGGGCCTGCTGCGCTCGATGAAGGAGGAGGAGATCACGGCGGTGCTCGGGCATGAGATTACCCATGTGGCCAACGGCGACATGATTACGATGACGCTTATCTCCGGTGTCGTGAATACCTTTGTGATCCTGCTCTCGCGCGTGATCGGCAGCATCGTCGATCGCGCCCTCTCGCGCGATGGTGAACGCGGCGGTGGGATCGGCTATTTCGTCACGGTCTTCGTGGCGCAGATGGTGCTGGGTTTCTTCGCCAACATGATCGTCATGTGGTTCTCGCGCCGCCGTGAATTCCGCGCCGATGCCGGTGGCGGCCAGCTGGCCGGGAACCGCTCGATGATTGCGGCCCTTGAGCGCCTGCGTGCGGCGCACGGGGGTGCCCTGCCCCAGCAACTGGCGGCCTTCGGGATCAGCGGTGGCGAGGGCGGCGGCCTGCAGCGCCTGTTCATGAGCCACCCGCCTATCGAGGAGCGCATCGCCGCCCTCCAGGCCCGCGGCTGATCTAGGCCCCGATCGAGCCTTGCGCGGGGCCATAGCGGCGGCCGCTGCAAGGCGCTGCGCGCGTTGCCACGCCTGCTCGCGGCGGCTTACAGTCAAACACGTCTCGACCGAGCGCACTTCGCGCATCCAAGTGGGCGCGGCCACCGTATAAGCCACAGTGATTCGGCCCGACGCAAAAGGATCCCCGATGGACAAGCCCGCTCCGCACCGGTCGTTCCGGGTGCTCAACACGCTCGCGCGCTGGTTCGACAGCGGCCGTGGCAGCGCCCTGGCGCTTTCGGAGGGCGTCCCCGATGGCATCGACTGGCTGCGCACGCTGCCGTTCATGCTGGTGCACCTGGCCTGCCTCGCGGTGTTCGTCGTCGGCGTGAGCCCGGTGGCGCTGCTGGCAGCTCTGATCGCCTACCTGGTCCGCATGTTTGCGATCACTGGCTTCTACCACCGCTACTTCTGCCACCGGACTTTTAAGACCTCACGGGTGGGTCAATTCGTCTTCGGCATCCTGGGTGCCGCTGCAGTGCAGCGCGGTCCGGTCTGGTGGGCGGCCCATCACCGCCATCACCACGCGAACTCCGATGAGCCCTCGGATCTGCACTCTCCGCAGCAGCATGGTTTCTGGCGCTCACACCTGGGCTGGTTCCTGACGATCAAGGGCTTCGAGCCCGACTTCCGCCTGGTCAAGGATCTGAGGAAGTTTCCGGAGCTGCGCTGGCTGGATCGCTTTGATATCGCCGTGCCCATCCTGCTCGGTGCGGTGATGTTCGCGCTGGGTAGCACGTTGCATCACCTCGCCCCGCAACTGCACACCAGCGGCGCGCAGATGCTGGTGTGGGGGTTCTTTGTCTCGACGGTGGTGTGCTGGCACGCGACCTACACGATCAACTCGCTCTCGCATGTGATCGGTCGGCAGCGCTACCGCACCGGCGACAGCAGCCGCAACAACTGGCTGCTGGCGATCCTGACGATGGGCGAAGGCTGGCATAACAATCACCACCACTACCCGGGCTCCGCCCGCCAGGGCTTCTATTGGTGGGAATGCGATCTGACCTATTACATCCTGAAGCTCATGAGCTGGATGGGATTGATCTGGGATCTGAAGACCGTGCCGATCGCGATCCGCGACCATTCAAGTCGCCGCCTCGATACAGCGCCGCGCGCACCGCACAGCCTCGGGAGCTGGCCAAGATGAAGACAAGCATTGTTCCGGCCAGCGCCGCGATCGCCGCCGACGAGCGCGGTGGAGCGCTGTCCACACTTGCTCGGCGCCTGCTGCTTGGGCGGCTGAGGGACCTGCAGCACGGCGAGATCCGCCTGATCGAGGATGGCGTTGAGCAGCGCTTCGGCACCCGCACCCGGCACTGCAACCTCTCGGCCACCGTATGGGTCGATCATCCGCGATTCTTTGCCGATGTGGCCTTCGGGGGCAGTGTCGGTGCCGGCGAGGCCTATATCCAGGGGCTTTGGCGCTGCAGCGATCTGGTGTCGCTGGTACGGATCCTGGTTGTGAACCGTGACCTGCTCAACGGCCTCGACAGCGGTTGGGCGCTGATCAGCCGGCCGCTGCTGCGTGCTTTCCACTGGTATCACCGCAACAGCCGCGGCGGCAGCGCCCGCAACATTGCGGCTCACTACGATCTGGGCAACGAGCTCTATGCCCTGATGCTCGATGAGACGATGGCTTACTCGTGCGGGATCTTCGAACGCGAGGACAGCACGCTCGCCGAGGCCTCGCGTGCCAAGTTCGATGCCGCCTGCCGCAAGCTCGCACTCACCCCTGGCGATCATCTGCTCGAGATCGGCACCGGCTGGGGCGGCCTCGCGATCCACGCCGCGCAACACTATGGCTGCCGCGTCACCACGACGACGATCTCGCGGGCGCAGTTTGACTATGCGAGCGAACTGGTGGCACGGCTCGGCCTGGGTGAGCGGATCACGTTGCTGCTCGAGGACTACCGGGATCTGACCGGGCAGTATGACAAGCTGGTCTCGATCGAGATGATCGAGGCCGTCGGTGCGCGCTATCTGGATACCTACCTGCGCCGGTGCGCCGCGCTGCTCAAGCCGCAAGGGGCCATGCTGCTGCAGGCGATCACGATCCAGGATCAGGCCTATGCCCAGGCGCTGCGCTCGGTGGATTTCATCCAGCGCTACGTGTTCCCTGGCAGCTTCATACCATCGATCAGTGCCATTGCCGAGTCACTGCGCCGGGTGACGGATCTGAAGATCTTCAACCTCGAGGACATCGGGCCGCACTACGCACGCACGCTGGCGCTGTGGCGCGAGAATTTCACGGGCAAACTAGAAGCCGTGCGCCGCCTGGGCTACTCAGAGCAGTTCATCCGCCTGTGGGAGTTCTACCTCTGTTACTGCGAAGGCGGGTTCCTCGAGCGGCAGCTGGGCGATGTGCAGATGCTGCTGACCAAGCCCGGCTGCCGCCGGCCGGTCCTCGCCGCCTCCTAGCTCCACTCGCAAGCCGCGGCGCCGAAGCTGTGCCGGTCAGCCTCGTTCGTGGCAAGCTCTGCGGGTCATGCTGACATCCACCGAACCGATCCCACAGCTGCGCCGCGCGCTGGCCGCCAAGCTGCCGCCCGATACCCTGCTCGAGGATCCGGAGCAGATCGCGCCCTACCTCATCGATCATCGGCGGCTCTATCAGGGCCAGGCGCTGACCGTGGCATTGCCGCGCACCACCGAGGAGGTGGCGACGATCGTTGCCTTCTGCAATCAGCGCCGCATCGGGCTGGTTCCCCAGGGCGGCAACACCGGCTACTGCGGCGGCGCGACGCCGGATGCTACCGGTCGCCAGGTGGTCCTGGGGCTGTCGCGCATGAACCGGATCCGGGCCGTGGATGCCGCCAACGATTCGATGACGGTAGAAGCCGGCTGCATCCTGACGCACGTGCAGGAAGCCGCGGCCGCGGCCGAGCGCTATTTCCCGCTGAGCCTGGGATCCGAGGGCAGCTGCCACATCGGCGGCAACCTGGCCACCAATGCCGGTGGCCTGAACGTGCTGCGTTTCGGGATGGCGCGCCACCTCACGCTCGGGATCGAGGCGGTACTTGCCGACGGCCGCATCTACCGCGGGCTGCGCGGACTGCGCAAGGACAACACCGGTTATAACCTCAACGACCTGCTGGTGGGCTCCGAAGGAACCCTCGGCATCATTACCGCCGCCACGCTGCGGCTCTATCCCCGGATGCGCAACACCGCTACGGCGTTCGTGGCGCTCGCGGATCTCAGTGCCGTGGTGCCGCTGCTAACGCAGCTGCGCGCAACCGCCGGCGAGACCTTGAGTTCCTATGAACTGATCCCGCGCATCGGCATCACGCTTACAACCACGCATATCCCGGGGATTATTGATCCGCTGCAGTCGCCGCAGGAGTGG
This sequence comes from Steroidobacteraceae bacterium, assembly GCA_049521875.1. Taxonomy (GTDB): domain Bacteria; phylum Pseudomonadota; class Gammaproteobacteria; order Steroidobacterales; family Steroidobacteraceae; genus FEN-1191. The sequence continues at coordinate 14,412 of JBEKOK010000012.1, forward strand.
TATGTGCTGTGCGAACTGGCGAGCGCCGGCAGCCACGCGCTCGAGGAGCGCCTGGCTGAGGCCTTGAGCGCCGCCACCGATGCCGGATTGGTGTTCGATGCGGCGCTCGCCAGCAGCGAGCGCCAGCGGCTCGAGTTCTGGCGCCTGCGCGAATCGATCCCCGAAGCGCAGCGGCACGCCGGGCCAAGCCTCAAGCACGACGTGTCGGTGCCCCTCAGTGCGATCCCGGAATTCATTCGCACGGCTTCGCAGTGGGTCAGCGAGCACGTGCCCGAGGCCACGCTGGTGTGCTACGGGCACGCGGGGGACGGCAATCTGCACTTCAATATCAACCGGCTCGAAGCCGCAGGCGCCGAGGCCTTCCTGGCGCGCGAACCCGAGATCAAGCGTGCCATTCATGATCTGGTCGCGGCGCGCGAGGGCAGCATCAGCGCCGAACATGGCATCGGGCAGCTCAAAGTGGCCGAGCTTGAGCGCTATGCGCCGGAACACAAGCTGGCGATGATGCGTGTGATCAAGCGCGCGCTGGATCCGCGCGGCATCCTCAATCCGGGCAAAGTGTTGGCGATCATGCCCTGATACGGGCGCGCTGCTGATCAGGCCGGCGGCATGGTCATTCGCAACAGCCCCTCCTGAGCCGTGCTTGCCACCAGCTCGCCTTCACGCGTGAAGATACTGCCGCGCGAGAAGCCGCGGCACCCCGAAGCGCTCGGGCTGTCGAGCACGTGCACAAACCACTGATCGACCCGCATCGGCCGGTGAAACCACATCGCATGATCAATGCTGGCAATCGTCAGGTTCTTGCTGAGGAACCGCAGCGCATGCGGGCGCATCGAGGTGTTGAGCAGGTAATAGTCGGATACGTAGGCCAGCAGGCAGCGGTGCAGCTCATCATCATCCGGCAGGGGATCGGTCGCTCGCAGCCATACCGCCTGCTTTGGCGACTCGGCGCTCGGGTGCAGCAGGTCGACCGGGTTCACGAGGCGCACTTCAAACGGCCTTGCGCGCCCGAAGAAGCGCCGCATTTTCTCCGGCAGCTGCGCCAGCGTTTCCGGCGGGACGGCCGCGGTTGGCAGCGATTCAGGCGGCGGCAGCTCCGGCATCGGCAACTGGTGTTCGACGCCGACCTCCGGGATCTGGAAAGAGGCCGCCATGTGGAAGATCTGCTCGCCATGCTGTACCGCTGTAACCCGGCGGCTCGAGAAGCTGTGGCCGTCGCGGCTGCGGTCCACCGAGTACACGATCGGGGCGTTGAAATCGCCGCGCTTGAGAAAGTAGGCATGCAGCGAGTGCGCAATGTGGCCCGCGGCGATCGTGCCGTAGGCCGCACGCAGGGCCTGGCCCAGGACCTGGCCCCCAAAGACCTGCGGCGAGCCGATATCGCGACTCTCGCCGCGGAACAGATCAAGCTCCAGTCGCTCGAGCTCGAGCAACCGCAGCAGTTCTGCGAGCGGCGCCTGCACGCTTCAGGATCCGAGGATCATGGCGCGGCTCAGGCGCCAGCCACGCCGAGGCGCTTTTGCATTGCCGGGCTCGTGGTCGTGTATTGCAGGAACTGCTTCTTGCCCGGATACAGGTAAGCCTGCACCGCGAACGCCGCGAGCGCCGCCTCGTGAAACCCGGAGAGGATCAGTTTTTTCTTGCCTGGATAAATATTGATATCGCCGATGGCAAAGATGCCCGGAATATTTGATTCGAACTTTTCGGTATCGACGCGGATCGCGCGCTTGTCGAGTTCGAGCCCCCACTCGGCGATCGGCCCGAGCTTCGGCGCCAGACCAAAGAACACCAGCAGGTGCTCGGCATCGATGAAGTGCACCTGGCCCTGTGCGTCCTTGACCTCGACGCCGCTGAGCGTGCCGTCTGCGTGACGCAAGGCATGGGCGACGCCCTCAATGAAGCGTGCCTTGCCCGCAGCCTCGAGCTCGCGCATGCGCGCGACCGAGGCTGGCGCCGCACGAAACTCGGCCCGCCGGTGCACCAGCGTCAGGCCACTCGCCTTCGCGGCCAGATCCATGGTCCAGTCAAGGGCCGAGTCGCCGCCACCAAAGATCACCAGGCGCTTGCCATGCAGTGCGGCCGCACTTTGCACTTTGTAGTGAATCTGCCGGCCCTCGAATGACTCGACATCCGCTATACCTAGCCGCCGCGGCTGGAACGAGCCCACCCCGGCCGCGATCACGACCGCCCCGGCATCGAACACCGTGCCGGCACTGGTGGTCACGCGAAAACGCCGATCCGGCTGCTTCTGCAGCGTGATGGCTTCTTCGCCCAGGTGAAACTGCGCGCCGAAGGGCTTGATCTGTTGAATCAGCCGATCCACCAGTTCCTGCGCGCCGCACACGGGCAGCGCAGGAATGTCATAAATCGGTTTGTCCGGATACAGCTCCGTGCACTGCCCGCCAGCAGTGGGCAGCGAATCGAGAATATGTGCCTTGATGCCCAGCAGCCCGAGTTCAAAGACCTGAAACAATCCGGCCGGGCCGGCACCGATAATGACCGCTTCGGTCGATATGATCGCGTCGCTCAATTCTGATTTCCCATAATTCTCTTAAAATTTGGCTTCGATTCTATCGGCGCAAGCCTTTGTCAGCAAACAGAAATCACAACGGGCACCCAGCTGCCGGGCTGCCCGGAAAGTAGCGAGTGGACTATAGTTGCTCGCGTCCACACGCGCTGAACCTGAAGGGGATACTGCCATGCCGAGCAATGCCGAACTGCACCGTCGCCGCCAGGCCGCCGTCCCGCGCGGCGTCTCCAATGCGCTGAGCGTTTATGCCGCGCGCGCGGAAAACGCCGAGCTCTGGGACGTCGAAGGACGCCGCTACATCGACTTCGCCGCCGGGATCGCGGTGCTGAACGTCGGCCACAGCCACCCGAAGATCAAGGCCGCAGTGGCGGCACAGCTCGAGCACTTTTCGCACACGGCCTTCCAGGTCACGCCCTACGAGAGCTACATCGCGCTGGCCGAGCGGCTCAACGCGCTGGCACCAGGCAAGTCGCCGAAGAAGACCATCCTGTTCACCACCGGCGCCGAGGCGGTCGAGAACGCGCTCAAGATCGCGCGCTTCCACACCCGTCGTTCGGCGGTGATCGCCTTCAGTGGCGCCTTCCACGGCCGCACGCTCGCCACGATGGCGCTGACCGGCAAGGTGCAGCCGTACAAGGCCGGCTTCGGACCGCTGTTGCCGGAGGTCTTCCATATCCCCTATCCGATGAGTTACCACGGCGTCAGTGGTGCCGACTCACTGGCAGCACTGCAGCAGCTGTTCAAGAGCGATGTGGACCCTTCGCAGGTCGCGGCCATCATCATCGAGCCGGTCACCGGCGAAGGTGGCTTCTACGCGGCGCCTGCGGACTTTCTGCGCTCGCTGCGCGCACTGTGCACGCAGCATGGCATCGTCATGATTGCGGATGAGATCCAGACCGGATTCGCACGCACCGGTCGCATGTTCGCGATCGAGCACGCCGGCGTTGAACCGGATCTGATGACGGTGGCCAAGAGTTTAGGCGGCGGACTTCCGATCTCAGGCGTCATCGGCAAGGCCGAGATCATGGACGCGCCCGGCCCGGGCGGCCTGGGTGGCACCTACGCAGGTCCCCCGCTGGCCTGCGCGGCGGCGCACGCGGTGCTCGATGTGATCGCACAGGAACATCTGATCGAACGTGCTCAGCAGTGCGGCGCGACGCTGATGAACAGCCTGCGCGCCCTGCAGCGCAAGTACCCGCAGATCGGCGAGGTGCGGGGATTAGGCGCGATGGTCGCCATGGAGCTGGTCCATAACGGTCGCGCCAATGAGCCCGATGCCGATCTGACCCGCGCACTGGTGCAGGCCGCGGCCCGCCGCGGCCTGGTGATCCTCTCGTGCGGCGTGTACGCCAACGCGATCCGCTTCCTCGCACCACTGACGATCAGCGACGCGCTGCTCAGCGAGGGACTGGGGATCCTGGAGGCAGCGCTGGCCGAAGTGACCGAGCTGCCGAAGGCGGCGACTGGCTAGGCGCGACCCGCGTTCGAGTCGGTCGGGGAGTGAAAGTACTCACTCTCGGCCGCCAGCTGCTCGATGAGGCGTTTCATCTCCACCAGCCGCGCATCCGCGGTGCTGATCGGCGTGCAGTCTTCACAGGCCGGATCGCCACAGGGCTGGCGTGAATAAAGCCAATATTGCACCGCGCCGGCCAGCAGGCCGTCGGCGATGTCCCACAGGTCGGCTTCTTTGTCCTTGCCGGCAAGGCGGTTACCCAGGTCTACGGCCTTGGTGAACGCCGAATCAAAGGTGTCAGCAGTATTTTCCATAGCGCCGCATTGTACCTGAACTCGCGCCGTGCCCGAACGGCCCGCAAAAGTTACTGGTAGCCGCGCGCCTGCAGACTGAACAGCTGCGCGTAGTGTCCACCGAGCGCCGTCAGCTCGGCATGGCTGCCCTGCTCGATGATGCGTCCGCGATCGAGCACGGCGATCTGATCGGCCATGCGCACGGTCGAGAAGCGGTGCGAGATCAGGATCGTGATGCGCCCGCTCGAGAGCTGGCGAAAATGCTCGAACACTTCCGCCTCGGCGCGCGCGTCCATCGCCGCTGTCGGTTCATCGAGCACCAGCACATCCGCCTGTGTGCGCATGAAGGCGCGTGAGAGCGCGATCTTCTGCCACTGGCCTCCAGAGAGCTCCTGCCCGTCCCGGAACCACTTGCCCAGTTGCGTGTGATAGCCGCGCGGCAGCTCATCGATGAAGTCCGCCGCGCGTCCCTTGCCGGCCGCTTCGCGCCAGCGCAGCTCATCCTCAAAGTGTAGCTCGTCGCCGACGCCGACGTTTTCGCCCACCTGCAGCTGGTAGCGCGTGAAGTCCTGGAAAATCACCCCGATGCGGCTACGCAGTCGTTCCGGTTCCCACTCGCGTATGTCCACGCCCTCCAGCAGTATGCGGCCGGCGCTCGGCTCATACAGGCGCGTCAGCAGCTTGATCAGTGTGGTCTTGCCCGAGCCATTCTCGCCGACCAGCGCCAGCGAACTGCCCGGTGGCAGATGCAGCGTGATCTCGCGCAGCGTCGGCTCGGCCGCCCCCGGATAACTAAACGAGACCTGCTCGAAGCGGATGCCATCGGCAGGATTGGTGCCGCGCGTGATCTGGCCGCTCGGCGGCGCGACCGGCGTCTCCAGGTACTCGTAGAGCGTGGAGAGGTACAGATTGTCCTCGTACATGCCGCCGACGGCCGCCAGTATCGAACTCACGGCACTCTGGCCCTGGCGAAACAGCCCCAGGTACACCGTCATGTGTCCGAGGCTGATCGCCCCGCGCACGGTCGCGAGCGCAATCCAGACGTAGGCGCCATAGAGCGTCACGGTACCCAGCAACCCGAGCCCGAAGCCCCAGCTGTCGCGGCGGATCGAAAGCGCCCGATCCTCGCGATACAAACTGGTGAAGATGTTGCGATAGCGCGCCAGCAGGCGGCGCCCGAGGCCAAAGAGCTTGACCTCCTTGGCATGATCCTCGCGCGCCAGCACCGTCTCGATATACATCTGCATGCGGGTTTCGGGCGAGCGCCAGCGAAACAGCCGGAAGGCATCGCCAGAAAATTTGGCTTCAGCGACGAACGCCGGCAGGCCCGCCAGCAGCAGCACCACCACGCTCCAGGGCGAGAATCGGATCAGCACCGCGCCGAAGCTGAGCAGCGCAATGCCGTTTTGCGCCAGGCCAAAGGTACGCATGACCAGGCTCAACGGGCGGCTGGAAGCCTCGCGGCGCGCGCGCGTCAGCCGATCGTAGAACTCTGAATCCTCGAAGTGCTGCAGATCCAGCGTCAGCGCCTTCTCCAGAATCATGACATTGACGCGCTGACCGAGCTGCGCGCGCAACAATGACTGACACAGTGATAGCCCGCGTTGGATGCCGGCGAATGAGGCCACCAGGGTCCCTTCCAACAGCACCAGGCGCAGCACGCGCGCCGGGCTGTGATCACCGCTCATCGCATGCACCACGGCGTCGACGATCTGGCCGCCGACCCAGGTGATGGCCGCCGGCAGCAGGCCGGCGATCAGCGTCAGCAGCGCGAGCGCCACCAGCAGCCCGCGATCGGTGTCGGCCACCAGCGTCAGCGCGCGACGGCTGTACTGAAAGACACTGAAGAAGCCGTGCACCAGCTCGAGCGGCGAGCTGCTGACCTTCGGGCGCGCCGGCGCCTGCGGCGGTCCGTAGGACGCACTCATGCGTCGGCGGTGACGGCGGTGCGCGGCTCGTAGCCGAGGATGGGAGCGAGCCAGCGCTCGACCTCCGCGCGCGTCATGCCTTTGCGCCGTGCGTAGTCCTCGACCTGATCCCGTCCGATGCGGCCGACATTGAGATTGCGCGCCTCAGGATGGGAGAAGTACCAGCCACTGACCGCGGCGCCCGGATGCATCGCGTAGGACTCCGTGAGCGTGATGCCGACGCGCGCATCGGGCCGCAGCAGTTGCCAGAGCGTGGCCTTCTCGGTGTGATCAGGACATGCCGGATATCCCGGCGCCGGCCGGATGCCGCGGTACTTCTCATCGATCAGCTGCTCGTTCACCAGCTGCTCATCCGGCGCGTAACCCCAGAACTCGCGCCGTATGCGCTCGTGCAGGCGCTCGGCGAACGCCTCGGCCAGCCGGTCTGCCAGCAGCTTGAGCATGATCGCCGAATAGTCATCGTGAGCGGCCGCGAAGCGCGCCAGCGGCACCTCGATGCCAATGCCGGTGGTGACGGCGAAAGCCCCCAGATAGTCAGCGATGCCTGAATCCTTCGGCGCGATGAAATCCGAGAGCGCGCCGTGGGCCATGCCATCGGGCAGGTCCTTCTGCTGGCGCAGGAAGTGCAGCGTTGCCAGTGGTTTCTGGCGCAACTCATCGGCGTACAGTTCAACATCCTCGGTCTCGGTGGCATTGGCGGCGAATAAGCCGTATACGCCGCGCGCAACGAGCCAGCGTTCGCGGATCGCGGTGCGCAGCATGCGCCGCGCATCGGCGTACAGGGACTCGGCCTGCGCCCCGAACTGTGCATCGCTGAGGATATCCGGGAAGCGTCCGCGCAGCTCCCAGCCCTGGAAGAACGGCGTCCAGTCAATATAGCGCGTGAGTTCGGCGAGCGGGTAATCCTCCAGACTGTGCACACCGAGCTGGCGCGGCACCGGCGGCCGATAGCCCATCCAGTCGGGGCGCAGCCGCGCCGCGCGCGCCGCCGGCAGCGCCAGTCCCGGGCCGCGGCCGCGCTTGCTGGCATGCTGCGCGCGCCGCTCGCCGTGTTCGCGCTTGACCTGCGCCACATAGTCGGTGCGCTGCTCGACTGAGGCGAGCTGCTGGCAGACAGCGACTGCGCGCGAGGCGTCCTTCACGTAGATCACCGGCCCCTGGTACTGCGGATCAATGCGCACCGAAGTGTGTGCCGGGGAGGTCGTGGCACCGCCAATCAGCAGCGGCAGGCTCATGCCCTGGCGCTGCATCTCGCCGGCCACGTGCACCATTTCATCGAGCGAGGGCGTGATCAGTCCCGAGAGCCCGATCAGATCGGCCCGCTCACGCCGCGCCGCCTCGAGAATCTTCTCGCACGAAACCATCACGCCCAGATCGAAGACTTCGAAGTTGTTGCACTGGAGTACGACGCCGACGATGTTCTTGCCGATGTCATGCACATCGCCCTTGACTGTGGCGAGTACGATCCGGCCACGGCTGCGATCGCCGGGCGCCTGGCCGCGCTCGATATACGGAATCAGGTGCGCCACGGCACGCTTCATGACGCGCGCCGACTTGACGACCTGGGGCAGGAACATCTTGCCGGCACCGAACAGGTCGCCGACGACATTCATGCCGTCCATCAGCGGACCTTCGATCACATCGAGCGGCCGCTTGGCCTGCAGCCGCGCCTCCTCGGTATCCTCGACCACGAATTCATCCAGTCCCTGGACCAGCGCGTGCGACAGGCGCTGCTCGACCGGCCAGCTGCGCCATGCCAGATCCTCGAGCGGCCGCGCCCCGGCCTGGCCGCGGAAGCGCCCGGCGATTGCCAGCAGCCGATCGGTGGCATCGGGCCGGCGGCACAGGATCACATCCTCGGCGCACTCGCGCAGCTCCGGTTCGAGCTGCGCATAGATGCCCAGCTGCCCGGCATTGACGATCCCCATGCTCATGCCGGCGCGGATCGCGTGATAGAGGAACACGGTATGCATCGCCTCGCGCACCACATCGTTGCCGCGGAAGGCGAAGGAGACGTTGCTGACGCCACCGCTGATCTGCACGCCGGGGCAGGCGGTGAGGATGCGCGCTGTTGCCTCGATGAAATCGAGCGCATAGCGCTCGTGCGCCTCGATCCCGGTCGCGACAGCGAAGATATTCGGATCGAAGATGATGTCCTCGGGTGCGAAGCCAGCCGCATCGAGCAGCAGCCGGTAGGCGCGCTGGCAGATCGAGACCTTGCGCTCCACCGTATCCGCCTGCCCCTGCTCATCGAAGGCCATCACGACGACCGCCGCGCCGTAGGCGCGCACCAGGCGCGCCTGGCGCAGGAACGGCGCCTCGCCTTCCTTCATGCTGATCGAGTTGACGATCCCCCTGCCCTGCAGGCACTTGAGCCCTGCCTCGATCACCGACCACTTCGAGGAATCGATCATCACCGGCACGCGCGCGATGTCGGGCTCGGCGGCGATGAGACTCAGGAAGCGCACCATGGCCGCTTCCGAATCGAGCATGCCCTCGTCCATGTTCACGTCAATGATCTGCGCGCCGTTGCTCACCTGCGAGCGCGCAATATCCAGCGCCTCGTTGTAGTCGCCGGCCTCGATCAGCTTGCGAAAGCGGGCCGAGCCGGTGACGTTGGTACGCTCGCCGACATTGACGAACAGACTCTCGCGGGTAATGACGAGTGGCTCGAGACCACTCAGGGCAAGCGCGCTGGCATGCGCCGGCGGCACGCGCGGCACGATACCGGCAACGTGCGCACGAATCTCGGCAATGTGCTCGGCCGTCGTCCCGCAGCAGCCGCCGACAATATTCACAAAGCCGCTGCGCGCGTAGTCGCGCAGCTGCTCGGCCGTCTCGCAGGCCTGCTCATCGTACTGGCCGAAGGCATTGGGCAAGCCCGCATTCGGATAAGCACAGATGTAGGTATCGGCCAGCCGTGACAATTCCTCGATATGGGGTCGCAGCTGGCGGGCGCCGAGCGCGCAGTTAAAACCAACCACCTCGGGTCGCGCATGGCGAATTGAGTACCAGAAGGCCGCAACCGTCTGGCCCGAGAGCGTGCGGCCGGAGGCATCGGTGATCGTGCCCGAGACCATCAGGGGTATATCGAGCGCGAGTTCATCGAGCACGCTGCGCACGGCAAACAACGCGGCCTTGGCGTTGAGCGTGTCGAAGACCGTTTCAATCAGCAGCAGGTCGACGCCGCCTTCGATCAGTGCCCTTGCCGCCTCGCGGTAGGCGCCGGCCAGGGTATCGAAGTTCACGTTGCGATAACCCGGATCGTTGACATCCGGGGAGATCGAGGCGGTACGGTTGGTCGGTCCGAGCGCGCCGGCCACGAAGCGCGGCTCCCCGCTACGCTCGCTCCACACATCGGCCGCGGCGCGCGCGATCCGCGCCGCGGCGAGGTTGAGCTCGGCTGCCAGCGGCGCCATCTGATAATCGGCCTGCGCGATGGCGGTGGAGCTGAAGGTATTGGTCTCGATGATGTCGGCGCCCGCAGCCAGATACTGCTCGTGCACGCTTTGCAGCAGCTGCGGCTGCGTCAGTGCGATCAGATCATTGTTGCCCTTCAGATCGCACGGCCAGTCGCGGAAGCGCTCGCCACGGAACGCCGCCTCATCCAGGCTGTGACCCTGGATCATCGTCCCCATGGCCCCATCGAGCACCAGGATGCGTTGACGCAGCCGCTGGCGGAAAGCGGCGAGGCGCTCGGCGCGGTTCATGCACCACACTGCCGGGCCGCAGCAGCAGCCGGTGCGCGCAGCCCCAGCGCATGGCAGATCGCATAGGTCAGATCCGCGCGGTTGAGCGTATAGAAGTGAAACTCACCGATCCCCTCGCGCGCCAGCTGCTCAACCTGCTCGATCGCTACCGCCGCGGCAATCAGGCGGCGCGTGTCGGCATCATCGGCCAGCCCCTCGAAACGCTCCTGCAGCCAGGAGGGCACGCTCGCGCCGCAGCGCTCGGCGAAGCGCAGCATCTGCGGCATGCGCGTGATCGGCAGGATACCGGGCACCAGCGAAGCGCCGATGCCGGCCGCCACCGCGCGGTCGCGAAAACGCAGGAACGCACCGGTGTCGAAGAAAAACTGCGTGATGGCGCGCGTGGCACCGGCCTCAATCTTGGCGCGCAGGTTCATCAGATCGAAATCCGCATCGGGTGCTTCTGGGTGCACCTCGGGATACGCGGCGACCGTGATCTCGAAATCGCCCACGCTCTTGAGTCCGCGTACCAGATCGACCGCATAGGCGAAGCCGCCGGGGTGCGGCGTGTAGCGGGCGCTGCCCAGTGGCGGATCACCGCGCAGTGCCACCAGCTGGCGAATGCCGCTGCGCCAGTAGTCGGCAGCGATCTCGAGCACCTGCTCGCGCTGCGCCCCTACGCAGGTCAGGTGCGGGGCCGGTGTCAGCTGCGTCTCGCGCAGCACGCGCATCACCATCTGGTGCGTGCGATCGCGGGTTGAGCCGTCCGCGCCGTAGGTGACCGAGACAAAGCGCGGTCCGAGCGGCGCCAGGCGCTCGAGGGCCTGCCACGCCGCCTGCTCCATCGCGGCATCGGCCGGAGGGAAAAACTCAAAGGACACGCTGACCGGCGCCCGCGAGGTGGAGCGGGAGCTGGCGATCTGATCGGCGAGCGCGGGGTTACTCATGAGGCCTCAGGATCCACGCACCGGCGCATTGCGGTGGGCGACGGCCACCAGGAAGTGTCCGGCCGCAAGATCACAGGGCTGCAGACGCTCGGGCTCGAGCTGCGCGGCGGCGAGCCAGCGACGCACGCGCCGCAGCGGGTTGTCGCCACCAGCGGCATCGAGCGCATCAAATTCCTCGATCATGATCAGCCGTCCTCCGGGGCGCAGCGCGCGCACCGCCTCGGCCAAGGCTGCGGCGGGGCGTTCGGCCTGCGCCAGCACCTGATCCATGCTGACGGTATCGAAGCTCTGATCGGCGCACGGCAATGCATACATGTCGCCGCGCTGAAATTCACAGTGACTCATGCCCGCTTCGTGGACGCGGGTGCGCGCCAGGCGCAGGGCCGGCGCGGAGATGTCAACGCCGAGCGCGCGACTCGCGCGCGGCGCCAGCACCTGCAGCATCCGTCCGCCACCAGTGCCAATATCGAGCAGCTCGCCAATGCCGGTACCGGCCAGCCCCTCGCTCAGGATCTGCCCGAGCACCCGCTGATCGGCGTCCGCCAGCGGCAGCCCCGCTCCGGGCGCGAGCTGCTCAACAGCGGCCCGGCCGCGAGCCGCGACCACTTCGCTCATCCGGCGCTGATCCTGGCCGAGCCGCTCATCAACGGCCTCCAGATGCTGCAGCAACACCTCGAGTCCCTTGAGCCGCGAGCCGCCGGCCGGGGTGCGGTAGTACACCGATTGCTGTTCGGGCAGCCGATCCAGCAGCCCGGCGTCGCTTAAGAGCCCCAGATGGCGCGATACGCGGGGTTGGCTCTGGCCCAGAATCTCGCAGATTTCGCCTACGGTGAGCTCACCGTGGCTTAACAGCGCCATCAGACGCAGCCGCGTCGGCTCGGCCACGCCTTTGAGCACGCGTACGGCGTCTTGTAACCCATTGATAGAGTTGGATATTTCCATGTATATAAAGATATCCTTATATAATAGACTAGCACGGCTCGGGCCGGCCGAACAGTGAGCAGGTGCACGCAACCTCGATCTGGTACCCTGCACGCCCTTTTTTCCCAAGCACTTACGCCCGTTATGCACAGCCCGATTCGCAATATCGCGATCATTGCCCACGTCGATCACGGCAAGACCACGCTGGTCGACTGCCTGCTGCGCCAGTCGGGCACCTTTGCCTCGCACGAGAAGATGACCGAGCGGGTCATGGATTCGAATGACATCGAGCGTGAACGCGGCATCACGATCCTGGCCAAGAACTGCGCGATCGAATACGGCGGCACGCGGATCAACATCGTGGACACACCTGGCCACGCGGACTTTGGCGGCGAAGTCGAGCGCGTGCTCTCGATGGTCGATGGCGTACTGCTGCTGGTCGATGCTGTTGAGGGCCCGATGCCGCAGACGCGTTTCGTCACGCGCAAGGCGCTGGCACTTGGACATAAGGCGATCGTCGTGGTCAACAAGATCGATCGGCCCGGCGCGCGCCCGGGCTGGGTGATCGACCAGACCTTCGATCTGTTCGACAAGCTCGGCGCGACCGATGCACAGCTCGACTTTCCGGTGATCTACGCCTCGGCGCTGCAGGGCTGGGCCAGCACCGATCCGACGCGCCGCGATGCCGACATGGCGGCGCTCTATGAGGCGATCCTGCAGTACGTGCCGGCACCGCCAACCGATGTGGATGGGCCGCTGCAGCTGCAGGTTTCGACGCTCGACTACAATTCCTATGTCGGCCGCATTGGCATCGGCCGGCTGCGCCGCGGTACGTTGCGCCCCGGCTCGCAGGTCGCGCTGATGTACGGCGATGAGAATCGGGGCCTGGCCAAGATCGCGCAGGTGCTCACGTTCAAAGGCCTGCAGCGCCAGAGTGTCGAGGAAGCCTTTGCCGGCGATATCGTCGCCGTCACCGGCATCGAGGATGTCAATATCGGGTTGACCGTCTGTGACCCGGAACATCTCGACGGCCTGCCGCCGATCCGTGTCGATGAACCGACGCTGGCGATGAATTTCCAGG
>JBEKOK010000013.1:0-26288 GCA_049521875.1 Steroidobacteraceae bacterium
GAAGATGAGCGAATACCTTCGCAACTGCATGAAGAGCTGTCGGAGGATTGCTGAAGGCCATGGCGGATTCATGATTCGCGACCTGACGCTGCTCGAGGCGCTCAAGCGATCGACCCAGTCGATGGCGACCGGGAGCATTCAACTTGAATTTACCGGCTCCGGTCACAGCCTGAGCGCGCTGAATGAAACCACCGCTTATCACCTGTTTCGCATCGGGTACGAGGCGATCCGCAACGCCTGTACGCACAGTGGCTGCAGCCGCGTGAAGATCAGTTGCGACAGTGATGATGCGCATATCGATCTGATCATCGAAGACGATGGCTCGATGCCGGTCAATCTTGATCGGCCCAATACCGGCATTGGCCGCTCGGTCATGAGCTACCGCGCCCACAGCATCGGAGCGGAGTTGCATTTTCTGCCGTTGACCCAAGGGGGCCTGCGGGTCGAATGCCGTCTGCCGCGTTTCCGATCCTGATCGGGCAAGCGCTCCGCTCGACCGCAAAAATAATCTTGAGCCGTTAGCGGCGAACCAACTGCTTCAGTCCGCGCCGGAATGCGCTAACACCACCCATCGAGGGGTGGCGCAGCGCATAAGCCTGGCGCCCGCAATCGGCCAGCGACTTTTCCGCATGGCGACCGACTGCGCCTAGCGTCGCCTTGGGAAAGGCCTCCAGTAGGGCTTCGAGCACCGGAATGCCAAGCGTCCGTTCGGCGAGCAGCGGAGTACGGTTGGATTGCCGATTGCCCTTCTCATGGGGGTGCCACGGAAAGGCATTCCAGAGGATGGTCTCGTGCGCGAACCCGAACTCGTGGAGCGCTGACCAGATTGTCGTTGCGGACGGCTCGCTCCAGGGAATATGCCGGCTCGAGAGACGTGCCGCACGCGCCGACACCCGCGGTATGCCGCCGGCCATCACCAGTCGTTCGCTCGTAAAGGGTATGCCGGTGACGTGACAGCCTTGATAACCCGGGGCTTCCCCTATGAGTATGAGCTTCGCGTCAGTGGCCAGATGGGCCCTGAGCCGCCGGCGACGCGCGCTCACCGCATTCTTAGCGAGATCGGTGGCCGGATCGTGTTCGGTCCACGGATTGAAGACCTGATCGCCCGCGTAGTCGGTCAGCAACCGAAAGAATCGAGACAAGGCTCGGCTAGAAGGCACTGCAATACATCCATGAGCTCCCGCGTGATCGAAGCGGCGCTCATTCTAGCCGGCGCGTTTGGCTGACAACGGCCTTCCCAACACGCTCACACGCTGTAGCCGCCGGCCTACAGCCGCTGTGCGCTGCTTCACCTACAGTCCGCGACAAGAGCGGGCTTTCCGCCATTAAGTCAAATTAATCAGGTGATTTGGCACTCGTTATGGCGTTCGTGTCGAAGATGTGAGGCCGAATCGATAGTTTCAATCCGCAAATCGACCCAACAATCGGGACAAGATGACATTCAGAGGCAGCACTTCGGCCGAATCCGCCATCAGCGCCACAGCTGAGGCCGCGGATATGGCGCACCGCGCCGGCCTGGTCTACGTCTCCGATACGCTGCCCGGCTATCGCCGCGAACGCTTCGGCAAACGCTTTCGCTATTTGCTGCCCGATGACCGCGTGCTCAAGTCACGCGTGGAACTCAAGCGCATCGCGCAGCTGGCAATTCCGCCTGCTTACGAAGATGTTTGGGTGTGCATGGATCCGCGCGGTCACCTGCAGGCCACCGGCCGTGATGCCCGGCGGCGCAAGCAGTACCGATACCATGCTCAATGGCGCAGCATCCGCGATGATGCCAAGTTCGATCGCATGGCCACCTTTGCCGAAGCGCTGCCGCGACTGCGCCGGCGCGTGGCCCGCGATCTGGCCCTTGACGGGCTGCCGCGCGAGAAAGTTCTCGCGGTCGTCATCAGCGTCCTCGATGCGACCTGCGTCCGTGTCGGCAACGAGGAATACGCGCGCGACAACAAGAGTTTTGGCCTGACGACGCTGCGCAATCGCCATGTCAGCTTCATCCGCGATGGACGGGCCATTCTGAACTTTCGTGGTAAGGGTGGCGTGCCCCACGAGGTACTCATCGATGACCGGCGAATTGTGAAGATCATGCGCCGCTGTCAGGAGCTGCCGGGCCAGCAGCTGTTTCAATATGTCACTGACGAGGGCCAGCGCGCGCCGATCGACTCGGGCCAGGTGAATGAATACCTGCGCGACTGCATGGGTGATGATTTCACGGCCAAGGATTTCCGGACCTGGGCCGCGACTCTGCACGCGATCCAGCTGCTGGCACGCACGCCCGTACCGGTCGATGCCAGCGAGCGCGCCATGAAAAGCGAAATTGTTGCAGTCGTGAAGCAAGTGGCCGCCAAGCTTCGTAACACGCCGGCGGTCTGTCGCAAGTCCTACATCAATCCGATGGTCTTCGAGGCCTGGCGCTCCGGCGCGATACAGCAGGCCTTCAGCGGCGGATTGAAACTGGCGGCTCCGCGCCAGACCGAAACTCGGGTGCTGGCCTTCCTGATCCGGCGCGCCAACGGCGTTGCCAGCAGCCGGCGCAATCAGGCCGACTGACGCTCCGCCTGGGCGCTTCGCACTCTGCCGGGAATCGCCACCAAACGAGCCCCGCCGAACTAGTCCTGCGCGCGCGGCACCGCGGTGTGCGGCGCTGAATCGTGGCTGTGCGCTCCCCAGCCTTCGAGCCAGATTTGGACCTCGGCCGCCGGCATCGGCCGTGCCATGTAGTAGCCCTGGCCGACATCGCACCCCAGGTGGGCGAGAAACTCCCAGTCATCCACATCTTCGATGCCTTCGCCCACCACCTGCATTTGCAGCTGATGCGCCATGCGCAGACTTGCACTGCAGATGGCGCGCCGCGTGCCGTCAGTCAGGGCACCATGCACAAAACCGCGATCGATCTTTAATTCGTCGAAGGGCAGGTCGCGCAGCTGCGCCAGCGAGGAATGGCCGGTGCCAAAATCATCGATGGCCAGACGGAAGCGCTTGAGGGACAAGCGGCTCAAGACATCGAGCACGGTGCTCAGCTGGCGCATCACCTGGCCCTCGGTGACTTCCAGTGTAATCAACTGCGGTTCGACACCAATCGCAGCCGCCAGGTCGGCCGCGCGATCCGGGAAATCAAGCGCGGTCAGATCGTCCATTGAAACGTTGACTGCGATCGGGATCTGATGCCCGGCGCGGGACCAGTCGCGTGCCTGACTCATTGCCATTCCGAGTACCACCTCAGTCAGTGCCGTGATCAGACCGTGCTGGGCCGCGAGGCCGATGAACTGATCCGGGGCTATCAGGCCGTCGGAAGGATGCTGCCAGCGTACCAGGCTCTCAAAGCCTACGACCTCGCGCGTGGCGAGTGCCACCTTGGGTTGGTAGTAATTGACCAGCTGCCCTTCGTGGATGGCCGCGTGCAGGTGCTCTGCGGTATAGCTTTGCCGGCTGACACGCGGCGTGCGCCCACGACCGCCGACGCGCGGCTTGAGCTGGCCGAGGAGGCGAGCCAGCTCCTCCGGCTTAACGGGCTTTTGCAGGTGCCCGAGGGCGATGAGCCGGTGCGCTTCGATAAGCTTCTCGACGCTCTCGAGGATGCGGTTGTTTTCACCGCTGACCAGAATCACGCTGCCCGCGTAGCGCCGATCCACCAGCCGGCGGATGAATTCGACACCATCCATCCCAGGCATGTTGATGTCGAGGAAAATCAGATCGACTACTTCGTGCGGATCATTCAGGTACTGCAGCGCCTTGGAGCCGCCATCGCAGGCGACCACATGCGTATAGCCAAGCTGTGCCAGCATATGGGTCATCAGCTTGAGCATGAAGGGATCGTCATCGAGCAGCACAATCCCGGCGGTCTTTGGATCTAGGCTATTCATGTCGACCTCAGGCGATCTGCTGCCTGTCACTAGAGTGTGTTTGCCACGCCGACAGGTATTCCTGCACGCTCTTGAGCTCCTGCTCAAAGCGATTCAGGAGGCTGCTCATCACGGTCCGGTCGCCGCTGGCGCCCGCGTTCTCCAGTTCCGCGCACAGCTCCCCGAGTCTTAGGGCACCAACAGAGCGGGCTGAAGACTTGAGTTTGTGGGCAATCGCGGCAGCATCTTTCAGCCGCTCGGCGCGCGAGGCCTCGATGAGTTCCGCGCCCGCCTGGGTGGCGCTTAAGGCAAAGGCTTGCAGGAACTCGCGGATGATCCCCGGATCGCTCCCCACCAGCGCCTCAAGTGCGCTGATGTCGACCGGCGGCCGCGCCGGATCCTGCGAAGTGACACTGGTATCAGTCGAGGGCAGCCATTTGGCCAGGGCGGCGGCCAGCGCCGCGAGCGATGCCGGTTTAGTCAGATAGTCATCCATGCCAATCGCCCGGCAGCGCTCGGCCTCGCCCGGCAGGGCGTTCGCTGTCAGCGCAATAATTGGCATGCGGTTGCGGCCGCGCTCACTGGCGCGGATCTGCAGCGCAAGATCGTAGCCATCCATCTCAGGCATGTGCAGATCGGTGAGTAACAAGGCGTAGTGGCCGCCCTGCCAAAGCTGCAAGGCTTCTTTGCCGGTCGTGGCAACGTCGGCGGCATAGCCGAGCAGGTGCAGCTGCTGGCGGATGACCTTCTGATTAATCTCATTGTCCTCGGCGACCAGGATCAGGCGGTGCAGGCGCAGCGCCTCTTCACGGGAGGGTGCGGGGGTACGTACCCGCCGATAATCGGTCAGCATGACCTCGGGCTCGGGTGAGGCCCGGCCCGCTGCAATCGCAACCGCCCGCATTAGCGTCTGGCGGTTGAGCGCATTGCCATCGACCAGCACGATGCCATCGGCGGTCGCGCGCGGCGTGCGGCGTCGACCGCGCCCCATGACCACCAGCACCACGCGCAAATCCAGATCGGCGCGAGCCTTCAACATGGCCTGCAGGTCGCTCAGGCGCACGCTCTCTTCGCCGCCGTCCACGACCCAGATCGCCATGCCGGGTGGGTAGGCCCGGATCCATTCGCTGGCCGCGGCCAGATCCTGCATTCGAACCACCGAGGCGGACTCGGCGCTCAGGTAGATCGCAAAATCATCAGCGATGCCCATCGGTGCGCCAATCACCAGGCAGCTCAGGCCCTTGATCTTTGATGGCTGAGTCGCTGCGAAGTCGGATTCCGCCGCCGGCCGGAACGGCAGGCGCACGCTGAAAGTCGAGCCCACGCCGGGTTGTGTGCTGACGGAGATCTGGCCCCCCATCAGGTTTGTGAGCTGCTTGCAGATCGCAAGGCCCAGGCCGGTGCCGCCGTAGCGGCGCGTGGTTGAGGCATCGGCCTGCGTAAAGGAGCTGAAGATTCGCGCCTGGGTGGCTCCGTCCATTCCGATGCCGTTGTCCGTGACTCGAAACTCCACCTCGATCCTGTCTGACAGGCGGCGGTAGAGCTCGGCGCGTACCGAGACGCGGCCCGGCTGCTCGCGGCCGCTGGAGAACTTGATCGCGTTGTTGGCCAGGTTGATCAGAATCTGGCGCAGGCGTGCGGCATCGCCGCGGACCGTGTCCGGAATTCTAGGATCGACGAAGACCCGCAGTGCCACGCCTTTGCGCTCGGCAACGCGGTTGAGCAGATCGCAGGTCTTTTCGACTACTTCGGTGACCGAGAGCGGCAGGCTTTCAATGTCGAGACGGCCCGCCTCAATCTTTGAGAAATCGAGGATGTCATCGATGATGGTCAGCAGCGAGTCGGCCGATTCGCGGATAAGAACCACCATTTCAACCTGCGGACCAATCAGGCTGCTTTGTTGCAGGACATCCAGCGTGCCGATGATGCCATTCATCGGCGTACGGATTTCATGGCTCATCGCGGCCAGAAATTCTGACTTGGCCTTTGTGGCCCGCTGGGCTTCGCGCTGTGCCTGATCGAGCGCGTGGGTCATGCGTGAGCGTTCACGGATATCCCGGACGATGCTACCGAACAGCTTCAGCAGCGTAGCGGTGGCAATCGCGAGCGTCGCCAGCAGTGCGATCAGCGTGACACTGCGGTCGCGTGCAAGCGTGGAGGCATGCGCTTGCATGGACTCCTGCTCGGAGCGATCCATCACCCCGATGGAGTCCCGAATCGAATGCAGAGCCTGGCCCTCGGCCTCGAAGTCAATATGTTCACGTGCTGCGCCAGCGCCCAAGCGATCGTAGCTTTCGATCTGCGCTGCAAAAGCGCTCTGCAGGTTGGCGATGAGCGGTAGCATTGCGCGCCAGCGCGCGTGTTGCACAGGATCGTGCGCCATCAAGTTGCCGAGTTCCTGTAGCTGTTTGTTGACCTCTACGGACAGTCGCGCGTAGTTAGCTTTCGATGGTGCCTTGCCCAGGAACAGATAGCGGCGCTGTGCCGCTTCGGCTTCGGTCAGCGACAGATCAAGATCCGTAAGTGCCCGCCGCACCATCTGTGTCTGTGTCACCCAGGCGGCGGAATTGGAAAAATTGACACCCATCCGGTAAGTAATGCCGCCGCCGAGGCCGAAGAGGGCCAGCGCCGCAATGAAGCCGATGAGCACCTTGAACTCGACCCGCTCGTTAAATGGCGCGCCATGCTCGACTTGCTGACCCGCATCGATCGAGCGGTCGGCCGCGAGCGTACCGACTCCGAGCACGATGAAGGCCAGGGCGGTGTGCACCGCGACGGGCGGAAGCCATTGATCCGTCGTGAGTTCACTCGCATTCCACATATAGCCGAGCAGCGAGACTGCGCCGATCGCGGATGCCAGCACTGCACCGACCAGCACTGTCCAGCGCAACTGTCGATAAGGAAGGCAGATCATCGCCGCACCGATAGCCACGAAAGCCACGGTGCTATAGGGCGACATCCTGCCGGGAATCGGGTTGAAGGCGATCGCCGTGTCAGGGAACAGCAGTTCATCAACACGCAGCTGCCAGCCCCAGAGATATTCCCCCAAGGTCGCTGCGCCGACCGCAACGACAACCAACGCCAGCAACTGGCCGGCGGTCTGTGACCGGGTGCCGGGCCGCCGCGCGATCAGAACGAGCGCGATGCCCGCAAGCATCAGGGCAATCGCCGTATTCGATTTCATCTGGACCGCGCCCGGAATGACGGCTCGGAGCGCCGGTAGGTTGAGGGCCCAGCCCAGTAGGGAGGTGCAGCCAATGATAACGACCAACGCTGCACTGCAATATGTTACGGCACGCCAAGGGCGCCCCCCTCTGTAGGAGGGGCCAGATGAAGCCGAGATCAAGTGTCCATCACTTGCCATAACCGTAGTGCAACTCGCGTCGGCGCGGGTCAGGGCTGTAGGCAATCGTCCGCCAACTACCCGACTTCGCTTCCAGCAACCCGCGCCAGATGTAACGGCAGACCGGCCCCGAAAGTTAGATCAGGGTCGCCCCGGAACGGGGTAGCCATCACAGTTTTCTCGGACTTGGCGAGAAAGGCGCTGAGACCGCCTCAGCAGCCGCCCGGCCAAAATTCGCAACAGGATGGCAGTGACCGGATGTACGGTACCGCACTTAGCGGTGCAATTTTTGCATCAAAAATCGCTCCCCGTCACGAACACCGGTTCGTGACCGCTGCTGTGTCGCGGACGGCGACTGGCTCCCATTTTTCGCTGACCAGTCCCGATATTCTCGTTTTGGGTCATGGCATCGGCAAGGTGGAGAGCCGTATCAGCGTCCTATTGCATCCTCAGAAAGTTCGCTTGCGCTGGGGCATCGGTGCGCGTCTCGGCGTTGCCTTTGTATCGGTGGCCGCGCTTGCCGTCGCGGCGAATCTGCTGGCCGAGCACGCCATGTCCATCATCCACACGACCCGTGTGGTACGCGTGGTGGCCTTGCCACGCTCGCCCGTGCCAGCGTTGGTTGCGCCGGTGTTGTCAGCGCCCACGCCTGCGCCGGCCATGAACGAAGTCGCAACGCCCGAAGCGCTGATAGCTGCGATTGAGCTCTATGAGGGCGCAGTGCGCGCGCGCGTCGCTGTGCAAAATGACACCGGCAACGCGCAGGTGGCTGCGGCACTAAAGGATCTGGAGCGGGCAACGCAGAACTATGTTTCCCAATTCAATGGCGCAGTGGCCAGTGCGCGCCTGGAACCAATGCGCGCTGGCCTGACGGCGTATCAGGCCCACGCCGAGGAATTATTGCGCGTAGCGAGCAGTCGCGAGCAGCTCACTGTTGCATTCCAGGAGTGCTTCGATGAGCTGGATGCCCGCACGAAGGCCGCGCTCGCCCGCTCCTGGCGAATTTTTGGCCATGTCATCGCACGCAACTCGCTGGTCGACTTCAACGCGAGCCTGGATACGATACGGCGGGACTATGCGACCCGCATGGCCAGCGGCGATCCCGAGCAGGCCTCTCTTGAGGCCGTTTCTGCGAGCGCCGCGGCGCTGATCGCCGCTGAGCGGAGCAACGATGCGGCCCTGGTGCGCTCCCTGGGCGAGCCTTGGGTCGCGCAGCTGCGTTCCGATGTGGCGCGGATCAGCCTGATGCAGCAGGCATTGGTTCCGCTGACTGCACAGCGCCGTCAGGCGCTCGATGATTTTGCGCATGAGTCGCTGAGCGTGATTGCGCTCGCCGGTGCCACGAAGCCGCTGGTAGTGACGCGCAATCGAGTCGCTGCTCCTGTGCTTGGCCAGGGCACGAGTGCTAGCGGCGCAGCGCTCGATGGGCGCGTCGCAGCGCCGCTTCTGAGCCTCATGCCTGTAGCGACGGAAGCTGCGGTCTCCGAAGAACCTGGTGACGGACCGGATGTCGGACGCAATGCTGAAGATACCTCAGTGGTCTCGGCCCCCTCGGAGTACACCAACCTGATGTTCTGGCTCAGTGCCGGCGTCTTGCTGGCGCTCTTGATTCTTTCGGTACTTACGGTGATCAGCGTTGTTGGCCCGGTGCGTCGCATGAGGCAGGCTACACGGCGGCTCGCCGCAGGTGAGTCGCGCGTGCAAGTCGCGCGTGGCGGTGTGCGGGAGCTCGATGACCTGGCGGTGTCATTCAACCAGATGGCCGAGCAGCTGGCTGTGGCCCAAGAGGTCGCGCGCAACTATCAGGATCAGCTGGAACTGAAGGTCAACCTGCGCACCCGTGAGCTCCAGCACCTCGCGGAACACGATGCTCTGACGGATCTGCCCAATCGCCGCCAGCTGTTCTCCCGTCTGAAGACCGCGATCACGCAGGCGGCCGAGGGTTCCACGCACGTCGGCGTATTCTTTATTGATCTGGATAACTTCAAGAACATCAACGACAGCATGGGTCACGTATTTGGGGATCGCGTGCTCGGTGCAGTTGCAGAGCGTCTGCGCGCAGCAACTGGAGCCAACGGGTTTGCAGCACGCCTTGGCGGTGATGAGTTCACGGTGATCTACACCAGCGCCGCCAGTGAAGCGGCCGTGCGACTCGCGGGGTGGGACCTGGTGCGCGCCTTCCAGAAACCGCTGCGCGTCGATGGCCGGGATCTGATGATCAGCATCAGTGTGGGAGTCAGCCTGTATCCGCAGCATGGCAGCGATACGGATGCGCTACTGCGGGCCGCCGATGCGGCGCTGTTTCGCGCCAAGGCGCTTGGGCGCAGTCAGCTGACCGAATTTAGCCCGGAACTGCTGGAGGCTGCCTCAACGAAGTTCAGCACGGAACAAGGTCTACGCCAGGCGCTGGAACGCGGAGAATTTGAGCTGGTGTTTCAGCCGGAGGTCAGCTCGAGCAATTTCACGACCGGACTGGTCGAGGCACTCCTGCGCTGGCGTTTGCCCGATGGACGGCGCGCCTCGCCAGCAGAGTTCCTGGCTGTTGCCGAAGAGTCGGGCCTGATCATGGAAATCAGCGATTGGGTGCTCGATTCGGCGATCGCCGCTGCTTCGCGCTGGCATCACGGCGCGTGGCCGGACGCCAGGGTCGCCATTAACCTCTCATCGCGCCAATTGCTCGATGGCCGGTTTGTCGAGCATGTGATGAGACTGCTGCACAGACATAAGATACCGGCGCACTGCATCGAGATCGAACTGACTGAAAATGTGCTGCAGACCGGCAAGGCAACGATCGAGGTTCTGCATCAGTTGCGAGCCCAGGGTATTGCGATAGCGCTTGATGATTTTGGCACCGGCTATTCCTCGCTCGCATCGCTCGAGCAGTTGCCACTGACCCGGGTCAAGCTCGATCGGGCGCTGATCGCCAGCATTCATACGAGTACCCGATCGGCGGCGATTGCCAGGGCGATCGTGGGGCTGTGCCACAACCTTGGGCTTGAGGTCACCGCGGAGGGCATCGAATATCGGGAGCAGCTGCTAATGCTCTCTGACATGGCGCCGATCAGCTTGCAGGGCTACCTGATTGCCCGGCCGGTTTCCGCAGATCAGGTGCCTGCGACGCTGGCCTCGCTCCCCAATCGCCTGGAGTCAATCCTGTTGACGTCTTCAGCCGGCCCGACGGCGGCCCTCGATGCGAGCTCTGCCGATTACACTGTCCGCAATCTACGCCGGTTGTAGCTTTGCCACGGACGCGGCGGCGCGCGCGAGCTCGCGCCTACCTGAATCTGTGTGCGGTCCGGCGGGACTGAGGTAGCGGGGCAACGCCGTCATGGTGCGGCGCTTTGGGCCGATTGGACCCAGCCAGGGTCAGCAATAATCCCCGGGGTCCCGTAATTATTGGTCGCCAATGCGAGTGTGGGATACTCGATGCCCCGGCCAATCGGGAATCAGGAGCCACCCATGACAAAACTGACCTATGAGATCGTTCAACACGATGGCGGCTGGGCTTACCGCGTGGATGAGACCTACTCGGAGACCTTTCCGTCCCACGACAGCGCTCGCAAGGCGGCGGAGCGCGCTGCGCAGGAACAGGCGGTGCCGGGTGAATCATCGCGAATTTCTTACGAAGATAAACAAGGGCACTGGCACAGCGAGAAATCCGCGGGAGATGATCGCCCAAAGTCGACCGTGAAGGGCTGATGTTCTTGCGGCGTCGGGTAGTTGGAGGCAGCGGGGAGTCCGTGTTTGGCTAAATCCGCGTCGACTCACCGGCCTGCATCGCTCGCTCCGCTTGAAACCCTGCTGCCGGCGCGAGCCGGCCAGAAGGTGCCGCTGCCCCCCGAGCTCAAGCGCCTGTACGGAGCGTTCTACCTCGCTACGGCCCGGTCCAGGCCGCGCATCTACAGCAATTTTGTGACGACGCTGGATGGCGTGGTGTCGCTCCACGTCAAGGGACACGCCGCAGGTGGAGATATCAGCGGCTTCAGCATTCAGGATCGCATGGTCATGGGCCTGGTGCGCGCGGTGGTTGACGTGGTCATCGTGGGCTCAGGTTCGCTAAAGGCCGATCCGCAAGCCGTGTGGACGCCGGCGGCCATCTGCCCTGAGCTCTCATCGGGCTATGCTCGTTTGCGGGCGGCATTGGGCAAGCGCGCTTCTCCACTGAACGTCATCGTCAGTGCGAGTGGCAAGCTGGACCTGCGTCTGCCGGTCTTCAGTTCGGGGCAGGTCCAGACGTTGATTTTGACCACTACCGTCGGTGCGAAGCGCCTCAACGATCAGAAGCTGCCTGCGTCGGTGGAGGTCCGGGCGCTGCGCCGTGGGTCGGGGGAAATCCGGGCCAGTGCGATTTTGCGTGAGGTGAACCGGCGGATGCGTGCGCCGCAGGTCCTAGTCGAGGGCGGCCCGAATCTGCTCGGTGATTTCTACAAGCAGCGGCTGATCGATGAGCAATTCCTGACGCTGGCCCCGCAGATTGCCGGACGGGAGGAGGGCGATGGCAGGCCCAGCCTCGTGATGGGTCAGACCTTCGCGCCAGCCGATCCGCTCTGGGGCTCGCTGATCGATGTGCGTCGCGGCGGCAGCCACCTGTATCTTCGCTTTTCTTTCCGATAACCCCATTAGTTGGGATCGTGCCTGCAACTAAGCCGCTATCGCGCGCCCAGCCATTGAGCATCACCCGCAACGCTGAATCGGGGCACTATAGAGCCATGGGCAAGCGCACCGCAGGCCAAGAGTGCCGACCAACCGGCTCCTATATAAAGGAGTGGTCCAAATCAGCGTGCGCGCCCGAATCCTGCCGATCGATTAGTCCGGCGATGTCCCAGTGACAAAGCGCGAAGCACTGGGCTGGCTTGCGATCGGTGCCCTGCTCCTGATCTGCTGGCTGGCGCGTCCGTTTGCCACCGGGCTGCTGCTCGGCGCGGTGCTGGCATTCACGCTCGAGCCGGCATACGCAGCCTTCGTGCGCTGGACCGGGCGACCGGCGGTCGCCTCGCTGATCACATTGCTGGGTTCTGCGGCATTGATCCTGGGCCTCGTCACTGGATTCGTGTCGCTGTTCGTCGCCCGTGCGGTGGTGCTGGCGAGGTTTGTCCACGATCAGCTGCAGCCGGGCGGTGGGATCTATGTGTGGGTGGACTCGGTGAGCGGCTGGCTGGCGCGCCTGGGGCTGTCGCCGAACAGCGTGATCGAGCGGCTCGAGGCGGGGGCGGGCGAGCTGGCCTCGCGCTCGGCGGCGATTGCCGGATCGGTGGCTTCGGGAACCTTCGGCACGCTGATCGAATTGTTGTTCGCATTTCTGGCGATGGACGCGGTGCTGCGGCACTGGAGGCAGATCGTGGCCGCGGTAGCGGCCGTGGCTCCGTTCGAGTCCAGCCACACGCAGGCGCTACTGGCGGAGTTTCGCCGCATGGGACGCATCACGGTCACAGGGACCGTTGTCACCGGACTGGCGCAGGGTCTGCTGGCGGCCATCGGTTACTTCATTACCGATGTACCGCAGGCGGTGTTCTTCGGCATCTGCACAGCCTTTGCCTCGCTGGTTCCGGCCGTGGGCACGTTGCTGGTGTGGATTCCGATCGGAATCTACCTGTTCCTGAGCGGTCACCCGACCCGCGCGATCGTTGAGCTTCTGTGGGGTGCCTTGATCATCGTCGGGCTCAGCGACTATGTGATTCGCCCACGGCTATCGAGCGATTCGGCGATGCCCGCGGTGCTGGTGTTCATTGCGCTGTTCGGTGGGCTTGAGGCTTTTGGCCTCTCCGGCCTGATCGTGGGACCGGTGGTGATGTCGCTCGCGGTTGCGGTGCTGCGGATCTACGCGCGCGAACAGAAGAGCGCGAAGTCCTAGTGGGCGAGGCCCACCCACAGAAATAGCAGCAGGTACTCGATGCCGTCGCTGACGTTGTGCCCGACAATTGGCGCCACGACACTGCGGGACTTTTCCAGCCAGTAGGCATAAGCCACGGCGAGCGCAAAGGCGTAGAGCTGCTGGCCGAGCGCCAGTGGCCAGCTTCTCGACCAGAAGTTGCTCGCGTGCAGCAGCGCGAACATCAGCGCCACCAGCACGCCGGCCCAATTCATTCTAAAACGACCGATCTTCAGCTGCCCGGGCATCGTGGTTGCCAGGTAAGTAACCAGCAGCGCCCGGAATGGGATTTCTTCGGTGGGTCCGACATAGATGCCCTCGAAGAACAGCCAGCCATAGACGTTGGCGCTCGTCAGCGGGTAGTCCAGCATCGGATGGGTGTGGTTGAGCAGCTCGGGCGCGTAGTCGACGAGGGTCATCAAGATGCCAAAGAACGCGCCCCAGAGCACGGCGGCCAAGAAATAGCCGCGCTTGCGCGGCCAGTGCAGGCCGTAGTCAGCGGGAACCCAAGGCCTGAGCAGCGCAATCGCAATTAGGGCCAGCAGCAGCTGAAATGCGTGCTGTGAGTAAAGCCACGGCAGCAGCGGACCGGAGGCGGCGGGTGCATGTGCAAAGCGGCTGGCGAGTACCGCGAGGAAAGCGGCGAGGTAGGGTACGCCGATTGCCAGCAGAATCGTCGTGATCAGCGGCAGCGCCTTGAGCCGCAGCCCCAAGGGCGATTCGCTGGCCTGTTCCATGGCCGCAGTGGACGCGTCTAGCTCGCTCGGGTCTTGAAGGAAATTGAGCGTGAGCGCCAGTACGAGGGCGGAGCACCGGTCAGGGCGCGGATCGCCCGGGTCATGTGCGCCTGGTCGGAATGGCCGCTTTGCATTGCAATCTCCACCAGCGGGGCGCGGGTGCCGGTGATCTCGCGAAGCGCGCGGCGCACACGAATCTCGGCGCGAAACCGCGCGGCGCTTGTGCCGTATATGCGGCCAAATCCGCGCGACACGGTCTCGGGCGCAATGCCGTGCAGATCTGCCCACTGATCAAGGCGACGATCCGGATCGCGTAGCAGGTCCTCGGCCAGCAGGTCCGGCCAGTCATCAACCAGCGGAGCAATCTCACTCAGCTGTGTCTGCAGGACTTGCGCGGCGGCTTCGGGCGTTTGCTCGGCAGCACGCGCAATCGCATCGACGTCTTCAACGCGACCTGCGCGGTACGAAATGCCCGGCAGTGCCAAGGCCAGATTAACGATGATGGCTCCGCGAGTATCGAAGCGATTGGCGTGCGCGTCGAAGGGCTCGTGCAGCAACACGTCGCCCGCCCGCACGCGGAATCTGCCGCAGGTCCCGACCTCCTCATACCCACCCGCCAGGACAACGGCGGCGTAGGCTTGAGCGTGAACGTGCCGGGGAATTGTCCTCCGGCCATCAATGTGCTCGCGACTCGCTGGGACAGCGGCAAACTCGGCCACGTGAAAGACTCCCGCAGTGGGCTCCCATCAGTCTAGCGCGCCCGCCAATCACGCGATCAGAAACTGTGGTGCCTGACACCTGCCAGCCCGTGCACGCACGGCGCAGCGGCTCGCGGGTGACGGCGTGCAGGAGCTGCAGCAGGAGTTCGCTTTGGCTTGACGGCAGCGGACAGGAGGGCATGATGCTCGGGATAACAATCGAGACATGCCGTTCATGAGCCAACCTGCAGACGGTCTAGAGCCGCCCAAGACCTTGCCCATTCGCCGCAGCCCCCTAGCCGTGCGGATACTGGCTGCCGCTCTGGTCGGGGCCTTGTTGTATTTCGCGCATACCGCCTTTGTGCCGATCATTCTGGCGATACTGTTTTCACTGATCCTCAGCACGCCGGTCGAGGCATTGCACCGGCACGGGCTGCCGCGCAGTGCCGCGGCTGTCCTGGTACTGGTGTTGTTGGCGCTCGTCGTCGGCGCGGCGGTGAACTTGCTGCGGGCGCCAGCTGAGGCGTGGTGGGCAGCCGCCCCGAAGACGATTCGCACCATTGAGAAACAGCTGCGCCCGGTATCGATGCTGTTTGGCCGGATTGAAATGCTGACCGACAGCGCGGGACAAATGGCCCAGATGCCGGCGGCTCCGATCCCTAAACCCGCTCCTGCAACCGGCGATGCCAGCGGAGCGCCTGCTGCGGCCCCTCCGCCGCGGCCAGCGTCCAACGCGGCGGTCGCGTTTCTTGATGCGATGAACTCGGTGCTCGTCAGCACCGTCGCGGTGGTCATCGTAATGCTGTTTGCCCTCGCTGGTGGACCGCCGATGCTGGCGCGGATGACAGCCGCACTGGCCAAGGATGTGAAGTCATCGCACACGCTCAAGGTCATCGGCGCGGTGCGCAGCGAAGTCAGCCGCTACTATGTCAGCATCGCGCTGATCAATCTCGGACTGGGCCTGGCCACCGCGATCAGCACGAAGCTTCTGGGCATGCCCAATCCGCTGCTGTGGGGTGCAGTGGCCGCAATCCTGAATTTTGTACCCTATGTAGGTCCCGCCATAACCCTGGTCCTGCTGACGATCGTGGCCTTTGTCACGTTCGATGGCATCGGGCACGTGGCGGCAGTCGCTGGCAGTTTTGTGGCGTTAGCCACGATCGAAGGTCAGATCATTCAGCCGCTTGTCGTGGGCCGTCGCCTCGAGCTCAATCCGTTAATTGTCTTTTTGGCCTTGTGGTTCTGGGGCTGGTTCTGGGGCATCCCCGGAATCATCATCGCCGTGCCGAGCCTGATCACACTCAAGGTCATTGCCGAACATTCGAAGAACGGCAAGCCACTCGAGGAGTTCCTGGGTCGCACCCACAATCACGGCCTGAAGCCGGCGCAGATCGCCAAGTCGCTGAATCTGGTCCGGGGCAAGAAGAACTAGCAGCCGCAAGTTCAAAGCCAGGACGCGCGGCGTGCTGAATCGGCCAAGGCGCCCCGCTCGCAGCTTCGGCCAGGGACTAAGCGGTCGTGAATGGCAATGTCACCAGAACTTCCACGCCACCGCCCTCGGCGTCATGCAGCTGCAGAGTGAAATCGCCGCCATGCAGGATCTGTAGCCGCGTGCGCAGATTGGTCAGACCGATGCCAGTGTGCTGTGTCTGGCCGCTTGCCGGCAGGCTTGGCCCGTCGTTGAAGACGCGCAGCCATAGATTTCCGTCGCGACGCTCGCCGGTGACGCGAATGGCACCTCCCGCGACGCGCCTGGCTATGCCGTGCTTGATCCCGTTCTCGACCAGTGGCTGCAGCAGCAGGCTGGGCACCTGCGCCTGCAGCAGTTCGGTGGGAATGTCGACGCTGACCTGCAGGCGCTCGGCAAAGCGAACCTTCTGGATATCGGTGTAGCGCTGCAGATACTCCACTTCCTCGGCCAGCGCGACCTGCGGACGGTGAAAGTCCTCGGAAGCGCGTCGCAAAAAATCACTGAGCCCGACAATCATGCCCACTGCCGCTTCGTTGCGCTCGTCGCGCACCAGGGCCGCAATGGAATTGAGCGTGTTGAACATGAAATGCGGCTCCATCTGGCGGCGCAGTGCGGCCAGTTGCGCCTGCGAGAGTTCTGCATTGAGCCGCGCAGTCTCGGTGCGCTGCAGGGCAATGCTGTCGCGATAGTCGATCGCCAGGGTGATCGCGATGATCAGCACGTAGACGATCAGGTAGGTCAGGGACTGGTAGAGGAGCGAGTTCTCGAACACGTCCGGGAACGGGCCCGGTCGCGTGGGATGACCCCAGGGATTGAAAATCATTGTCAGCAGTGCATACCACGAGGCGGCAATCAGCGAGATGAGCACAAAGACTTCGAGATGAACCCGGATCGTGCGCCAGCTCAACTGCCGGTAGCGGCGCGCCAGAGTGCTGACCATGGGCGTCGCCACGACCCACGGCAGCCAGGAAATGAATTCTGATACGAACATCCGCAGCCACGCATGATGTCCGCCTTCGGAGCGCATGACGAGCACCGACTGACTGGCATCCACAATGCCGCCCGCGCACCAGATGGCGATCATCCAGGACGAACGCGGCATGCGCAGGCCGATCGGAGTCTCCTTCATGATCGCAATCCTACGCCATGCCTTGGCGTTCGTTGTACTCCTGCAGCCAATCGCTCAATACGTGCAGCAAGCGGTATGTGATCGGCGGACACGCGACCCTACACTGCCGCCCGACGGTCGCGAGCTAGTCTTCCGGCCGCCGCTGATGCTTGGGGTTTTCCGATCCAACGCGGGGCCGAACGTGCGAAGTTTGCGACAGACGAGCCGCTATAAGTTAATCGATGCAGTGTTTCCGCCACTACCGGCCGGATCTGATGAGGCACGCGGACCTCGGCGCAGAAGCCTGCGGCTGGTGGTTGTGGCGCTGCTCAGCTGCGCGCCCCTGTGCGCAGTACACGCGCAACACGCCGGTGATAATCCGGAGGCTGCGGCGGATGACGCCTTTGGTCTGACGCTCGGGCTCGAAACAATCGGCATGTATGGGCCAGGTTCCATCCGCGGCTTCAATCCGCAGATCGCCGGCAACGTGCGCATCGATGGCCTGTATTTTGACCAGCAGGGTGGCCTCTCCAATCGGGTCGTGGAAGGCTCGACCATTCGAGTTGGACTGAGCGAAATCGGCTATGCCTTTCCGGCGCCCACGGGCATCGTCGACTATGACCTGCGCCATGCCGGCGATGGCACGCCGAGCGCCAGCGTCGTGGCGAGTGCTGGACCGTTCGAGGGACACGGCTTGAGCATCGATGGCAGTGTGCCGCTGATTTCCAGTGAGCTGGTGTTGCCGATGGGCGCCAGCTACCAGGAGACGACGTCACAGACTCCGGTGGGTGCTTATCCGGGTTACAGCGCGGACATGTTGAATTTTGGTGCGACACCCCAGTGGAAGCTCAGCGACAAGATCACTTTCCGCGCTTTGTTTGACTGGACACAGACGACGCACGCCAAGACGATGCCGGTCATCTTCACCGCAGGTAACTATCTGCCGCCTGATATCACCCGCGGCTATATCGGCCAGGAGTGGGCGCAAAATCGCAACCGCTCGGAAAACTACGGCGGCCTGGTGGATGCGAAACTCACGGGGCACTGGACACTGACCGGCGGCTTGTTCCGCTCACTGTCAGACAATCCGGTGAGCTACGCCGATGTCTACGCCAATACCGAGCCGGATGGCATGGCCGAGCACTACCTGATCGGATCACCTGATCAACGGGTCGCGTCCAACTCCGGCGAGGTGCGCCTGACGGGTCACTTTCCGCAAAGTGGCTGGGGCGAGGATATCGTGCTGCTCGCACGCGGCCGCGACACCTGGAGCGCCTATGGCGGGTCAGACGTGGTGCCCGTTGTGGGCCCCGCTTATATTGGTCAGGGACTGCA
The DNA here is from genome assembly GCA_049521875.1 of Steroidobacteraceae bacterium. GTDB lineage: Bacteria > Pseudomonadota > Gammaproteobacteria > Steroidobacterales > Steroidobacteraceae > FEN-1191. The sequence continues at coordinate 18,401 of JBEKOK010000013.1, forward strand.
GGTGCCTGAGCCGGATTTCACCTACACCGCACGGACAGTCGATCACACCGAACTGTGGAGCACGGGCCTCGCCTATCAGGCGCAATGGCCCGGGCACGGGGACCTGGCGCTGGGCCTGCAACGCGAGAGCTATGACAAGCAGGTCACTTCGCCAGGCGAGCCTGTGGCCGAGCTGACTGACAACCCGCTGCGCGCCTATGGCTCGGTTGCGGCGATCCTGACGCCGTGGGTTACCGGCTACGCCGGCTATACCCAGGGACTCGAGGACTCTGGCGTCGCGCCCCCGACGGCCGACAACCGCGGCGAGATTCTGCCCGCAGCGCGGACTTGGCAGACCGATGCCGGGCTGCGCTTCCTGCTGACACCCAAGGTCAAGCTGATTGCCGGCGTCTTCGAGATCACCAAGCCGTACTTCAATTTCGACACCAGCAATGTAGATCGGCAACTGGGCCTGCAGCGCGCGCGCGGCCTCGAGCTCTCGCTGTCCGGTGAGGTAATCACCAATCTTCATGTCACCGCCGGCGCGCTGTTCGGGCACGTGGTCATCATCGGGCCGGATCTTGCGGCAGAAGGGGTCAGCCATAATGCCTTTGGCCAGGCGCGCGCTCAGGGCGTGCTCAACGCTGACTATGACTTCCAGCGCTGGTCACACCTATCGACCGATGTCACGCTCATTCACGCCGGTGCGACGCCGGCGGCGGTGAATGATGCGATCGAGGCACCGGCCGTCACGATGCTGTCACTTGGCGCCCGCTATCGCTTCACGATCCTCGGCAGTGCCGCTACACTGCGCCTGTCGGCACAGAATGTGACTAATGCGTTCGTCTGGGTAACCGGCTACACCCCTGGCTACTTCGAATTCGCGCCGCGCAGTCTCTTTGGCTATCTGACCTGGGATGTCTGAGCACGACCCTCAATCTGTCGCCGGACGCTAGCGGAATGCGATGGTCGTACTGCGCCAGATCGGGTCCTGCCAGCGTCCGAACCGCGGCAGCAGTTCCGGCGTGCCGGCCTGCTGCTCGGTGATCAGTGTCGCCAGCCGCACAAGTTCGAAGCGGCGGTGATAGTGACCTGCCGACAGCAGCTCCCGCACCACCAGGACGTGCGCGGATCCCGGCTCCCAGCCAGCAAATTCGATATAGCCCAGGCCCGGTCCGTCGGTGCCCGGTGGCAGCACATCGATGCTCCAGCCGCTCTCATTGCGCTGGAACACCCACAGTTCCCGCCAGGTCGCCAGCGGCTGGACCGCCAGCGTCATTGCGGACCCGGCGGCATTGCTGTGAGCCGAGGCCGTCCATACCGTGCCGTAGGTGCAGCGGTGTGCGAGGGGCTCGGTGCTCTTGGATTGCGCATCGTACAGGGATACGCAGGTTTCGCCCGGCGCACCCGGCATCGTACGCACGAGCAGCCGGCCGCTGCGACCCAGCGGCGGCTCCGCCGCCATGCGCGAGGCCCCTACGCGTATCGCAGCATCGTTGTAGTCATTCAGATCGCTATCCTGCAGCTCCGACTTGACCACCGCACCGAGCTCATCGAGTGAGCGGTTGGCCGCAGCCTGCGGGTTTGCGCCTTGTCTGGATTGCCAGAAGGCGATCGCTGCATAGACACCGGCCCGACGCATATGCAGCCGATTGGCCAGCACCGGGCTTAGTCCTGCGATCGATGCGCGTTCGAGTACATCGGCTCGCCACAGATCCAGCTCCGCGCGTGCGGTAGGGCCGAGGCTCGAATCTACGCACTCATGTCGGCTCAGCGCGAGCGCTGCGCGGGCACGCTGGCTGATATCGGCCGATGGCATCGCCAGGACCCTCCGGAACATTTCCCCCTCGTAGCAGATCTGCATGCCGCCTTCACGCTCAAGACTCTTCATGACGATTCCTTGCTGCGCGATGACCTCCAGTTGCGCCGCTGTGGCCGCCTCGTTGCTCTTGCTCTGGGCAGAAGAGGCGCGCTGTGCGATCCGATCAGCCATCACGCCGATGGCATCGAACGGTTCGGCATCCAGTGCCGTCGCTGGTGCGGCCTTCAGGTAGGCGGCGGCGTAGGTAATACCCAGCGACTCCTCCCCGGGCGTGTCGCGCAGGAAGCGCACCACGGCCAAGAGCGCCGGCGCCTGCTCCGGCGCGACAGCGGTCTCACGCACCTGGTTCGCCCGAACGTAGCCGGCGCGTTCATGGCGGTGGTCGTACACCATCAGGTAGTCACCGCGCTCGCCGCGCAGCTCCAGCACGTCGCCCTTCCAGAGCATGGCCTGCTGCGTGGCCGCCTCACGCGGCGCGGCGCGCAACGACACCTGGTTCTGGGTCACGATCGCGAGCACCAGGCTCGCGAGCGTGCTCACTTGCTGCCCAGCAGATTCGAACCGATGAAGCCGCCCTGGGCTGGCGGCGCGGCGATGATGACCTGGATCTTGTCGGAGAGCTTATCGGCCATGGTCTTCTGGATCAGCAGCGGATTCTTGCTGATCAGCTCACCCTCGCGCTCCATCTGCTCGCTGGTGACCTTGTTGATATGCTCGAGCCGGTAGACCTCCGCATCGGCAAGCTTCTGGCGTGAATCGGCTTCACCTGCGGCCTCGATGCGCCGCGCCTCGGCGGAGCCTTCGGCGGTGCGGATGCGCGCGACCTTGTCGGCCTCAGCTTCCAGGGTACGTTGCTGTACCTGTTTTTCCTTGAACGGCAGCACGTGCTTCATGGCCTCCTCCTGGGCCTGCGCCGCGATGATCTGCTCCTGGGCCGCGGCCTCGGCGGACTTCTGGCGTCGCACCTTGTCCGCCTCGCCTTCAAGTTCGGTCTGCTTGACGCGCTTGTCCATCAGCTCGAGGGTGTAGCGCATCTTCTCGCTCTCCAGTTCCTCGGCCAGGAGCTTGTCCATGCCGTTGCGATAGTCCTGTGGCAGATCGACCTGGCCCATTTGTACGCTCTTGAGCACAATGCCATCGGCCGCGAGTATCGGCCTGAGTTCGGCCTCGATTTTCTGTTGAATCTCGGCGCGCTTGGTCGAGAAGATCTCCCGTACGGTGTAGCTCGCGAACAGCTTGTAGATCACGCCCTGTACGGCCGGATCGACCAGTTCACCGGAGATGTCATCGGGGAGCGATTTCGAGAAGGCCGCAATCCGGGTCGGATCGATGGCATAGCGCACTGACAGGTCAACGCCGAGTGACAGGCCCTCCACTGACTGGAATGGCGCCTCGCCATTGGCCTTGGCACTCCTCTCCGGTCGGTAGAGCTGGTCGCGGGTGGAGAAGCGGCGTACTTCCTGCACGCCGGGCACCGCCCAGAAGCTACCGGCGCTGAACTGGCTGATGCGGCCTGTCATCAGGTTGCTGCGCACGGCCACCTCGCCGCGCTCCACGGACTGGACCGGCGGATGTTTCCAGGCAAGGTACCCGGCCACGCCGAGCACAGCCAACGTGATCAGAGCGATGCGCAGCCTGACCAGGCCCGCTGCCATAAGGCGCGCGCCGCTCGCGGCCGCGCCGCCCAAGCGGATGAGCAAATGGGTGAAGACCTGCATGAATTTATTGGTTTCGTCCGACATCTGATGAGCCTCCCAGATCTGGTGTGCCGCTGCGACTCTGCAGGGCGGACCGCGGGGTGCTGCCGTGCTTCGCGGGCAGTATTTGCTGGCGGCTGCGGAGGGCTCAATGCCGGCGGCGGGTCTCTTGGCTCCGGGTCCGGAAGAAATGCTCACGCCACGGAATGCCGCTACTGGCAGATAATGAGCCGGGCGACAGTAGCGCTGCCGGGAGCGGGGCATGGTGAGAGTGGCCGTCATTGAGGACGATGTGCCGACCAGCAACCAGATCAGGGGCTGGATTGAGGCCGCGCGCCCCGGAATTCAAATCGACCAGTGGTACACGCGCGATGAGGCCATCGCGGCAATCTCCCGCGATAGCTACGACCTGGTGGTGCTGGACATCGAGTTGGGCCGTGAGCGCCATGCGGGCGTTGCGGTCATCAATGCGATCAACAAGCGGCGCGGAACGCCGGTGCTGGTGGTGTCAGGAATGCCCTCAAGCATCTACCGCAGCATCATGAAGGCGCTCGATGCCTGGGACTATCTGCAGAAAAGCGACTTTGACGAAACCGAGTTCATCGAGACGTTCCTCGACATGCTGCGTTCGGTCCAGGCCAAGAGCTCAGCTCCTGCTGCCGAATCATTGGCTCCGGCCAGTCAGCTGTTACTGGATCCGCTGCGACAGAGTTCGCCGCTCTGGCGCGGCCATCGCATCAATCTGCCGCTGACCTCGCAGCGCATCCTCGATGCGCTCTACCAGCGCAGCGGCCAGGTCGTCTCCTACGAAGAGCTGTTCCAGGTGGTCAAGAGCGGCCGCAACCGCGACAACGTGCGCAAGCACGTCAGCACAATCCGCGAAGCGTTCCGCGAGATCGACCCGGAGTTCAATCTGATCGAAAATGTGCCGATGCGCGGCTTCCGCTGGGTTGAATCGTGATCCGCTGGTGGCCCGGGAGCGTGCCGCTGCGGCTGCGGGTATTTTTCCGCGGGGCTTTCCTGCTGCTGGGTCTGGCCACGGTGGCACTGGCACTCTCAGAGCTTCGAGATGAGAAGCAGATCAGCTATCGCAGCTACCGGGAGGTATTTGACAAGAATGTGCAGCAGATTATCGCGCGCCTGCAGCACCCGAGCGGGCAGCTCGCGCTTCTGAATCCACGGCTCTCGGGCGCCGCGCTGACGCCACTGCGGCCGCTGGTCCTGCCGTTCTCGGCCATCGATTTCGATGACAAGGCCAAGGCCGAACAGGCGGCGGAAATGGCCGGCTGCCTGGTGCAGTATCCGAATCATGCCCAACTGTGCGTCGCCGTGGGCAACAACCCGGTGGCCGGAGGCTTCATCTACGCCGTGGGCGCATTTGCCAGCGGAGCGCTGATCACGCACAGCCTGGGCGACCAGGATCTCTCACACGCTCACCGGGTGCTCGTGGACGTGTCGATGCGTGGACATGTTTATCAGTGGATTGCGCCACTCGAACCCGAGCCGACGCAGGGGCGTGCGGGCTTTCGTGGTCGTCTGACCGGCTTTGCGGTTGATGTGCAAGGTCATTTGTCGAAGCGACCGGACCGGGATTTTCGGGGTTGGCTGTGGCAGGACGGACGTTGTCTGGAAGCGGACTCTGCAGCAGCGGGTGGCGATTGCCTGAAGCGCTCATTCTTTTCAGTGCGCCTGCCAGTAGGCCTTTTCCAGGAGGAACTGGGCGAAAATGCCACCTCCGTGTGGCCGCCACCGGATCTGTCGGAGATTCTGGTCCGTGTCCGGGCCTACGCACCTGGTGATGCTGAGGCGTTGTTCGACAGCAATCGCCCTGGAGCCTCGGCACCCTTTGCGCTCTCGGATCTGAAGGCACAGTTGCTGGCCGGCGAGACGCTGCAGATTCGCCGGTTGTCTGACCGTGGCGCGAGTGATGTCATCTCACTGAGCGGGCAGGATGAAACTAGCGTACAGCCGCCACGGCTGCTCAGCGCGGTGATCCGGCGGCTCGCGGTGGATGGGTATGCGCAGGCGGTCACGGCGCATCAGATAGTGACTACGCCGCTCGGGGACTACGAAGTGGCATTGACTGGAGATCTGCGCAGTGTCGATCGAAGCCTGGGTCTGGTCGCCGCCCGCCAGGCACTGTCGATCGGCGGCATGCTGCTGGCGATTCTGCTGACCTGGATCGCGATCGAACTGCGCATCATTCACCGCATCACGACGCTGACGAAGCGCGCCGCGGCAGTGAACAGCTCGACGCACGAACCGGAGGGGTTGCAACTGGATCTGGAGGATCTGCGTGGCGGCGACGAACTGGGGCTGCTGGCGGGAGTCTTGGCGGATCTGCTGCAACGTGTCAACGAGGATGCCAAGCGCGAGCAAATACGCGCCGAGCAGGAAAAAGATATGTGGCACGCCGTGGGTCACGAGATCATGGCGCCGCTGCAATCACTGGTGGCACTGCATTCTGCGCCCGGCGATCCGAGCCAGCGATACATCGAACGCATGCGCCAGGCCGTGCGGGTGCTCTATGGAAGCGCTTCGCCGAGCGAGGCGATACTCTCTGCCGCCCTGCAGCTGCGGACGCTGGACATCCAGGCGTTCCTGCAGAACGTTGCCGACAACGCTTCGCATGCTGGCATCGAGCGTGTGGAATTCAGCGGCCTGGATCGACCGGTGGTCGTAAAGGCCGAGGAGAATGCGCTTGAGGATGTGATCACGCACATTCTCTCGAATGCCGATCGCTACCGGAACATTGAAACGCCGATCCGGCTCTCGTTGCTTTGCTCAGCTGATTCGGCCGAAGTGCGCATCCACAATCAAGGCCAGTCAATAGATCCGACGCTCCTGCGCAAGATCTTTGAGTATGGAGTCTCGGACGTCCATGCCGGAGAGACACAGGGTCATCGAGGGCAGGGGCTCTACGTGGCCAAGACCTATATGGCCAAGATGGGTGGCACCGTGGAAGCCCTCAATGTTGCAGACGGCGTGGAGTTTGTCCTGACACTTGCAATGGCGTGATGCGCCGTTACCACCGGGCGCGATGACCTGATAGGCCTGCGATGAGTTAGCGGGTACTCCCCGGCCCGGTCATCAGCACGGAACCCTTGCTGGCTGAGGTTGTCTACTGAGGGTGTGCCCTTAGAATGAGTGCATTGGGGAACGGCAGGTATGGAAGCCTCCGTCAGATCTCGGGCTCTTGCGTTGGTCGCAGTTCTGGCGATTCATCTGATATTCCTTGCGGTTTTGATTCACTCATCACGTCAGCGCAATCGCCTCACCGGCGCTGAGCGAACAATTACTACCTTTATTTTCAATCCAGAAGCACGCGCGCCCGCAGCTGACTTGCCCCGCGCTCGATCAGCGCCTCGCCAAGTGGTCGCCTCGCCAGTCGTGAGTGCGCCGACGCCACAGTCGCCTCCGGCACTGACTGAGGTGCGCTCGCGGCCGGAGGAGCCCATCGATTGGCTCGCGAGCGCGCACCAAGCGGCCCGCGATGTCCTGGCGGCAGAAGCGATAGAGGCGAAGCGTAACGGCAGGATGGGAGAAGGCTGGTGGCTCGCCCAGGATGCCAAACACTCCCAGTACGCTCACGGAAAGTCCTTTCCATGGTCGCGCCAAGCGCGTAATTCATGGGTTGATATCGATCCGCAGACCTCTCTTGTCACGTTTACGCTGAACAGGCATTGTCAGGTTGTCGTGTTCCTGGTTGTCCCCGGATTCGGTTGCGTCCTCGGAAAGTTGAACCCGGAGCCCGGCCGCAGCGATCTATTCGATTCAATATACCGATCACGACCTCTGGAGCTTCTCCCGGCGATTGAGGATAACCTCACGGATCAACCGTAGCAGCGATTGGTCAGTTGCCTATTTTCCTGATAACCCAGACTGGCGCCATCCGGCGAACTTCACTTCGTGTTGTGACATTCGCTAAATGTAAATTGCAGCGTTTCGACGCTATCATTGGATCTTGACTCTTGGCGGACGATCAACGGCAATTGCAACCCGTCAACAGTCTGGGTTTCGATCTTGACCAGAAGTCGCAGCGGGACAGATGAGTCGGAGAATTTGGCTTCGCCTTCAAAGCCGGTTAGGAGCAATCCGGCAGGATTGCTGGTCCAGGATGGGCGGATGATCGTTGTGAGCGCAGGCGTGGTGGAGGTTACCTGCTCGATCACGAACTCCGTGCTGAGCATGGTCTCAAGCTGAACCGCATTGGTGCTGTCGCCGTATGTCACGCGGAACTGGGCGGGCATTGATTCGATTTTATAGGGAATCTGATCATTGGGCAGTGGCGTATCCACAGACAGAAAAGTCCATTCCGCGAGGAATCCAGATAGCGCCTGTTCGATCCCGGAGATTGATGAGCGCACGCCGGCCGCGATATCGGCGCTTG
>JBEKOK010000014.1:0-34411 GCA_049521875.1 Steroidobacteraceae bacterium
CGGGGTCGCCTGGCCTACGAAGGCCGCCTGCGACGACGGGACGCCACGTTGTGCTGGGTCGAGTTTGTTGGCGAATCGCTACCCACGGCCGATGGGATTGCAGTGCAGGTGCTTGGAACCGCCTGGGACATTACTGAGCGCAAGCACGCCGAGGTGACATTGCGTGAGGCCGACGTGCGCAAGGATGTTTTTCTGGCGACGCTGGCGCATGAGCTGCGCAATCCACTGGCGCCTATCCGCGCAGCGGCGCAGCTGCTGGAGTCTCCGGGCTTATCTGCGACAAGTCTCGAGTCGAGTCGCGCGATCATCGCGCGCCAGGTGCGCCACATGGCGGCGTTGCTCGATGACTTGCTGGATGTCTCGCGCGTGAGTCGCGGGACCTTCGAACTCAAGAAGAACTCGATCGAATTGCGCAAGGTAATCGACGAGGCCATCGAGAGCACCCAGCCGCTGATAACGGCGCGGCGTCATCAACTGCATGTAGAGCCGGGTTTCGAGGACATTCGCATCGAGGCCGATTCCGTGCGCCTGATACAGGTGTTGATCAACCTGCTCACCAATGCAGCAAAGTACACTGAAGAAGGTGGCAAGATCGCACTTGCTGTGACGCTCGAACCCCGGGATCTCGTAATCACCGTGCGGGATAATGGCATCGGTATCGCCCCGGCAATGCTAGAGCGCATTTTTGACATGTTCACGCAGGGCGCCACCGGCCCGGGCTGGGCCGCAGGCGGCTTGGGTATCGGACTGGCACTCGCGAAGGGAATCGTTGAGTTGCATGGTGGACAGATTGAGGCGCGCAGTGCCGGCATGGGAAGCGGCAGCGAGTTCAGCGTGCGCCTGCCGCGCTCGTCCGTGGGGCTGAGCGAGGGCGTGGCGCAGATTCCGGTGAGCGAGGCGGGAAAGGCCCCACCGGTGGAACGCAGGCGCGTCCTAGTGGCCGACGACAATCGCGACGCTGCCGAGAGCATGGGTCTGCTGCTCGAATACGCGGGTCACCAGGTGTGGCGCGCATTCTCCGGGACCGAGGCACTGGCCGTGGCGCTGCGTGAGCGGCCCGAGTTCCTGATTCTCGATATTGGTATGCCGGGCTTGAGCGGCTACGAAGTGGCCGAGCGGATACGCTCGGAGCCGTGGGGAAAGCGCGCGACACTGGTTGCGCTGACCGGCTGGGGGCAGGAGCGTGATCGGCGTCGGGCCTGGGCTGCGGGCTTTGACCAGCACCTGACAAAGCCGGTGGACCCTGCCCAAATCGAGGCATTACTGTCCAAGGTGGGCAGCGGCAAGAGGCGCGAGGGTGCCAACAGCAAATCCGCCGAGGATTCGGCGGAGTGACTTGCTGATCCCCTGAGCGAATACATGGCGCCCGGCAGGATCTGCTAGTTACACTCCGTCGCAATCAAGCCTGAAGCGGCAGCATCAGCGGAGATTCTACGGCGGCAGCCGCCGGTGCGCTCACCGGTTGCGCAACAGGCGTACGCGCTCTGGCGATTTCAGGCCGACGCCGGCTTGTGGCGCGTTGCGCATTCAGCGGCAGCTCAAGGAACTCGGCGATATCGGCCCGCTGTGCCATGGCGTCGCGGAAGCCGCGTCGGATAAGGCTCCGGCAGTACCATTCCTCCGTTAGCACGTAACTGAGGACGCTGGCTCGCCCATCGCGCATGGCACCCACGGCGCGGAGCAGGAGGCGCAGCGAGGTCGGCAGTCGGTGCACGCGGATGGCCGCGAGTTCCTCGAGAGACTGACGGGGGTTCATGACCCAGGTGTCAACTTCGCGTTGCGGCAGGCCAGCGCGCTCGCGCACCTTGGCTGGAATCAGGCTCAGCATTTCGTTGACCTGCCGAATCCGCTCCAGATCCGATTCCAGGGTATCGGCAAAGATGCTGTCGAACAAATGTCCGCTGATTTGTGCAATCGAGGGATACGCCTCACTGGTGTCCAGTATGGCGCCAGCGCTCGAGCAGCGACCGACACCGATGATGAGGACCTTTTCAGCGCCCAGATGGATCGCCGGACTGATTGGCGAGAGTTGCTGGATCGCCCCGTCACCGAAGTGATCATCGCCTATGCGCTCGGGCGGATACATGAAGGGAATCGCCATCGAACCCAACACATGCTCTGGACCCAGTGTGGCGCGCACGCCGCGGCGCCGTGCGCTGGCCCAGGGCTGTAGATGATCATTGCCTTCATAGAAACTTACCGACTGGCCGGTGCGGTAGCTGGAGGCCGTTATGCTTAAGGCATCGAGATGATTACTGCGGATCGCCGCGCGCACGCAGGAGAAATCCACTAATCGCGGTACCAGTTGCCGCAGCGGCGTGTTATCGAGCAGGGAAACCGGGCGTCCGCGCTTGTCGCCGACCACGGCGGTCCAGGCCCAGCGCCCGACATGGCGCGCGACGCTTGCCAGATCAGAGCGATGGACACTTGAGTTGTGCAGCGTAGCCCAGGCATTCACCGCGCGGTTCACCCCGAGGGCAAAGTGACCAGCATCCTGGGCAATGATTGAAGCGTTGAGCGCGCCAGCCGATGTGCCGCATATAACACGAAACGGGCTGGGCGTCCCTTCCGGAAGAAGTCGTGCAATGCCAGCTAGGACTCCGGCCTGGTAGGCGGCCCGAGCGCCGCCGCCGGTGAGTATCAATCCAATCGTAGGGCGGCGGGCGGGTTTCGACACAAAATTGAAAAGCATTGCCATTCTCCGTACCTGGCCCGTAGAGCCAGCGGTCCTAATATCGCGTATGGAATTGCGGAACGCTGTCAGACGGAGGAGACGTAAACGCCAAGTCTCGTCCTACAGACGTTTTATACGCGCTGACGCAGATTGGCGCAGACCGTATGTTGCCGTTAGGCAACGTGGGGTTATTGTCCAAAGCGCGGATATTTGGCGCCGCAATTCCATGGCCGGTGCGCTCACCCGACTCCGCGTTTATTAGTCTTGATGAGCGGCTGCGCTCGAACCAGCGGCAGAACGGCGCCGCGGCACTTTGGCTCCGGCGCGACGCGCTTCCGACAGGCCTATGGCAATGGCCTGTTTGCGATCGGTGACCTTTTTTCCCGAGCGTCCACTGCGCAGCGTGCCATGCTTCATCTCCTCCATGGCCTTTTCCACTTTGCGGCCACTGGCCTTGCTGTATTTGCGCGCCATCTCGGGACTCCTTACACCGCGCAGGTCTAAATTCAAATTTACAAACGGCCCATCGGTGCTGCCGCCACTCCTTCAGCGCAGGAGCGGCATGGTGCCCAGCAACTCACTTCGGCGATCTTGCATCGCCTGTCCCAATGTCATCAGATCCATCGTAGATTTGCGGGCGGTGGAAAACATTCCGCCGATGCGTTCTTCTTCCCGGACGTGATGAGCGATCATTTCCGAGAGCACATGGACCTTGGCATCAAAGAAATCGTCCTCGGCACTCATATCCATGATCTCGCTGATGAGCCTGTCGGCCTCGTCGTGCTCGACGATCGCTTCGTGATGAAGCCCACGATTGTGTGTGCCCGCCAGAAAGGCCGGATAAAAGATCTCCTCCTCAATGTCCTTGTGGACCATCAGGGCGGTGCAGATCTGGACGGCAAGATGCTGCTTCTGGACCGGAGTCTCGGTCCGCTCCAATTCCAGGAACATATCTTCAATGTAGCGATGGTCTGCCTTCAACAGCGTTACCGCATCAATGTTTCTGTGCAGGTGACTGACGCTAACAACGGCCGCTTGCATGCTCACTTAAACGACTCCCTGATCTGTCATAACCTTAAGTACAAGAATAGCGAGACAAATTTGGGTACACGTAGGCGCAGTGGCAGGACTCCTGTGGGATGTTCTGGCAATTCTGGTGTCAGATCAGGACTACAGCTCCACGGGAGGGGGTAATTCGGACCGATTGCTGTACCGAACATGGCTTCCCGGAGCGGGATGGGCCGCCGGGCACGTGCCCAAAAATGTGGCGCCGCGGTAAAGTGGGGATCTAAACTCGTCGGCTACTGCAACCTCATCCTGGGCATATCTATGAAGCTTTCCGGAAAATCGGCCATTGTGACTGGCGCGGCCAGCGGCATCGGTAAGGCCATTGCACAGCGTCTGGCGAGTGAAGGCGCGGCGGTGGCGGTTGCCGATATCGCGGTAGAAGCGGCGCGGGCGGTGGCAGCAGAGATTTCTGCCGGCGGAGCGCGCGCACTGGGCGTCGCGATGGATGTGACTAGCGAGGCGTCCGTACAGGCTGCGACGGATGAGGTGGCTCGGGCATTCGGTGGCGTCGATATCCTGGTATCAAACGCCGGTGTTCAGATTGTCAGCCCGATCGACAGCTATCCGTTTGGTGATTGGAAAAAGATGCTGGCGATACACCTGGATGGGGCGTTCCTGACAACCCGGGCGGCGCTTGGCTACATGTATAAGGGCGGGCGAGGCGGTACGGTCATCTACATGGGTTCCGTTCATTCCCACGAGGCTTCACCACTCAAGTCCGCGTACGTCACTGCCAAGCATGGCCTGCTGGGACTTGCCCGGGTGCTCGCCAAGGAAGGCGCTGCCCACAACGTGCGCTCGCATGTCATCTGTCCAGGATTCGTGCGCACGCCGCTGGTGGACAAGCAGATACCCGAGCAATCGAAGGCACTTGGAATCAGTGAAGAAGATGTAGTGCAGCGGGTGATGCTGGGAGCCACAGTCGATGGTGTGTTTACAACGCTGGAGGATGTCGCTGAGACGGCTCTGTTCCTGTGTGCGTTTCCGAGCGCCGCCCTGACCGGGCAGTCAATAGTGGTCAGTCACGGCTGGTATATGCAGTAAGCGTTTATCCTTCGCCGGTGGCTTCGCCGCATCCAGTCGCACCTTGTTGCCGCAGAGCGCTTGCGCCTCCAAATTCTCAAGCGCAACTGGGAGCATCAAGGCCCGCGAACAGGACTTCAATACTCACGCCGGCGGCAATTAAAGTACGTTAACTTTGCGCTGTTGCGCGTGGCAGGGGCGTAGATTCGGGTGAATCGTATTGAAAAGGAGGCAGCCGCCATGAGGGCGACTGGTCTTTGCCTGCTCTCGGGGCTAGTGCTTTGTGTGGCGCCGCTGGCATGGGCCGACGCGCCAGCGGGCGCGGCAGACGCTGAATTTCAAGGTCATTGGGGCGGATTTCTGGTATCGAACGCCTTTCGGGTCGATCCGGATCGACCTCAGGTCGTGCAGCCGCCCGTGACGTTGCGCGAGGGTGATCGCCTGCAGATCCGGCCCCAGCGAATCAACTCCGACGAGTACCTGATCCTGCAAAGATGCATCGATGCGGGATGCAGCAAGACCGAGGTCGTACGGGCCTGGAACGCCTATGGCTACATGGGTCCATACCCCGTGCTGACCCGCACGGTGCGGGTGCAGGCCGGCGGCCCATATATGCTGTGGATGCAACATGTGCCCGGACAAGGGGTGGGCTCCTTTCGGCTCTATGATCGCGATGCGCCGCCGCTGGTTTTTGAGCCCGTCGGCTCCCGGGTGGCGTACAACCGAACGCAGCTGAAGCAAGCGCAGGCTCACGGCCCGGAGCAGATTAAGTACGCCCAGCCAGAAAAATCGAAATTTGTGGTGACCTTTGAGGGCGGCTCAACGGTTCAGATGCAGGCGCTGCGCGCACCGCAACCCTGACCGTAGATGGCTGAGGCTACTGGTAAAGGATCTGCGTGTGCAGGTCCTGCTCGATGGCGTTTACCAGCAGGCGAATGCTGGCGTAGTCCTTGGACCAGCAGGGCTGCGTCGGATAACGCGTCCGCAGCGTCCGCTTGATGGTAATCGTCTGGCCGAGCTGCTCATAGCTTGATTCGTAGGTACCGAAGGCAAAGCTGAATTTGGTCGGTCGAGGCAGCGCCGTAATATGCAGCGTGTCAGGAACAGTAAGTTCCGTAATCTCCTCGTGCTTTCCGCCCACACATGGAAATGGCAGTGCCCTGGTGGCCGCCGTGTGGCTTAGCGCCATTGTTTCAATGTCGTTGCTGCTCCCGAAGCCCGGGTTGGTCGCCAACGCGCCCGGGCCTGGCATCGGTGCAAAGTAACTTACGTCGTACTGCGCTTCGTATCCGCTGGCGGCGGTCAGATCGCGCGGATCCTCAAACTTAAGAGTGCCGCTACCACTCTCGCCTATTCGAGCCAGCATCATGGCGACTGCCTCGGGCAGCTGCGCATTCGGAATTGCGGAAAGAAATTCGCGCTGCTCCACTTCAAACACTCCGTGCGGCTCGATAGCGGTCTTGCCGCTGAAGGCTCCATCGGCTGTCATCACCAGCGAGCGTCGCTCGAATTCGACGTTGGTGTCCGCACCATCTGGGATCGGCATGACTGCTGGTTTGCCATTCCCGGCATCCGTCACGAGTGCGCGCTTGCCCAGCAATGAAATCGGCAGGCGGCCAAAGGGTGCGAAAGGTGTCGTCGAGTCGGCAAAAAGTTTGAGACTCGGAATGTAAGTCACTACGTGATTGAAAGTTGCCAGACAGGCGACCCTCGGCCAGGCGTACCCCATTGAGCCGTTGACGATCGCCGGGCTGCTGGCAATGCCCTTGGCCCCAAGTAAGGCCTGAAGGAGAGCCACGTGGTCTTTGCAATCCCCATAGCGCGACTTCAGTATCTCATCGGCGGAATGCGGAACGTAGCTTCCGGTGCCCAGGAATATGGCCACATAGCGGATATTGCCGCTGACCCAGCGATACAGTGCTTCGGCCTGGAGCCTGGGTTCGCTAAGGCCTGCGGTAATCTCATCGGCCTTTGATTGGATCATAGGTGTCACAGCTGCCGCCGGCTTTGCACCTGCCATGTACGCCGCCGCCAAGGCGTCGTAGTCCTTCAGATTGCTGAACGCTATATAGGGGCTCACGTCCGCAAGATCCACGGAGCCGATCTCCGGCGCCACGGCATCCGAGCCTGGCAAGTTCCAATGCCACAGGCGCGTGCCGGGCTTGCTCGCCTTGGACTCGCCGCCCTTCAGTCCCACGACATCCAGTTGCAATGCAAGCGACGCGGGTGCCTGAATCGTTACGTAAGCGGCAGGAAAGTCATACGCCTTTGGGAAGCTCTTTAAATACGAAAGTACTCCCGGCAGCGCCGGCTTCAGGTGCCATTTTCTGTAGGCCAGCGTCAGTAGTGAGCCGGGCTCGACCTGGGGGAAAATGACCAGCTTGACTCGCTGGTCTCCAAGCATCGGCGCATTTGCGTTGACGGCCACCGGCTGCGAGACAATCTTGTCGGGCGTCACCTCGATCCGCAGCCCATCCTTAGTCGTGGTGTAAGCTTCCTGAACTTCGATGATTTCCAGTGCATTGCTGTAAAAGAGCGGAATTTGGCTGGCTTGCTGAGCGCCCTGCGCATCGTTGACGCGGTAGGCCACCCGCTCCAGCTCGGTATAGGTCAGATCGCTCCCGACCTCAACCGTGACGGTATCGCTCGTGACTGAGACCGGTGCAATGTACTTTGATTGCGCGCCGGCAGTTGATGCCGCCAATGCAGCCGTCAGACCGATCCCTGCGAATGCGAGCAGGCGAATTAGTGAAGGCCTGACTGGAGGCGAGAAAGCTGATTGCCAAAGGCGAACTAGCTGGTTGGGGCGCCAGCTCATGGCGGAGGCGCAGCCGGGGCGGCCGTGCCCGCGGCTGGCGTGTTCGTGCCCGGAGTACCCGCGGCCCGCAGCTGCTGAACCGTGTCGATTCCAAGCTGCTTAAGCTCCGGCATCATGTCCTGGAGCCGCCCTTGCACTTGGGCTGCCGTTTTCTCCATGACCACAGGCTGCTTGGCGATCCACGACTTGCCAACGGGCGAGGTGTAGAACTTAATCAGCCCATTGACCTCATCCTGGGTAAATGTGGACGAATAGACATCCGCAACAATGGGTCCAAACGTGTCCCAGCTCATCACTTGTCCAATGATTACCTGCGCTTTTGCCTCTGCATCGTCTTCAATTTTCTGCTGATCCGCATTGAGATTCTTGCCTTCGAAACCCTTGCGCATCGCCGTCTTAAGGGCAGTTTGGTATTGGGTTATCGTCTTATCCAACGTGGCCTGCACGCCGGAATCGGCGATCAACTCCTGCACCGAGGCCGCGCTCGGAGGGGGGCCGGTCACAGGGCTGGCCGCGACGCTGCTTCGCACGCAGACGATGCCTATAAGGACTGCGAGAGCTGACTTATACACGGCGAGTCTCCGAAGCAAGGTGTTCATTTTACGTTCCGCGCAGTCCTTGCGGGTTGACAATACCTATCTACGCCTGTGGGGTCCACATGCTGCAGGTGCCCGCTACCTGCGATGAGCACCGCTGGATCCTCGATCGGGCAGTCCCAGGATCTTCAGGGTTTGGCCTTAAGGGCATAATCATAGGCGGCATTGATTTGTTTGGAGCGCAGCTCAGCCAGCGCCCGAATCTCCTCGCCCATTTGAGCGACTTTGTCCGGGTGATTCTCACTGATCTTCTTCTTATATGCCGCCGTGATCTCTTCGGTGCTCGCCGACTCGGGGATTTCCAGCACCTCGAACCAGCGTGCATTGGCACCTTCAGCCTCACCTGTCGTGATCCGTTCCTGTTTGCTCTGTTGACCGCCCGGGGTACGGGCTGCCTCTGCACGCTCCTTGCGGGCTGACCAATCCATGATTGCACTGACGAGCCAATAACCCAGGCGTTCAGTTGGATCCATTGTGCCTCAGCGTGATCCAGTCCGCCCATGTCGAATTCAAGGCGCTTGCATATGAAGTGAACCAGACTTGATGACTGCGCCGGCTGGAAATGATTCGTGGCGAAGCTCACCGGGTCACCCACAAATTTCTGGCGCAGGCTGATCTTCCGGACCAGATTGATTGCGAACGGCGGACAGAGCACGGCATCAAGCGCGAGTCCCAGCAGCTGCCGATTTGCCAGGCCCAGGTGCGCACGCCGCCTATAGAGCAATCCAATCATCAGCAGCACTGACAGGTAGCACAGTCCAAAAACCGCCAGTAGCGCTACACCGGTGCCCAAGAGTGCGATTACCACAGGAAGCACGATGGCTACCAGGAACAGCAGCAGCTGAGCGAGCATGGCGAGCGGGCGCAACGTCCGCTTCAGCGCCGCTATGGGCGTCGCGTCTGCCGCCTTGACATCGGGTTGATGCTCTGACCAGGCGGCGCGAAGAGTGAGTCGCTGCGGCGTCAGGGGATTGGGCAGGTAGAGTCTGCGCCCGCGCAGGATCAGGTCGGATCCGGCTGACCATGTCCATTGGTCTGAGCGCAGTGTGAAGATGAACTCATTTCCATAAAGCAGCGCTGCCGAGTCGATGAGGTAAAACGCTATGGCACCGATCGGCAGCAGTAGCTCAAAGGACACCATCAGAGCTTCTTCGACCCAAACTTCCTGCGCAACCAGGCGATGGCTGCGACAACGCCAGCCGCCAGGAATTTCCAGGCGGTCGCCAGGAAAGTTGCAATGACGCCGAACAAGCCCTTTTTCGCGGCAACCGCCGCGGCCCCGCCTACGATCAGAGCGGCCAGGCCGTACTCCGCCACCTTGTCGCCGGGACGGTATTCGCCGTAGGTATCGCCCGGGTTAAAGCTGTAGCCGTTCAGCAGTGAATCGAGACTGGCCTCGGCCGTGGGAAGATCCTCGGGGGAGGAAACCATGACCACCGACGTGTGGCCTTTGCGGCCAAGAATTTTGGTGTAGAAATTCGCAGCCGGTCCTTCTCCCGCCCCGTCCGCGGTCAGGAGCGTGGCCCATTCGAGCCGTTTCGTGGTGGTGTTGTACGCTGGCAAAGAAGCCCATCCCTGGATGTGAATGGTCTGGTATCCGAGCCTGCGTCGCTCCGCGTTGCTGTCTTCGGTAGTTTTCTTGAGAGTGCTCAGCAACGCCGGCGCGTCGATCTTGTCATCATCCTTGACGTAGCCGCCATTGGTGAAGACCAGATAGGCGGCCCACCGCAGAGTCTCCGGCGCCACCAGGACTTCGGTGCCACTACCGAGGTTCTGGACAATTTTTTCGAACTTGGCCGTATTGGCGGCGTCGAGAAATACGTAGTGGGCCGGTATTGCCAACTTGGAGTTGCCAGCGATCGGCACCGTTGTCGGTCCCGTAACCCAAGCAAGCGCCCGCAATTTAGCGCGCAGCTCCGCTTCTGCATTCTGGCTAGAGTCCGTGGCCGTTGTTGAATCGGCCTGGGACGGCGGCGCTTGCGGGTAGGCCGATGCGCACACAAGACCTGCGATCAACGCAGCGGCCAGAATCATGCTTCTCATTGAATTTCGTTCCTCGGGATAGTGCATTAGCTAAGGGCCAACCGGCGCGCCCGCGCCGAGCCTAAATGATCTTCAGGTGCGCCGGGTGCCTTTGCGCTTTCGAGCGCGTACAGACAGGCTCCGCTCCATTTTAGGCGCTCCCGTTGGCTCCATTCAAAGCCCTGACAAGGGCGGGTCAGGCGCCTATTATCAATCACTTATACTGTTATTCGCGCCCGCGATGACGACGCGAGCAACCGCTCTAACACCCGCCGTGGGGCCAGTAGGTCGTGCGTTGGGGACCGATCGAGGAGACAGGGTTGATAAGGCTCGGCTCAGCCAGGGTTGTTGTCGGAGTGGATGGTTGCCAGGGCGGCTGGCTCGCGGTCATCAGAAAAGAGAAGGCGCCGCTGGTGGCTCAAGTCTACGGATCCTTTGCGGATCTGATGAGCGGCGTCGGTTCCAGTGCGCGCATCGCCATTGATATTCCGATTGGTCTGCCGGCTCGCGGCGCCCGGGCCTGTGAGCTGGAGGCACGCCAACTGCTGGGCCGGCCCCGCATGGCGAGTGTATTTCCCGCGCCACCAATGAAGTGCCTGCGCGCGGACACTTATAAGCAGGCCTGTCAGATCCGGCTGCGGAGCGACGGCAAGAAAATGAGCCTGCAAGCCTATGGCATTCTCCCGAAAATCCGCGAGGTCGAGCGCTATCTTCTCTTGCATGCAAGGCTACGGCGCCGGATCGCAGAAGTGCATCCGGAAGTGTCCTTCGCAACCTGGCAAGGGGGTGGCGGCCTGAAGTACAGCAAGAAGACGGCCGCCGGCAAAGCCGAACGGAGGGCGCTCATTGATCAGCGTTGGCCTGGAGCAGTGGATCGATTGCGGATAGGGCTCCGTGGCCAAGATTACGCGCTCGATGATCTGCACGATGCGTTCGCCGCGCTCTGGTCGGCCAGCCGCTGGCTGCGCGGCGAGGGAAAGTTTCTGGGTAGTCGTCCGGCAGCCGACCGCGGCGGCGGCCCGGCCGGGATTCTGGTTTAGAAATCGTCACCGGCATCATGCGCCGGAGCCACGCCCTATTCAATGAAGGGCGCAACCGCGAAACGCTGCCCGCACAAAAAGGCGTCAGCGACCAGCTGCAACGGCGCCAGATCAACATCGAGCGCGCGTTCGCGGACCAGATGGGCGAAGTGCGCATAGACGCTGCGATATTCGGCCGGCTCGGCTAACGGGACGGTGTGGCCGTCGACGCTCAGGGCATTGCCGCCCATCAACAGCCGGCAACGAGCGCTCGATGATCGCAGCTCGATCTGCCATTGCGGTTCGCCCGCATGCAGGAAATCCAGTTCGGCGACCACGGGAACTCCGTGGGTGCTCACCAGTTCCAGATGTGCCGCAATCGGCGTGTCGCGGTTCTCGGGGAAGCGAAGTGCCGCCTTCTGCAGCATCAGTCGGCCTGGCACAATGCGAGTGAGTATTGAGAGCGCGTTGATTCCAGGGTCGAAAACACCCTGGCCCCCGGCCTTCCAGATCCAGCTCTGTCCGGGGTGCCAGACGCGCACATCTTCCATCCAGCTTACGTTCACCGAATCCAAGGCTTGTGCGGCAGCCCAGATCCGCGCGGGTTCCACAGCCGGCGCAAAGCGTGAATGCCACGCCGCCAGCAGTGCAACACCGCGCCGATGCGCCAGCTCTACCAGCGCGTGCGCTTCGCTGACGGTTACACACGGTGGTTTTTCCAGCAATACGTGCAGGCCCTGTTCGAGCGCGAAGCGCGCGAGCTGGTAACGCACCTGCGGCGGCGTACACAGCGCGACGGCCTGCAACGACGGCACAGCCTTCAGCAGCGTCGGCAGATCGGCATGGCTTGCCACGGTGGACAGCTGATCCACGGGACTTGCGACTCCAACGAGCTCAAACTCGCCATTCGCCGCAATAGCAGGCAGGTGTTGGTCGCGGGCGATCTTTCCCAGACCGACGATCGCCAGTGGGATGGACTTCATTGAAGGTGGGCCCGCGAGGCGTGATGCCATCGGATGTGGCACATGCCAGTGGGCATCAGGACCCGCTGGCGCCCGCCTGGCGGCGCGCGGCATGGAGCGCCTCGCGTTTGCAGATCAGATCGAGGGCCTCCTGGATGATCTTGCGCATCGCATCGGCCGCCACCACCGGCTTGCCGGCAATGATCGCATCGGAAACCTTGCGGTGCGCCGGCACGCTCGCCTGCGTGACGCCCTTGTAGCGGTTGGTCGTCTGAATGCTGAAGCGCAAGGCCGTCGAGGTCAGCCCGGTCAGCTGCGAATAAAAGCGGTTGCGCGTGGCGCGCAGGACCGCCACATGAAAGGCAATGTCGGATTCCAGCGGGTCATCATCGCCGTGGTCGGCCGCCTGCATCCGTGTGATCGCGGCCCGGATTGCCGCCTTGCCTTCGGCGTCGACCACACGGGCAGCCAGCGCCGCCGCGCCCGGCTCGATCGCGAGGCGGATTTCGGTAAATTCGATCAGCAGCGCCGGGGAAAACTTGCGCTCCATCAGCCAGCCAAGCACATCCGGATCGAGCAGGTTCCATTTCGCTTCGGGCTGGACCCACGTCCCGCGGCGTGGGCGCGAGGTCAGCAACCCTTTCGCGGTCAGCATCTTCACCGCTTCACGCAGCACCGTGCGACTGGCGTCATACTTAACGCACAGCTCTGCTTCGATCGGCATGGGATGGTCAGCAGGATACAGCCCGGTAACAATCGCACTGCCCAGGTCGTTGGCAATGCCGTGGGTAAAGTTCTGACCCTGGACGCGTTCACTCATGCGCGATACTCGGACTCGGGCAATCCCTGAACGCCAGCGCGGTATAGGAACACGTCACCGGCGTTTGGCTCGGCATTGAGGCAAGCCTCATCAAGGCCGTGGCGGGCCGTGGTGATGCACAGCAGATCAAGCTGCGGTCCACCAAAGCACACGCAGCTTGGCTGCGAGGCCGGCACGGAGATCGTGCGATCCACCCGGCCCTCCGGCGTGTAGCGCACGACGCATCCGGCGCCCCAGTGGGCACTCCACACACAGCCATCGGCATCCACGGTCGCACCGTCCGGAAAGGCTCCAGCGCTCGTGCGCGCGAACGGCCGCGGCGCGGACAGGAGGCCCTCCGGCTCGAGTATGTCGAAGACCTGGATCAGATGCGTCGGAGAGTCCGCGAAATACATGCGTCGTCCGTCCGGACTGAAGCACAGTCCATTTGAGATCGAAACCTCACGCAAGTGGCAGCGCGCCTTGCCCGCGCCGGCAATCGAATAAAGACCAGCGCCGCTCGTGTGTTCACCTTCCATCATCGTACCACTCCAGAATCGCCCCTGCCGATCGACGCGGCCGTCATTGAAGCGCTCCGACGGTGCAAGCTCCGGCCGCGCGAGCCAAAGGACGCTCTGGCCAATCGGGTCATAGATGCCGATGCCGCTGGCAAAAGCCGCGATCAGCTGCTCGCGTCCGCTCATCAGCCCGAAGGACGTGAGCGGCTCTGAGGTGGCATAGCAGGTTGCGGTGTCCCGCTGCCAGTCATGGCGGTGCAGGCGCTGACCATGGATGTCAGTCCACCACAAGGCCTGCCGCCGAGCGTCCCACAGGATGCCCTCGCCCAGAATGTTCTGCGCGGAGAGGATCGCATGCGGTGAGGGTTGCGACACGGGGCGGTTTCGCTACCACCAGACCGCATAGAGCGTGACCAGTACCGAAGCCACAATCAACGCAGCGATGTTAAATCCGGTGCTGGTCGCGTAGCTGATTCCCTTGAGTTCGACCCGCAACGGCTTTGTGCTCCGTCGTTGCAGCAGGGAGATTGCGCACGCGATGATCAGGCACGCGACGAACACTGCACCAATGCGATCCATGAACGGATAGGCGGGCCACCACACATAAAACGCAGCCGACAGCAATACCGAAGCGATCGCTGCCACCAGCGCACCCGCGGCCGTGCAGCGCGACCAGAACATGCCGAGCAGAAAGATGACGCAAATGCCTGGCGTGACAAAGCCGGTAAAATCCTGGATGTACTGGAAGGCCTGGTCGAAGCTGCCGAGCAGTGGCTTGGCCATAACGATCGCCGTGATCAGCGCCAGCGCAGCGGCGCAGCGGCCGACCAGCACCAGGTGCGGCTGCGAGCTCGAGGGTCGCAGCGGCTTGTAGACGTCCATCGTAAAGATCGTAGCAATCGAGTTGATCTTCGATCCCATCGACGCGACGATCGCTGCCACCAGTGCGGCGAAAACGAGGCCGAGTAAGCCGGTCGGCAGCAAAGCCATCAGGTGCGGATAGGCCTCATCCGGGCGGGCAAGATTCGGTGCCAAAGCGATGGCGGCGATTCCGGGCAGCACAATGATTATCGGCATCAGCAGTTTGAGAAACGCCGCCAGAACGATGCCCTTTTGTGCCTCGCCGACACTCTTGGCGGCCAACGCCCGCTGGATGATGTACTGATTGAAGCCCCAGTACGAAACGTTCATCACCCACAGACCGCCGACCAGCACCGAGAGCCCCGGCAGATTCTTGTAGCTCGGATTGTCGGGTCGGAGAATCATATGAAACTTCTCCGGGTAACGCGTTGTCAATTCATGAAATCCCGCCACGACACCGGTGTGACCGGAGATTATGTCGAGCGCGATGTAGCTGATGACCAGGCCGCCAAGTACCAGTAGCGAGACCTGCACGATGTCGGTCAGCGCCACTGCCTTAAGTCCGCCATACAGGGCGTAGGCTCCCGCGAACACGCCGAGTGCAACCAATGCCGTCTGCAACTCAACGCCAGTGACCGTGTGGACCGCGGTTGCCCCGAGCCACAGGATCGAGGTGAGATTCACGAACACGTACAGGAAGAGCCAGAAAATAGCCATCACGCTGCGCACCGCCGGGCTGTAACGGCGCTCCAGGAACTCCGGCATCGTATAGATGTTGTTGTGCAGGAAGATCGGCAGGAAATACTTGCCTACGATGATCAGCGTCAGCGCTGCCATCCATTCGTAGGAAGCGATGCCCAGTCCGATGACGTAGCCGGATCCGGACATGCCAATGATCTGCTCGGCAGAGATATTGGCAGCGATCAGCGAGGTGCCAATCGCCCACCAGGGCAGGGCGCGGCTGGCGAGGAAGTAGTCCTGCGCGTTCTTTTGATGTCCCGCGCGCTCCCGCGAAACCCACTGTGCGAGGATGAAGATTGCCACGGCATAGACCGCGACGATGGCCATATCAAGTGCCGCAAGTTTCACAGAGTGTCCCCCGGAAAAATCGTCTGAGTGTTATTGCTTCGGCTTGTGACCGGCTTTTCGAAATTCGGCCATCAGCGCGGTCGCGCGCTGCGCGATGTCGGTCAGGCTGTAGCTGGGCTTGAACAGCTCCGAGCCAAAGCCAAAGCCCACGGCGCCGGCAGCGACCCAGGCGGGGATATCCGCTGCTCCTATGCCACCCACCGGAAATACGCCGGTGCCGGCGGGCAGCACGGCACTCAGTGCCTGCAGATGCCGCGGCCCGTAGGTCGCCGCAGGGAAGAGCTTCAGGAATTTCGCGCCGGCTTGCAGCGCGCTGAAGGCTTCGCTGGCCGTCGCGATCCCTGGCATCACCTGCAGTCCGGCATTGAGCGCTGCACGAATGACCTCGGGGTTGCAATTGGGTGCAATGATCACCTGGCCGCCAGCGTCGCGCGTGCGCCCTACATCGGCCACGCTCAGCACGGTGCCGGCACCGATCACCCAGTCACTGCGCCCCACCGTGGCCAGCGCCGCGATGCTCGCGAACGGATCCGGGGAGTTGAGCGGAACCTCGATGACGCGCATGCCGGCGGCATACAGCACATCGGCAACGTTCACGACCTGCTCTGGTCTGACGCCGCGCAGGATCGCGACGATTGGCGCGGCGGCTATGCGCTGCTCAGTGGGCACAGGCGCTGAACCGTTGCGTCAGCTGCCGCTGTACGTGGATGAGTCCGGCCAGCGAGGCCTCGGTTCCTTCGAGGCGCTGCAGTCGACGCTCCTGGCGGGCGAGGGCCGCGGCGTAGAATGCAGTCAGCGGCGAGGCACCGATCAGATGCACGGGCTCCTCACTCGCCACCGGCGACAGAGTCTGCAGGGCGCCGTGCACGTCGCTGCCGATCAGGAGCCCGGACAGGTAAGCTGCGACACCGGCGACCGGCAGCTCGCCAGCGAGCCGGCGGCTGCGGATCTCGAACAACCGGTGCAGGAGCTGCGCCTGCGGGAAGCGGTTGAACTCGAGCAGGCCGCGCTCAAAGGCCTCGATGCTTTCATCGCGTGCCGGCGCTTCCTGGTCGGAGACCAGGACGCTGTGTTCGCACAGCAGCGCATACAGCTCGCCAGTGGGTGAGGTCATGAAGGTGCTGACAGCCCCATCCTCGAGTGTCACCCATTTGGTGTGCGTTCCGGGCAGGCACAGCATATGCCGCCCGCGCTGCAGACGCGGCTCCAGGCTCAGTGCACCCAGAATCTGGGTTTCCTCGCCGCGCATTAGATCGGGGGCATTGAACGGATTACGGCACGAGAGTCCCGGCACGATATGCACCCGCCCTGCGAGCAGTTCGATGCAGGCAGCGGCGATCTGTGCCGGGCGCACCGGGCACGGTACGTAGGGCGCCTGCGCCCAGCCGAAGCTCGAGCCGACCATGCCGCACAGGATCACCGGCAGTGAGCCGTGATCGCGCTGCCAGGGTTCGATCAGCGCATCGAGCACAGCGGCGTGTTGCCCGCGAGCCTGCGCGGCGCCAGGCCCGCTTGCGCTATCGAGCACATGGCCAGCGGCATCGCACAGGAACAGGCGCAGATGCGTGGTACCCCAGTCACCGGCGACAAAGGTGGCCGGCATGATCAGTGCGATTCCCGAACGACCACGCTACCGCTCGCTCCCCTGAGAAAATCAAGATCGCAGCCCTGATCCGCCTGCATCACGTGCTCGACGTAGAGGCGATAGTAGCCGCGTGTATAGGGGGAGGGGACACGCTGTTGCGCCCACTGCTGCGCGCGCGCGGCCAGCTCCTCTGGTGCCACCAGCAGCTCCAGACGACGCGCGGGGCCATCAAAGAGAATCTCATCACCATCGCGCACGAGCGCCAGAGGGCCGCCGGCCTCGGATTCAGGACAGACATGCAGGATTACGGTACCGAAGGCGGTGCCACTCATGCGCGCATCGGAGATCCGCAGCATATCCTTGACGCCGCGCTCGAGGAGCCGGCGCGGTAAGGGCATGTTGCCGACCTCGGGCATACCCGGATAGCCCTTGGGTCCGCAACCCTTGAGCACCAGCACCGAGCTCTCATCGACATCGAGCCCAGGATCGTCAATGCGGGCGCGCAGGTCTTCGATGGAATTGAAGACCACGGCGCGGCCGCGGTGCTGGAACAGCGAGCTGGTGGCGGCGCTGGGCTTGAGTACCGCGCCGCCCGGGCACAGATTGCCCTTGAGCACCCAGATGCCAGACTCGGGGCGTGCCGGATCGGCCAGCGTGCGGATCACCTGACGGTTGTAGCACTCGGCGCCGGCGAAGCTCTCGCCGAGCGTCTGGCCCCAGATGGTGGGTGCGCTGCTGTGCAGGAGCGGCGCGAGCTCCTTCATGACGGCGGGCAGGCCACCGGCATAGTGCAAGTCTTCCATCAGGAACTGGCCCGAGGGCTGCAGGTCCACCAGCAGCGGCACATCAGCGGTCAGCCGGTCAAAGTCAGCCAGCTCGAGCGGGACGCCGAGGCGTCCGGCGATCGCCAACAGGTGCAGGACGGCGTTGGTTGAGCCCCCGATTGCGCCGAGCATGCGAATGGCGTTCTCGAAGGCTTCGCGTGTCAGGATCTTCGAGAGCCGCACATCATCGCGTGCCATGCCGACGATGCAGCGGCCACTTTCGTGGGCGATGCGGCGGCGCTGGGCATCGACGGCCGGGGCGCTCGCATTGAAGGGCAGGGCAATGCCCATGGTCTCCATCAGTGAGGCGGTGGTGGAGGCCGTGCCCATCGTCATGCAGGTGCCCACAGTGCGTGACATGCCGGACTCGGCGGCCAGGAAATCGCTCTGCGACATCTGGCCTCCGCGGACCGCTTCACTGAACTTCCACACGTCGGTGCCCGAGCCAATGTCGCGACCCCGGAATTTGCCATTCAGCATCGGACCGCTTGAGACCACGATGGTCGGCAGATCGACGCTGGCCGCGCCCATCAGCTGTCCCGGTGTCGTCTTGTCGCAGCCCCCCAGCAGCACGACGGCATCGATTGGATTGCCGCGAATCGACTCCTCGACTTCCATCGCGAGCAGGTTGCGAAACAGCATTGCAGTCGGACGCATCTGCGTCTCGCCGAGTGACATCGCGGGAAACTCGACCGGCAGGCCGCCAGCCTCCCAGACCCCGCGCTTCACGTACTCGGCGACATCACGCAGGCCTGCATTGCAGGGCGTGAGCTCGGACCAGGTATTGCAGATGCCGATGACCGGGCGTCCGTCGAACACATCCGCGGGCAATCCCTGGCTCTTCATCCAGCTGCGGTGAATGAAGCCATCCTTGTTCTTCGGGCCGTAGCTCCGGCTGCTGCGCAAAGGCTTCTTGTTGGTGCTCATGTCGTCCGCTGGGCAACGGCGGCGCGGCCCCGCGCCCGCCATCCATGCTCATTTATATTATCAATATACCATAGCCTTTTGGGCCGGCGCGAAGCGCCAAAGCGCTGCGCCGCAGGTTTGACTGTACGGCATTGCATATTGTAATATAAATGTGATCTAGAGCAAGATGGCGCGCTGGGGCCGGGGCATCATCGGCTGCAGCGATCGCTGGAACTACAATAAAGTGCAGCGCCTCCCCTTACCACGCCACGCGCATCGGCCTGCCGCTCCTCGCAAGCGGTATTAATCTTCGACTGATGATCCAACCGTGCAGCAGGTCACCCGATGAGTCGCTTGGCATTGCGTTGTAGGACTGAAATTTGTAGCTCACTGGCTGCGGCAGTCCTGGCGTTTGGCCTGATCGGCCCGGTGCATGCCGGCGAGCGCACCGATCTGGATCAGGGCTGGCAGTTTCGGGTCGACCCGGATGAGTTTGGCGAATCCTTTGGCTGGATGCGAACGACGCCCGCTGATACCGAAGCGGTGACGCTGCCGCACACCTGGAACATCGGCCCTCGGCACGATTACCTCGGCGTCGCCTGGTACTTCCGCCCGCTCGAACTGCCGCCTCTCGATGCGGATTCCCACGTCGTGCTGCACTTCGGTGCAACCTTCTACAAGGCACGCATCTGGCTGAATGGCACCGAGATTGCTCAGCACGAGGGTGGCTACACGGCCTACGAGATCGAGATCACGCCGTACCTGCGCGCAGCCAATCTGCTCGCGGTGCGCATCGACAATCGGCCCGATGCCACGAGCATCCCCGGGTTCGGCGCGCGCGGCTCACCGCAGGCCTGGTACGACTGGTGGACCTACGGCGGCGTCGTGCGCGATGTCTGGCTGACCCGCACTGGTCCGGCCTGGATCGCGCGCCAGGCGATCCGCACCGAGCAGTACGGCGACACGGCGCTCGTACGCGATCAGGTGGCCCTGCACAGCGCGCTCCCCGACGGCGCGGCAGCCCGGCTGCAGCTCACGGCCTACGATGCGCAGAATTTGGCCGTCGCGACACACACGCAAGCGGTGGTACTGAAGGCCGGCGATGCTACCGCGGCAGTAACCCTCGAGCTGCGGCATGCAAAGCTGTGGAGCCTTTCGCACCCCGATCTGTATCGGCTGGTGATCGAACTTCGCGCTGTGGATGGCAGGGTGCTCGATAAGCATGAGGATAACTTCGGCGTCAGGACGATCGAGATCCGTGACCGGCACCTGCTGATCAACGGCGAGCGCGTGCGCCTGACGGGCCTGACGCGCCACGAGGACTCGCCGGACGAAGGGCTGGCCGAAACGCCGGCGACGATGCAGCACGATCTGGACGACCTCAAGGCGCTGCACGTAACCCTGACGCGCCCGGTGCATTATCCCCAGAATCCCTACGTCCTCGATTACGCCGATCGCCACGGCATGCTGCTGGTGCCGGAGATTCCAATCTGGCAGTTCAGTGAAGCGCAACTCGCCGATCCGAAGGTACGGGCGCTTGCCCAGCAGCAGATGAGCGAGATGATTGGCGAGGCTGGTAATCATCCGAGCATCTTTGCATGGAGCGTTGCCAACGAGAGCGCGATGGCGAGCAGCGCGGGCCGGGAATATTTCCATCAGATGCGCCAGTTGATCCGATCCCTCGACCCGCAACGCCTCGTCAGCTTTGCCGACGACAATCTGCCCAAGCTCTCGGATGCGGCCCAATCGCCGGCCAGCGAGGCCGACTTCCTGATGATGAATCAATATTTTGGTTCCTGGGCTGGCCCGGAGAGCGGCCTCGAGCCGGCACTGGATCGGGTCAATCAGCTGTTTCCCGACAAGATGTTGATTGTCTCCGAGTTCGGCTACCCTGGG
This sequence comes from Steroidobacteraceae bacterium, assembly GCA_049521875.1. Lineage (GTDB taxonomy): Bacteria > Pseudomonadota > Gammaproteobacteria > Steroidobacterales > Steroidobacteraceae > FEN-1191. The sequence goes on from JBEKOK010000014.1 coordinate 20,661, forward strand.
ATCTTCGCCAAGGATGCGACGCTCGCCGACGAGGCGCGCGTGCGCACGATACAAGCGCAGCTGCCAGTGCTGGCAGCCCGCGACTGGATCGCCGGCGCGATGCTGTGGTGCTACCAGGACTACCGCTCCCATCGCAATCTCTGGCCCGGACAGATCGAGGGCTTCGTCGATCACGGTGTCGTTGATGAGCAGCGGGTGCACAAGCCCTCCTTCGCCGCGTGGCAGGTGCTCAACGCCCCAGTCGAAATCGAGGGCCACTGGAACGGCAGGGCAGGGCAATCACCCTCGGGCTTTCGCCTCGTGCTGACGCCGCACAGTATCCAGGAGCTGCCGTTCTATCCGCTGCATGATTTCGTGGTGCATTGGCGCCTCGAGAATGCCGAACACGAGCTGCTGGCCAGTGGCCAGCGGCAGCTGGAAACTTCGCGACCTACCATGATCAGTGAGCAAGTTCCGGACAAGCCGGGCGCGCGCGTTGAGCAGTTGCGGGTCACGGTGCTCGATCCGTCAGGTAGCGTGGCAGCCGACTTCACGCTGCCGTGGAACGCGACTGGCGGGGATAGCGCGCGCTAAGGCTTTCCAAATGCCGGAGCGTCGGCTGGCGCCGGGAAGACATAAGTGTGATTGAGGAAATCAGCGACCGGCAGCAGCTCGTCGCGATGATGAAAATCAAAGAACGTCGCGTTCTCCCACGATGATCCCTGTCCCCAGCGTGTCTTGCAGCTGGTCGAAATCCAGTCCGGCGCCCAGTAGATGACGCCGATGCCGCCATTGCTCACCACCGTCTGCGTCAGATCGATCATGTACTGGCGCTGGCCAGCCGGGGTCGCCGGATATCCGGCGATCAGAGCATCCTGGCCCAGCAGGTTCGGCGACGCATCGGCCCCATCGAGTGTCCACGGATAGCCAGTCTCAGCCACCAGGAACCGGGCCCGATAGTGCTGCACCAGCCACTTGAGCGTTGTCCCGAGGCCGGCAAAGGAGTATTTGGACCACTTGCTGTAGTAGCTGATCCCTACCAGATCAAAATCGCGTACACCAGCATGCACCGCCTCGGCCAGCCACGGCGCGACATTCTCCGGCTGGGCGATGTGCAGCATCACGAGCGGCTTCGGGCTGGCGTCGGCACCGGCATCACGGATCGCACGAATGCCGGCATTGATCAGCAGCGCGTTACGCGGCCAGTCAATCGGGCGCTTCTTGGCGCCCCAGTCGGCGGTACCCAGCAGTTCCTGGTTGATCTCGTTGCCGACCTGCACCATGTCCGGCATCAGGCCGGCCTGCTTGAGCGTGCTCAGCGTGTCGAACGTATATTGATAGAGCGCCTGCGCCAGTTCCTGCGGGTCCTGGATGCTGCTCCACGCGGCTGGGATGATCTGCTTGTCGCCATCGGCCCAGTCATCCGAATAATGAAAGTCGAGCAGCACCTGCATGCCCGCTGCACGGGCGCGGCGAATCGTCTTGCTCACATCCTCGAGGTTGCTGTACTTCGTCCACGTGGCATGGTTCCACAGGCGCACGCGCACCAGGTTGGCGCCATGCGCGTGCAGCATCTCGAAGATATCCCGATCCTGGCCGTGCTCGCGATAATGGCCGCCACAATCCTCCATCTCATTGGCGAAGGACAGGTCAGCCCCCAGGTACAGGGCCTCGGCGGTCGCGGCGCGGGGCGGTGCCAGCGCCGCACACAGCAGCGCGCTCAAGGTGCCGATCAGTAGGGGTCTCATGCGGATCTCCCTCGGGCACCGCCACCGCGACGCTAGAACCTGACAGCCACGTCCATCAGATAGGCGGCGCCGTAGGTCTGGTAGCCCTGGTTATTAGACAGGTCCGAAGAGTTGTTGTCATTGTAGAAGCGGGCCCGCTCGTTGGTCAGGTTCTGGCCTTGCAGCCGGATGCTCCAGTTACTGGCAAAGTTGTAGGCAAGGCTCGCATCGACGGTCGTCTCCGCTGACTCCGTCGCCAGCGTGGTGCCGACCCAGGTCGGCGCGACTGTGTAGGCCGTGTGGTGCTTGAGCGCGAAGCGCGCCTCGAAGCCACTCTTGTCATAGTACAGATCCGCTTCCATCGTGCCCTTGGCGAGGCCCACCATCGGCAGCGGATTGGGCACGGGCTCATCCTCATGGATGTTGGACTGGGCGTAGGCGTAGTTACCGTAGAAGCCAAAGTCCCTGAGCACCCCGGGCAAGAAGAAGAAGCGAGTCTGGAAGGTCAGTTCTGCACCGTTGATCTCGCCGCCCTTGGTGTTGTTCTCATCGGTGATCAGGTAATTCGTGCCATTGATCATTTGAATGGACTGACTGGCCCCGATGTAGTTGAGCATGTCCTTATAGTAGACCGCGACCGCCAGCAGCGACTCGGGCCGGAAATACCACTCATAGGACAGATCGATATCATCCGATCGGTACGGCTTGAGCAGCGGATTGCCACCACCGCCCGTGGGGGGCGTACCGGTGGGGTTCAGCGTGTAGCCGGTCACCAGCGCATCGAGCGGCGGTCGGGCGATCGCGACGCTGGCGCCGAAGCGCAGCAGCTTGTCATTGTCCAGATGCCATGTGGCATTCAGGCTCGGCAGAAAGTCGGTATTGTCCTCACCCTCGCTGACCGGTGTGTACGTGCTTCCGCCATCGATGGACTTGAAGCCGACACTCTGGGTCGAGTAGTGCGCCACGCGGGCTCCGATATCGCCGTTGAGTGGCAAGCCTGCGAGCGTGGTCTTGAAGTCCAGGCGGATGAACCCCTCGGTGGAATCCTCCTGCACACGCGTGTGCGAGAGCAGCAGTTCGGAGCCCGCCGGCATCGCGCTGTTGGGGTAGACCAGCGGGAACAGCGTGTTGAAATTGCCGTACACCAGCGGCGGGGCGGTAAAGCCCGGGGCGTAGAAATAGCCGAGCCCGTCATTGGCCAGCGAGATCGTCGGATTACCGTTCTCGCCGGCCGTGCCGGCTGCGCATACTTGGGAATTCGGGTCATCGAAGGTCGTGAACGTGGTCGAACCGGTGCCCGGGCACAGGCCCCATTGGTTCTCGTGATGCGTCTTGGCGCGCTCGGAGATGCGGGCGCCAAACTTCAGCGCCGGAAATACCGTGCTGTCCGGTGCATAGGAGCCGTTCAAGGCGAGGGCCGTGAGCTGATCTTCGGTCACTTCAGGCCCGGAGATTTCACCGGTACCGCCGACGTTCGACCCGCTGTTCTGGCGATAGCCGCCAACCGACTGCAGACTGGGCAGCGCCGGGTTGTAGCCGGGTGTGGAAGCGGAGGGCTGACCCAGCAGGTTGAACTCAAGATTGTTCGGGTACAGGTCAGAGAGGTAGATCGCCTCCCAGGTGTTGTTGCGCCAGGCATCTGAATAGGAGAGGTCGGCCGAGGCGTCCCACTTGCCGCTGGTCCACTCGGCGTTCAGGCCCGTGGCGAGCAGCGTGTGCTTCTCGGTGTAGTGGGCGATCTCGCTCTCATAATCCGGGTAGGCCCCATTGAGCGTGGCCCCGACGACGCTGCCATTGACGATCTGGTAGGAGTTGCCGGCCGCGTTGTAGGTGCCGCTGTCGCTGTTGTCCCAGTTGCCCAGGATATTGTTGCCGTACCAGGCTTGGTACTGCTGCTCATTGATTGAATAGGCCGACCACAGTGCATCGAGCTTGACCGTCAGGTTCTCGCTCGGGCGCCAGCCGATGGCGCCGGCGACGGCCTCGCGATCCTGCGTGACGCCATCGACTTCGGTGTTCAGGCCGTAGGTGGTGTTGTCCGGAGTGCCGGCGCCGTTCAGATCACCGGTATTGCCGCCGGAGTTGAACGGAGTATTCCAGCCCCAGGTGCGAAAGTCGGAGAAGGCGTTCTTCTCCTGCTGCGCCGAAACGACCAGCGAGACCGCCAGCGAATCATTGATATGACCAATGTAGCCGGCGCTGCCGCGATAGCCATACGGCGAATAGTCGGGCAGGTCCTTGCCCTCGCTGTTGTAGGTCGGTCCGACGCGGATGCTGAAGGAGGGCCCGGTGTAATCGAGCGGCGAGATCGTGCGGATATCGACCGTCGCGGCAATGCCGCCGGGGATCAGGCTGGCATCCTGCGTCTTGTAGACCTGCGCGCCGGAGAGCACTTCGGAGGGATAGATTTCCCAGCGCAGATCCTGTGAAGGTTCGGAGGAGGCCACTTCGCGGCCGTTGAACAGACCGAGCACCAGGCGTGGTCCAAGGCCTCGGAAGGAGGCCTGGCTGTCGTTGCCGCGATCGCGCGTCATGTTGACGCCGGGAAGGCGGTTGAGCTCCTCGGCAATCGTCACATCGGGCAGCTGCCCGATCTCGGCAGTGGTGATGTTGTCGCTGATTTCGTCAGTATTGCGCTTAACTATCAGCGAATCGCGCATCGCCTGGCGCTCGGCGGTCACGATCACCGTCTCGAGATTTTGATCATCGGCGGCGCTGCTGGCGCCGGCCGCTGCCTGCTGGGCGTAGGCTGAATGGCCCAACGCGCCCAGCATCGTAAATGCACCCGTGCCATAGACGAACAGACGGTTCTTTAGCTTCACAGACCTTTCCCCCTGCTGGTTGAGCGCTGCTCAATCCATTCTTGTTTAACCCCAATGCGTATTAGTATTATAAATCGGACGATAGCTGTCAACGTCCAAATGAGAGCCGCTGCCTGTGGTGGGCTCGCCACAGTGGCGAGCGATGCCCGAGCGCATCATTGAGGTAGGGTGAGCGCCAGAGCCAGCGAGTGATTGGCACGGCCGGTTTATTGGGGGAGCGATGAGTGATCAGCGCATACGCAGCATCGCGATAGTCGGTGGCGGTACCGCCGGCTGGATGGCCGCGGCCACGCTGGCGCGCGTGCTCAAGAACGGTTACAGCCAGATCAGTGTGATCGAATCACCGGAGATCGGCACCGTCGGCGTCGGCGAGGCCACGATCCCGCCAATCCGGACCTTCAATGCGTTGCTGGGCCTTGATGAAGCCGATGTCGTGCGCAAGACGCAGGCGACCTACAAGCTTGGCATCGAATTTCGCGATTGGGGGCATCTGGGACATTGCTATTTCCACCCGTTCGGAAAGTACGGCAAGCCCATCGACCAGGTGGCCCTGCACCACTACTGGCTGCGACTGCGCGCCGCAGGCGCGGCTGAGCCGCTGCTCGATTATTCGCTCTCGGGCACGGCCGCGTATCTGGATCGCTTCACGCGACCGAGCGAGGATCCCAAACGCATTCTCTCCAGCCTTTCCTACGCGCTGCATTTTGATGCCAGCCTCTATGCGCAATACCTGCAAGCCTATGCGCTCGCGCGTGGCGTGCGCCGCCTGGAGCGCAAGGTGTTGCGGGTGGAACTGCGGAGCGAGGATGGCTTCATCCGCGCACTACATCTGGATGATGGCTCGCAGCTCGAGGCGGATCTGTTCATCGATTGCTCGGGCTTTCGCGGCCTGTTGATTGAGCAGGCTTTGCAGACCGGCTACGAGGACTGGACCCACTGGCTGCCCTGCGACCGCGCCGTTGCCGTACCGAGCGAGCGGCGCGGGGTGTTGACGCCCTATACGCGCTCGAGCGCGCGCGCTGCGGGTTGGCAATGGCGCATTCCGCTGCAGCATCGGACCGGCAACGGTTATGTGTTTTGCAGTCGCTTCATCAGCGATGATGAGGCGGCCGCGACGCTGCTGGCGAACCTGGATGGCCCGGCGCTGGCCGAACCGCGCGTGCTGCGATTCACGACCGGGCGGCGGCGCAAGTTCTGGAACAAGAACTGCATCGCCCTGGGGCTGGCCAGCGGCTTTCTCGAACCGCTCGAATCCACCAGCATCTATCTGATCCAGAGTGGCCTCGCGCAGCTGGCGGCGATCTTTCCGGATCGCGGCTTTGATCCGGCCGATGAGGCCGAGTACAACCGGCTGCAGCTCGATGAATTCGACAAGGTGCGCGATTTCATCATCCTGCATTACAAGGCGACGAGCCGTGATGATGCGCCGCTGTGGCGCCAGTGCCAGGCAATGGAAGTGCCCGAGGCACTGAACTACCGCATCAACCTGTTCCGCAGCAGTGGGCGCGTGGCCTTCGAGACCCGCGATCTGTTTGTCGAATCCAACTGGCTCTCGGTGATGCTGGGCCAGAGCATCTGGCCGCAGCGCTATGATCCTCTGGCCGACATGATCCCGGGCAATGTGCTTGAGCAGCAGCTGCGGCAACTGCGCACCGCAATCCGCCAGACCGCCGAAGCGATGCCCGCTCACGCGCAGTTCATCGTCGCGCTCGGCCACGCGAATCGCACCAGCGGCAATTAATCGATCCGGTCCACATTAGTACATATATTAAGAGTCACCACCCGGTGGTGCAGTGTGCCGAAGACCGTCGGCTCCGACGGAATCCTTAATGTCGGCTCTTTACAATCAATAACTTATGGATTACATGGCATCTGTTACCGCGCCAAGCCCCGGGCTTTACGCGCGATCACTCGCAGCCGCGAGCGATTTCCCCTATCGAAGCAACGGCTCCAGATCCGTCAATCGCCGTAGCCGGTAGTCGGCCTCAAGACCCAGCTGCTCCTGGCGTCCACGGAGCAGGCGATAAAGTTCGCTGATGCCTGTGCCAGGCTCGCTCACCGCGACGCCCGGGCCGCCGCGCTCGATCCACGCGACCGTGAAGCCGTAGTTCTTGGCGCCCGCGACATCAAAGCCGTTGGAAGACACGAACAGGATTTCCGATGTTGCGACGCCCAGTGCGGGTGCTGCCAGCGCGTAGCAGGCCGGGTGCGGCTTGTAATGGCGTGCGCGATCCACGCTGATAATTTCGGCAAACAACGACGTGAATCCGGACGCGCTCACAAGTTTCTCCAGCATGCTCGTGCTGCCGTTGGAGAGAATCGCAAGCTTGAACCGGCGCAGCGCCTCAAGTGCTTCGGCGGTCTCGGGGTAGGGGGCAAGATTCAGGTAGCCGTCCGTCAGCCGATTGACGCAGGTCGGCGTCGCTTCGATGTCGGCTGCTGCGAGTGCGAACAGCAGTGCCTCGCGCGTCACCTGCCAGAAGTCCTCGTAACAATCCATCGCAGTGCGCAGCCAGGTGTACTCGAGCTGTTTCAGCCGCCACAGCTGGGTGACCAGCTCGCCCTGATCGCCACAGAGCTCATCGGCAAGCACTCGGACCGACTGCACATCGTAGAGTGTGCCATAGGCATCAAAGAGTACGGCGTGGATGCTCATTGCTCAGCCAAACACCGACCAGCCGCGCAGCGCGACCAGTTCCTGAAGTGCAATCGAGCCCAGGTGTGAGCTGCCGCTCGGGTTCAGACCCGGAGACCATACCGCGATGCTCGCGCGGCCCGGCACCGTGGCAAAGATGCCGCCGCCGACGCCGCTCTTCGCCGGCAACCCGACCTGGAAGGCAAAATCGCCCGAATCCTCGTACTGCCCGCAGGTCAGCATCAGCGCGTTGATGCGCCGCGCCCGCTCGCGCGAGACGATTCTCGAATCAGTCCTGGGGTTGATACCGCCGGCGGCAAGGAACAGGCCGGCCAGTGCCAGCTGTCGGCAGCTCATGCGGATCGCGCAATGATGCGCGTACACGCCGAGCACACGCTCCGGGGTGTTGCGCAGGTTTTCGAAGGCGGCCAGGTAATTGGCGAGCGCGACGTTTCTGAAATCCGTCTGCCGCTCTGAGCGCGCCACCCGCTGATCGATCACGATACTCTCATCGTCGGCGATGAAGCGCACGAAGCGCAGGATCTCGCCAATGGTCTCGCGTGGCTCGTGCGTACCGAGCAGCACATCATCCACGATCATCGCGCCGGAGTTGATGAACGGGTTGCGCGGGATGCCCTTCTCGGTCTCGAGCTGGATGATCGAGTTGAATGGATCGGCGCTCGGTTCGCGCCGCACTCGATGCCACAGCTGATCCCCGATCGCACCGAGCGCCAGCGTCAGCGTGAAGACCTTGGAGATGCTCTGGATCGAGAAGGGCTCATCGGCGTGGCCCGCGGTGACGACCTCACCATCGATCGAGGCTACCGCAATGCCAAACTGCTGCGGGTCGACGTGGCGCAGCTCCGGAATGTAGTCCGCGACCGCACCCTTGTCGGGACGCGCCAGCATCCTCGCGGCCAGCGCCTCGAGGCCATCAAGGTAATCACTCATGATCCAGATCCGGCTCTGATCGGCCCTGCACCAGTGGACTTCAGGTGCCTAGAGTAACCGGGACGTGCCGCGGCGGCTGCGGTCTCTGGAAATTTTACTGTGGCCAATGGCCCGGAAGGCCAACGGGGCAGTTCCTGGCGCGGTGCGGACAGCCCGCGCTGTAGCTTTACGGCGCTGGCGGATCAGTGACGATTTCGGTCAGCTCCGGCGGCGGCTCATTCTCACTCTGCAGCGCGCTGCGGACCCCGAGGCGATCGCCGATCGCGCGGTTCTGAGAGCCCTTGAATTTGCCCTGTATGCTGCTGACCTGGATTTCGAAACCCACGATCGCACGCAGCATCGTTTCAATATAGTCGGGCGGCGCATCGCTCACGTGCCAGCGGTTCATGCGTCCTTGCTCATGGACCTCGGTCAGTTCGGTCACGAACTCCCGCAGCCACTGTATATCCTCGATGAAGCGGATCGTGCCCTTCAGATGCACCGTTGCGTAGTTCCAGGTCGGAACCGCCTTGCCATGCTCCTGCTTGCTCGGATACCAGGTCGGGGAAATGTAACGATCGGCACCGGTGAAGATCGCCAGTACCGGTGCATCGGCCGTCAGTTCCCGCCACAGCGAGTTGGCGCGTGCGACATGTCCGCGCAGCACACCACGACCGCCATCCTCCAGCCGCGCCTGCATCGGGATGTGATTCGCGGTAAGTCCCTCCGCGGTCGTCGCCACGAGCGTACCCAGTGGATGGCGCTTGATCAGTGCCTGCAGCACCTCGGTCCGGGTTTCGAGAAAATGCGCGGGTACGTACATGCCACAGTTCCGGCTGGGTAAAGAGGCGCAGCGACCCGCCTAGCCTCTGGCACAGGCAGGTCGCTGCTCATCGTCGGCTAGTGCTTGAAACTGAAATCTATGCCAAAGGTGCGCGGCTGGGAAGTGACGACGCGGTTGAAGTCCGGGTTGGCCAGATTGAGCGCCGTCATGTTTTCCATCTCCGGGTGCTTGTTTGCGAGGTTGGTTACAAACAGCGCGGCATTCCAGGCGGATGAGGACTTGACGCCGAAGCGCAAATTGGCGAGGGCGTATCCCGGCAGAGCCCAGGTTTGGCCCTGGTTTATGGCTACCAGGTCATAGCGCTGGCCGGTGTAGGTGTAGTCGGCGTGGGCGACCAGAGACAGTGGACCGTTCAGCGCATGCAGGTAGTCGAGTCCTACGTTCGCGGTGTATTTGGGCACGTCTGGCACTACCGTGGACACCGCGGAGCCGACTGGCTGCGCCTCCGGGACAATCGTGTAGTGGGGCCCAGCATAAAGGGTGGCGTCCGTATAGGCGCCGGATGCCGTCACCGTGAAGCCGCCGCCAAGCAGCGCCTGCAGTTCGAGCTCGCCGCCATAGATCTTGGCGTCGCCGGCGTTGTCGAACAGCGGGTAACCAAACGGCAGTTCCTCGAGCTGAATCTGCGTCCAGTCCTCGTAGTACACGCTGGCGTTCACCGTCAGACGGCGATCCAGAAAGCGGGCCTTTTCGCCCACTTCATAGCTCCAGAGCGAATCAGGACCGTAGGTACTCGGCCACTTCGTGTAGTTAAAGTTTCCCGGGGCATTGGGTGGCGGGAAGTTCGGCAACGGCTGGTTGCCTCCGCCCGGACGAAAACCTTTCGCGGCCGTGGCATACACCATCAGGTCCTTACTAAATTCATAGGACAGATTGAATTTTGGATCGATTCCGTTGGAGGATTGCGAAACGTCGGTGGTGGAGGGCGTCGCACCGCCTAGGGGCGAGCCCCAGCCGGCAAAGTACATCGACAGATCGCTGACGTAGGAGAACAAACGCGCTCCGACCGTCGCCTTGAAGGCGGGAGTGATGGCCCACGTGCCTTCCCCGAACACAGCCCACTGGGTGATATGCGCCGGCTCATTCAAGCCCCACACCGTAGTGGTGGCAGCAGGCGTCGTGAAATTGGAGAAGTCCACATACGACAGGTTATTCACGCTCTGTGTATTGAGTTGCCATTGGGACTTGAAGTCCGAGTAGAACACGCCGGCCACCCCGGTGAACGGACTGTCCCCGGTCGACGCGATGCGCAGCTCTTCGCTGAATTGGCTCGATGGATCGGTTTCCGTGCCCACCACGGGTCCGGAACCTACGCCGTTGGCGCCATAAAATGGCAACTCACCGCAGTCAGGCGCGATCGTTATGCAGGTGTAGGGATTTTCGAACGACTCGCTGGTGTCCTGGGTCTGCGTTGAGGTTCGCGTCCAGCGCGCTGTGACCGAGGTGAGTTGGAAGCTTGAGGCGTTGTAATTGGCGGTCAGCGCTGCGAGCGTAAACTGGTCCGAGTATGGCTCGGCGATGTCAAAAGGCTGGTAATGGGCCATGGTGCCCGGGACCGAGTCGTAGGCGCTCGGCCCATCCTGCGTTACACGCTGGTAGAACACCGTGGGCGTGATCGTGAAGGTGTCGGAGACGTTCCACAGCAGCGTGCCGCGGGCGCCCGCCAGATGCTCAGCGTTCGATTGTGTGTAATCGTGTTCGACCGTAGCGCCCAACACATTGCCACGGATAAATCCAGTGGGGTCGGGCAGCGGGAAATCCGAGAGTACGATGCGGTCGATCCAGCCGGAGGTGTGGCTGTCCGTGCCCACGAGGCGCAAGGCCATCTGGTTGTCGATCAACGGCAGGTTGAGCATGCCGTTGACGGTGTAATTGAACCCACCGCCCTCAGTCCCCGAAAGCGTGGCCTCACCTGACACGCCAAAGGACTTGGGATCCGGCTGGTTGGTGATGAGCTTGACCGTGCCACCCATCGATCCCGACCCATACAGTGTGCCCTGGGGTCCGCGGAGCATCTCTGCGCGATTGAGGTCATACAAAGAAGGGTCGATGACCACCTTGCCATTCTGTGCCTGCGCGGGTGAGGTCATCGGCACATCGTCCAGATAGAAGCCCACGGTAGGCGAGTTGCCACCGGAACTGCTCATGCCGCGCATTTCAAATTCGGTCTGGCCGGGACCGTTGTCCCTCATTGAAATTCCCGGAGTCTCCGAGGCGAGGGTCGAGAAGTCGACAATGCCGCGCTCGGCCAGGTCTGCGCCGCTGACTGCAGTGATACTGATAGCCGTGTCCTGCACCGTTGAGGTACGCTTTTCGGCGGTCACGACAATTTCTTCAAGTCCAACTTCCTCGGCGGGTGCCGCGGCGCTGGTGTCGGCATCAGCCGCGCTGACCAGCGTCGGCAACGCGCCAAAGATCAGAAAACTCACGCCAATAGCGGCAAGATTTGCGATACGCATCGACCTGTTACTCCCCAAGTTTTAAGAACCCAGTCCCCCGACTGATTCGATCAGGCTCCGAGCAGAGCCTCTTCTAGAATTTTTAGCGCTTCGCCGAACACCGCATCCGGTGTGGTCAGCGGATGCAGGAAGCGAATGACGTTGCCATAGACGCCGCAGGTCAGCAACATCAGACCGCGATCGAGGGCGCGCGCCTGGACCCGCTTGGTGAATTCTGGCGCCGGCTGGCCGGTCGCTGAATCGATGAACTCGACCGCGACCATGCTGCCCGGCCCGCGGACCTCGGCGATCAGCGGCACCTGCGCTTTCAGGCCGTTGAGCGTCTGCGTCAGGCGCTCCCCGAGCCGCACCGAGCGCTCCGGCAACCCTTCCTCCTCCATGACATCGAGCACCGCATGCGCGGCGGCGATCGCGAGCGGATTGCCGGCATAGGTGCCCCCCAGACCCCCGGGGCCCGGCGCGTTCATCAGTTCGGCACGGCCGCACAGTCCCGAGAGCGGCAGGCCGGCCGCGAGGCTCTTGGCGAAGGTCACCAGATCAATCGGGACCGTGTGGTGGGAGGAGGCAAAGAGCTTGCCGGTGCGGCCAAAGCCGCTTTGAACCTCATCGGCAATCAGCAGAATCCCGTGTTCATCGGCGATCCGGCGCAGGCCGGCGATGAATTCAGTCGGGGCCGGATAGAAGCCGCCTTCACCCTGCACGGGCTCGAACAGGAACGCTGCGACGCGTTTCGGATCGATCTCGCTCTTGAACAGGCGCTGCACGTGGCGCAGGGAATCGGCCACGCTGACGCCGTGCAGGGCATTGGGAAACGGGGCATGGAAGATATCGCCTGGGAATGGCCCGAAACCGATCTTGTACGGCACCACCTTGCCGGTCAGTGCCATACCGAGGAACGTGCGGCCATGGAAGGCGCCGTCGAAGGCCACCACGCCGGGACGGCCGGTAGCGGAGCGGGCCACTTTCACGGCATTTTCGACCGCTTCGGCGCCGGTGCTGAAGAATGCCGTGCGCTTGGCCCAGGCACCGGGCACCAGAGCATTGATGCGCTCGGCCAGCGCCACATAGGAAGCGTAGGGCACGACCTGGTAGCAGGTGTGCGTGAACTGCTCGAGCTGGGCGCGGATCGCCGCCATCACGCGCGGGTGCCGGTGCCCGGTGTTCAGGACCCCGATGCCGCCGGCGAAGTCGATGAAGCGGCGGCCCTCGATATCCCACAGCTCGGCATTCTCGGCCCGGGCGACGAAGAAGTTCTCCAGCACCGCGACGCCGCGCGGCGTGGCCGCCTCCTTGCGCGCGAGCCAGTCGGCATTCAAACCGACGCTGGCTTTGGCGAGTGGATCGGGGCTGTGCGGGCGGGCGGCGGGCGTCGTGCTCGGCATGGCGATTCTCACTTAGAAAGGTAGATGACCGGGCCTGAAAAGCGGCAATTGGAATGACTGCGACGGGTCGAGAGTACGCCAGCGTGGCCCCTCTCAGAAGGTCCACATGTGTAATTCTTATGGAACCACTATTATGGACCCGGAATCCTGATCCGAGGTCCGGTAGCCCGCAATGAGTTCCGTACTGCTGTCCGACTGGCTGCAGGTGCCGTTGGTACGCGGCGGCACAGAGCCCGTCTACCGCCAGCTGCATAACCTGCTGTTGCAGGCGGTATTGCAGGGCCGCCTGCCGGCCGGCACCAAGCTGCCTTCAACGCGGCTGTTGGCCGAGGAGCTCGGCGTCGCGCGCAACACCGTCATTGCCGTCTATGAGCACCTGGGTGCCCAGGGCTGCCTGCGCTCGCACCACGGCAGTGGCACCTATGTGGCGGATCTGGCGATCGATCACATGGAACGGCCGAGCCGCGCGAGTACGGCACGGCGGCAGGCGCGCGGCACTTCGCACGTACCAGCACGCCTCTCGGCCCGTGGCCGGGAAGTGGTGGAGGGGATCGGCTTCTCCTCGCGCCAGTGGGGCGCCTTCATGCCGGGTGTCCCGGATGTCACGGAGTTTCCGGCCCGCCTGTGGGCACGGTTGCACAACCGCCATTGGCGCAGCGCGCCGCCGGAGCGGCTGAGCTACGCGCCGGAGGGTGGGCTGCCGGCGCTGCGCTCGGCGCTGGCCGAGCACTTGCGCACCGCGCGCTCAGTCCAGTGCCAGCCCGAGCAGGTGATCATCACCACCGGCATCCACCAGTCGGTCGACCTGGCCGTGCGACTGCTGGCCGATCCGGGCGATCGCGTCTGGGTCGAGGAGCCGTGCTACTGGGGACTGCGCAGCGAGCTCAAGTCGCTCGATCTGACCCTCGAGCCGGTGCCAGTGGACGCGGAAGGTCTGATGCTCTCGCCCGCGCGTTTGAAACGTCCGGCGCCG
>JBEKOK010000015.1:0-24997 GCA_049521875.1 Steroidobacteraceae bacterium
ACGCAGCAGGTCGCCGATGGGGACAACGGTGCGCCCCCGCCCGACTACGTTACCAAACGCAACACGCTCAAGGCCTGGCATCGGGGCAACATCATCGGCATGCCAGGACAGGTGCTCGGGCTGCTGGTCGGTTTGTCGCTGATTGCCCTGGTCGTGACCGGCGTGGTGCTGTATTTCAAGCTCTGGGCCGCGCGCCGCAAAGCCGGTCGCGCTGGCTTCTTCTGGAGCGCGAAGGAGAGCCTCTGGCGTCGCCTGCATCGCTGGATCGCGATCGTCGCCGCGGCATTCATCTTCAATATTGCGGTCTCCGGCTCGATCCTGGCCTACGGCGAGATCCAGCTGAACATCTTCCTGCAGCATCACATCGGTGCGGCGCCGTACCCGCGGCCGACACCGTTGCCGCCGGTCTCTGAAGCCCCGCTGCCGCACGAGGTGAACGCGATGCTGCAGACCGCCTATCGTGCTGCGCGGGTTCAGAGTCCCAACGGACGGATCACTGCCGTGCAGCTCGTGGTCCACAACGGAATCGCCAAAGGGCTGGTGACGCTGGGCGGCACCCGGCCGCGCATCCTGGCTTTCGATGCCCTGACCGGCGCTGAGGTCAGTGACTGGACCACCAGCGGTGTGCAGGTCGGGCAGGGATACTTTGCCGACTGGCACCAGGCGCTCAAGCGCTTCCACCGCGGCGACATCCTGGGGAGCTTCGCGGCCCGTTACGTGGATCTCGCGGCCGGCCTGGCACTGCTGTACCTGGTCGTGTCTTCATTCTTTCTTTATTTCGACATGCGACAGCGGCGGCAGCAGACCGGCCGCAAGCAGTGGTTCTGGAAGTAGCGGGAGCGGCGCGCCTGGGCCTGGAGGCCGCAGGCGTGCGCATCCCCAGGAATCAAGGTTTGGCAGGAATGTCGAACGCGCGGATCACCGCGGGCCGGGCCTGGAAGATTCCGAGTACGCGCAGGACCTCCGGGAAATCGTTGATCCCGATCAACTCGCCGACGCCGTAAAAACCCACGAGTGTGCGTACCCATGGGAACACGGCCATATCGGCGATCGTGTACTGATCGCCCATCATCCAGGCGCGCCCATTCAGGTGCTTGTTGAGCACGCCGAGCAGGCGGCGGGACTCGGCCACGTAGCGATCGCGCGGACGTTTGTCCTCGAAATCTTTGCCGGCGAATTTTGCAAAAAAACCCACCTGGCCGAACATCGGCCCGACACCTCCCATCTGGAACATCAGCCACTGCAGCGTGTGGTAGCGCCCGGCAGCGTCCTTCGGGATGAACTGGCCAGTCTTGTCGGCCAGATACACCAGAATCGCGCCGGATTCAAAGAGCCCAAGGGGTTTGCCATCCGGACCGTTGGGATCCAGTAGCGCCGGAATCTTGTTGTTCGGATTCAGCGAGAGAAACTCGGGTGTGAGCTGCTCGTTGGTGGCATCTATACGCACATAGTGCGGCTCATAAGGGAGCCCGGTCTCCTCCAGCATGGCCGAGACCTTGATGCCATTGGGTGTCGGCACCGAGTAGAGCTGTATGCGATCCGGATGCTTGGCCGGCCAGCGCTGGGTGATCGGGAAGGCGGACAGGTCAGTCATGGAGAGCCTCGTAGGATCCGTGCGGGATGGCGGCGGAACGCCGTGTGTGGCTATTGTCTGGCGCTGCGGATGACGAATTCAAGCGCGAAACCCACTTTGCGGCGGGTACAGGCGTGCGAGGGTTGCCGCATCGCACTGAACCACGGTAACTTGCCGCGCGGTCTGTTGCAGTCATGTGCTGATGGCCAAAGGAGATTACTCTGTCAAAGCAACCGAATGTCCTGATCCTGATGGCGGACCAGCTGACGGCGCGGGCGCTGTCGGCCTATGGCAATCGCGTCTCCAAGACGCCGAACATTGATCGGCTGGCTGCCGGCGGCGTCGTATTCGACTCCTTCTACTGCAACAGTCCGTTGTGCGCGCCCTCGCGATTCTCGTTCCTGGCCGGGCGACAGGTGTCAGCGATCGGCGCCTATGACAATGCAGCCGAGTTCCCGGCGCAGGTGCCGACCTTCGCGCACCACCTGCGCCGTGGCGGCTACCAGACGGTGCTGAGCGGCAAGATGCACTTCTGCGGCGCCGATCAGTTGCATGGCTTTGAAGAGCGACTGACGACAGATATTTATCCGGCCGATTTCGGCTGGACGCCCGACTGGGCGCACTTTGAGCAGCGGCCGAGCTGGTATCACACGATGGACTCGGTGACGCAGGCAGGTCCCTGCACGCGCACCAATCAGATTGATTTTGATGATGAGGTCGTTCACAGCGCGCGCCAGAAGCTGTTTGACATGGCACGCGCCAGGGACCAGCGACCATTCTGCATGGTCGTGTCGATGACCCATCCGCATGATCCCTACGTGGTTCCACAGCGCTACTGGGACCGCTACGAGGGTGTGGACATCGACATGCCACGGGTCACGATGCCGATCGAGCAGCTCGATCCGCACGCACGACGCCTGCGCCATGTGTGCGGACTGGATCTGCTGCCTGTCAACGAGACGCAGACCCGAGCGGCGCGACGCGCTTACTACGGGGCGGTCTCGTACGTCGATGATCAGATCGGGAATCTGCTCGGCACGCTCGGCGAGGCCGGCTACGCGCAAGACACGATCGTGCTGCTGCTCGCGGATCATGGCGACATGCTCGGTGAGCGCGGGCTCTGGTACAAAATGAATTTCTTTGAGCCTGCGTGCCGCATTCCGCTGATCGTGCATGCGCCAGGACGATTCAGGCCCGCGCGCGTGGCACCGTCGGCCTCGCTGGTCGATATCCTGCCGACGCTGTGCGATATCGCAGGCGTTGCGCCGCAGGGCTACGCCACCGCACTGGATGGCAAGAGTCTCGTGCCGCAGCTGGCGGGTGGAACTGAGCCGGTGGATGACACCGTGATCGGCGAATATCTGGCCGAAGGGGCGATTGCGCCGCTGGTGATGATCAAGCGCGGGCATTACAAGTTCGTGCACACGCCGGTCGACCCGGATCAGCTCTATGACCTGGCCAGCGACCCGGATGAGCTCCATAACCTCGCTGCTGAGGCGCCGCAGGCCTCGCGCATGCAGCTGCTGCGTGCCGAGGTGCAGCTGCGCTGGAACTTGCCAGCCATCCACGCCGAGGTGCTCGCGAGCCAGCAGCGCCGGCACCTTGTGAACGAGGCCTTGCGCCAGGGTCGCTACGTGCCCTGGGACTTCCAGCCGCTGCGCGATGCCAGCCGGCTGTACGTGCGCAACGATCAGGATCTTGGGGATCTGGAGGCGATGGCGCGTTTCCCGCCATACAAGCTTGAGCATGCTTGAACGGCGGCGAACCTTGGGCTACAAGGAAGCCCGTGGCAGGCGCCGATGCAGTGCGGCGGCAGGTCGCGCAATATTCGAACTACAATTCTTATTTATAAGAGCTTTCGACTGATATGAGCATTATCGTTTCGCAGCTGACGCCTGCGCTGGGCGCGATCATCGAGGGCATCTCGCTCGCCGAGGAACTGCCACCGGAAACCGTCGAGCGTCTGAACGCGCTGATGGTCCAGCATCACATCCTGTTCTTCCGCGACCAGCCGATCACACCACAGCAGCAGGTCAGATTTGCAAAGCGCTTTGGCACGCTGCATGTGCATCCGATCTATCCGGAGCTGCCGGACTTGCCGGAAATCATGGTGATCGACACGCATGCCGATTTTCTGCCGGACAATGACAACTGGCACACCGATGTCACCTTCAGCCCGACGCCGCCGCTGGCCGGCATCCTGGCTGCCAAGATTCTGCCCAGTGTCGGCGGCGATACGCTGTGGTCGAGCAATCTGGCCGCCTATGAAGCGCTGTCCGAGCCGATGAAGCGCCTGCTCGAGGGGCTGACCGCCGAGCACTCGGTGGTCAAATCTTTTCCTGCCGGCCGCTGGGGCTCGGATCCAGCTTTCAAGGCCCGTTACGATCGGGCGGTGGCTAAGCACCCGCCGGTGACCCATCCGGTGATCCGTACGCATCCGGTCTCGGGGCGCAAGGCACTGTTTGTCAACGAGGGCTTCACGACGCACATTCATGAGCTGAACGCCCGCGAGAGCGAAGCGCTGCTCGCTTTCCTGTACGCACACGCGGGGCGACCGGAATTTATCCTGCGCTGGCACTGGCAGGTGAATGATGTGGCCTTCTGGGACAATCGCATCACGCAGCACTACGCGGTCGCCGATTACCTCCCCGAGCGACGGCTGATGCATCGTGCGACGGTCAACGGGGATCGTCCCGTCTGATAGTCGGCACTAGAGTTGCGCGAACTCGTGCGGCTCTGCGCTGATCGAGGCGAGTTCAAGCCTGCGGCCGAAGCGGGCACGAACGGCGTAGGCCAGCAGCAGGATTCCAAGGCTAATAAGACCGAACAGCAGCGGCGTGCGCTGCTCGGGAATGAATGCCATCGCCAGAACAATCGCCAGCATGCCGGCAATTGCAAGGTAGGTCAGATACGGATAGGCCCACATGCGCAGTCGCAGTCGCGCCGGATCCTCGCGTTCCAGGCGCGCCCGCAGCCGCAACTGTGACAGGGCGATCAGCACGTACACAAAGATCGCCACGGTGCCATACGAGTTGACCAGGAACGCGAATACCGTGTCCGGCGACACGTACGACATGATGACGGCGGCATAGCCGAAGACCGTGCCGAGCAGGATGGCCCGTATCGGCACGCCATTGCGGCTCAGCTTGGCGATCCCCTGCGGCGCGTCGCCGCGCCGAGTCAGCGCGAACAGCATCCGCGATGAGGCATAGAGACCCGAATTCAGCGCCGAGAGCACCGCGGTGAGGATCACGGCATTCATGATCGGGGCTGCGTACGGGATATGCATGGTCCTGAGCGCGCTGACATAGGGGGTCGTGATGCCCGCAGAGTTCCACGGCACCAGACAGACGACCAGCAGGATCGATCCCACGTAAAACAGCAGCACGCGTGAGATCACCGAGTTGGTTGCGCGGGCCACCGCCTTGGCCGGCTCGGCAGCTTCGGCGGCCGCAATCGTTACGATCTCGGCGCCGAAATAAAAGCCCGTGGCCGCAACTGCACCGGTGGCAATCGGCAGCAGGCCGTTGGGCGCAAAGCCACCGAAGGCGGTGACATTGCCAACGCTGTGCGTTACCCCGGGCCACATGCCCAGCACGAAGCAGCTGGCCAGCACCAGGAACAGCACGATGGAGACGACCTTGATCGCAGCGAACCAGAACTCGAATTCGCCAAAGGATTTTACCGAGACGATGTTCGTGATGGTCAGCGACAGCAGCAGCACCAGGCTGATCAGCCAGCCGGGCAGATCAGGCAGCCAGTACTGCACCAGAGCAGCGCCGGCGACGGCTTCCAGGGCCACGACGATGACCCAGAAATACCAGTACATCCAGCCGCACAGGAACCCGGCCAGCTCCCCCAGCTGTGGACGATCGCTCCAGGCCAGGCGCGCATATTCATAAAAGGATCCGACCGCAGGCAACGCGGCCGCCATCTCACCGAGCATGCGCATCACCAGCACCACGAGGGTCCCGGTGATGAGAAACGAGAGCACTGCGGCCGGACCTGCGGCCTGGATCACAACGCCGCTGCCGACGAACAGACCGGCGCCAATGACCCCGCCAAAGGCGATCATGGTCATATGCCGCTGCTTGAGGCTGTGCTGCAGCCCGGTTGATCGAGGCGCGTCGCCGTTCATTGATGCTCCCGGCCGGTCATCCGGAGTCCCCGGCCGGCGATTCCGATAGTGCCAGACCCGTGCTCAGTGGGGTCGCCATAACTGAATGTGCAAAGTGTGCGCGCGCCCGCATTGGCGCGGGCCACCTAGCATGTCAATATGACATTACGATGTCAGTTTCCGTCAATTCCTGGTGGTCGCTACTTTGCACTGTGGCGATCTTCAATATTGGGGCTTGGGCCGTGTCCCTTGTGGTGCTCAGCCGCCGCCAGGACGTGCTGCCGGCCAGGGTGTACAGCGCGCGACGTTTGCAGCTCGTGTTATCGGCCGTTTACGTATTCGGCTGCGCGTTCCGCTCGGCGCTGCCAGTCTTCGATGTCCCACGCCTGTGTCTGGTCGACACGTGGCTCTCGAGTGTAATCGTCGGCCGCTCAGTCGCGACCTGCGCGGAGCTGTGCTTTGTGGCCCAATGGGCACTGATGTTGCGTGAGACTTCCAGGATGACCGGCAGCGATTTCGCACGGAACGCCGCCCGCGCGCTGGTGCCACTCATCGCGGTGGCCGAGACCTGCTCGTGGTATTCGGTGCTGACGACCTCCAATCTTGGTCACGTTGCCGAGGAGTCCATTTGGGGTCTGTCGGCTCTGCTGCTGGTTGCCAGCATGCTTGTTATCTGGCCACGCTGTGAGCGTAGCTACCGACCCTGGCTGGTCGGTTGGTGTGTGGTCGGCGTGGCCTACGTGGCATTCATGTTCCTGCACGATGTCCCGATGTACTGGTCGCGATGGCTGGCCGATGGCGCCAGCGGGCGTCAGTACATGAGCCTTGCCCAAGGTGTGCACGACACCTACCGGCATCGGGTCGTCTCCTATCGCTGGCTTGACTGGAAAAGCGAAGTCGCCTGGATGTCGCTGTATTTCAGCATTGCCGTGTGGCTCAGCATTGCACTGATCCATGCGCCGGTGCCCGCCTCGCGCTTCTCGGGTCGTGATCGCGAGCCGCCGAAGCCGCCAGCGAGCTTGCTGTTCCAACGTGCCACTCTTCCGGGAATGCGCAACTAAAGATTGGTTGCTGCCTCAGGGGCGATGGCGCAACGTCGATCGCAGCTGAATGCCATCGTGCTCGGCAAACAGTTCAGCAATCCAATCGACGAACACGCGGATCTTGCCCGAGAGGTGGCGGTTTTCCGGATAGACGACGTGCAGAGGCACCGGCTCCGGGACCCAGTCCGCGAGCACCAGCGCCAGCGTACCGCGCTCCATGGCTTCCTTGAGCACGAACGCCGGAATCTGCGCGATGCCAAGTCCCGCTTCGACCGCCGCGAGGTAGCTGTTCTGATCATCGAGCGCCAGGCTGCTGGGCTGGGCAGCCAGAATGCGCTGGCCGTTCTTGGCGAACACCCAGTCGAGTGTTTTCCCGCTGCGCGGTGAGAACTGCTGGATGCAGCGGTACGATTTCAGATCGTCCGGATGGCGCGGCTGGCCGTTGGCCGCGAGGTAGGCGGGAGCCGCGCACGTGCCGACATACAGCTCACCGATGCGACGTGCGATCAGCGTCGAGTCCTCGAGCTCGCCACTCCACACTGCGCAATCCACGCCCTCTTCGATCAGATCCGCCCGGCGCTCGCTGCATCTCAGTTGCAATTCGATGCCGGGGTAGCGGGCGAAAAAGCCAGGCAGCGCCGGCACGATAACCAGGCGCGCCATCAGCGTCGGCACGTCCACGCGCAGTTGTCCGCTGGGAGCGGCATGCCGGTGGCTCAAGGACTCTTCCGTGTCGTGAACCTCGGCCAGGATCGAGATGCAGCGCGGGTAGTAGGCGGCGCCGTCGGCCGTCACGCTCATGCTGCGGGTCGTGCGGTTGAGCAGCTTGACCCCGAGGTCCGCTTCGAGCTGCTGGATCAGTGTCGTGACAGTGGCCTTGGGCATTTGCAGAGTCTCCGCAGCCCGGGTCAGGGCGCCGGCCTCTACAACGCGGGCAAAAACCCGCATAGCCTGAAATTTATCCATAGCTATTATTCAGAATTCTGAATACTAAGTTACAAAAATGGTCATTTATCGCTCTGGAGACGAACAATAAGCTAGCGGCTCTTAGTTTTTCAAGGAGCCGACATGGATACCAAGTTCAAGCAGATCACTGAGGCGAGCTTTACCAGCGACGTGCTCGGCGCGTCGCGGCCGGTGCTGGTGGACTACTCGGCCGAGTGGTGTGGCCCGTGCAAGATGATGGCACCGGCATTGGCGGAGTTCGCCCATCAGTATGCGGATCGCCTGGATGTGGCGAAGGTCGATGTGGATGAAAATGCCGCGTTGGCCGCTCGCTATCAGGTGCGTGGCATCCCGACCCTGATGCTCTTCAAGGGGGGCGAGGTGGTCGCCAGCAAGGTCGGAGCGATGTCCCGATCGCAGCTCGCTGCTTTTATCGACGCACATCTGTAGCGCTTGTGGGCCGGTCAGCGGGCGGGATGTCGGCCCGTTATATATAAATCGCCAAATATGGCGAATAGTGACATAAAACAGCTTTGTATCGCCCTAAGAGACGAATTGAACAATGTGATTAATTAGATTATAATTCGCCCTAAAAGGCGATTTGATGCGCAAAAAGCCATTAAATTGCCTATTGAGGCGAGTTATGAAAATTACATCTGATCTGACTGATGCCACGCTGCTGCACGAAATGGGCGAGCGCCTGGAGCGTCGCCGAATCGATGCGGCCTTGACGCAAGCCCAGCTGGCCGAGGAAGCCGGCGTTTCCAAGCGCACCGTGGAGCGCATTGAAGCGGGCCACAGCACTGATCTTGTGATGCTGCTGCGAGTCCTGCGGGTGCTCAAACTCGTTGAGGTATTCGAGCAGGTGCTCCCCGATCTGCCGCAAAGCCCGCTCGCGCTCCTCAAGGGTCGAGGTCGCGCGCGCAGGCGAGTCGGTCATCCGCGCCAGCCGCCGCCTGCAAGCACATCCCCGCACTCGATCCCGCCCTGGAAGTGGCGCGAGTAGCGCATGGCCAGCGTCGCGGAAGTAAGGCTCTGGGGCCGAACCATCGGCGCTGTTTCGCTGGAGGAAGGAGCGCGGATCGCCGCGTTCGAATATGCCCCGGCCTTTCTCGCCAGTGGCATCCAGCTCTCGCCACTCACGATGCCGCTGTCGCCACGCGTCTATCAATTTCCTTCACTGCCGGAAGTGTCATTTCACGGGCTGCCGGGCCTGCTCGCCGATTCGCTGCCCGATAAATTCGGTCACGCACTGACCGATGCGTGGCTGGCCACCCAGGGCCGAGAACCCAAGAGCTTCAATGCCGTTGAGCGGCTCTGCTACATCGGCGTGCGCGGCATGGGCGCGCTCGAGTTTGCGCCGGCGCAGGGTCCGCCGCTGCGTCAATCGGCCAAGGTGCACGTGGATGAGCTGGTCAAACTCGCTTCGCAGGTGCTTACCCATCGCAGCTCCCTGCAAGTGTCATTTGCGCCCGGTCGGCGCCACGAGGGCTTGCTGCAGATGCTGCGCGTGGGCACATCCGCTGGCGGTGCGCGCGCCAAGGCGATCATTGCATGGAACCGCGAAACGAACGAAGTGCGTTCAGGCCAGGTCAAAGCACCGCAGGGTTTTGATTACTGGCTGCTCAAGTTCGATGGCGTCAGCGCCAACAGAGACAAGGAGCTTGAGGACCCCAGGGGCTACACCGCAATCGAATACGCCTACGCGCTCATGGCCACTGAGGCTGGCGTCGAGATGACCGAATGCCGTCTGCTGGAAGAGGGCGGTCGGCGTCACTTCATGACGCGACGCTTCGATCGCTTAAGCGATGGCGGCAAGCTCCATATGCAGTCGCTCGCGGCGCTCGCTCACTTCGATTTCAACTCCGCCGGTGCCTCCTCGTACGAGCAGGCCTTCGATGTGATCAAGCGCTTGGGGCTTTCCATGCGCGAGCGCGAGCAGCAGTTTCGGCGGATGCTTTTCAACGTGGTCGCCCGCAACCAGGATGATCATGTGAAGAACATTGCCTTCCTGATGGACAAGTCAGGCGCGTGGTCGCTCTCACCGGCCTTTGATGTGACCTATGCCTATAACCCGACGGGCCTGTGGACCAGCCGCCATCAGATGACGATCAACGGCAAGAGCGATGAGTTCACGCGGGAGGATCTCGAGGCCGTCGCGCAGGTGGCGGGACTCAAGCGTGGCAGGTCTGAAGCCATTCTCAGCGAAGTAATAGCCACCGTTGAGCAGTGGCCGCGTTTTGCCGACGCGACCGGTGTGCTTGGCTCCCAGCGGGATCAAATCGCCAGCAACCTGCGGTTGAAATTCGACCGCGGCGGCAGGCTGAGCTCGCAGCTATAGGCCGGCGTGACAGATTCGCTCAAGTCCGGCAATTGCTAAATTCCCCCGCGATCGAATCCGTCACATCGAGATTTGATCCTTTGTGTGACAGCTATCCGATATTGCGAACGTAAAGCGCCAATTCAAGAACCCCGTTCTGAACGCTTGTCTGCAACTATGCACCGCGGTAGCAACGCCGCAACACGCCGGAATCGCCGCTGCGCCCGCGCCCGTAAAGCCAGGGCTTATTCACTGGAATTTATGCGTGAGCTGCGTCGAAGTCCGGGCACTCGCGCATATCGAGCGTCTGCTTCAAGCGATAGATTGACCTTGCCGGGAATCCAGATTATTTGGAGCAGAGAATGTCGCATGGCAAGAGCGCCTTAACATTGATGATGGTTCTTGCCCTGCCGAGCGCAGCCCAGGCGCTTGGCCTGGGTGAGATTCATCTTGACTCCGCACTTAACGAGCCGCTCGCAGCCGACATCGACATTGTCGGAGCGACGGCGGAGGACCTGGCCGGGATCACGGCCTCGATTGCCAATAAGGAGACCTTTGCCCACTTTGGCGTCGATCGCCCCGCGTTCTTGTCCACCGTCGCATTGAAGATCTCTCACGACAGCACAGGACGAGTGGTTCTCGAGATTCGCACGACGGATGCCTGCACTGAGCCACTGCTCGACATGTTGGTTGACATACGCTGGCGCGGCGGCGAATTGATCCGGCATTACACGCTGCTGCTCGACCCGCCAGGATTCCGCTCGGCCACTTCCTACGCGACAGCGGTTGTGGGTGCGCCCACGAGCTACACGGTGCCTATCAGCGTGCCGTCGCCGGTCAGCAAAGAACTCACCGAGACCTCGAAGGCGAGTGTGAAGGCCGCACCGGCGTCGGAAAAGACAAGCACTAGGGCCAGCGACCAGGCTGCGCGCAAGAGCGTTAGGGTCGGCGCGAAAGCGACACTCCGCGGGGTTGCCTGGCGCGTCGGCGCGCGTTCCGATGCCGATCTCAAAAGGATGATGATTGCGATTTTCCGCGCGAACCCGAATGCCTTCGAGGGCAACATCAACCGGCTGCGCCGCGGCGCAGTGCTGACGATTCCACCAAAAACCGAGGCCTCGGCTATTTCCGTCGCCAATGCCAGTCATGAAATTCTCGCTCAGATGCAAGCGTGGCACGCATCGAGCCCGGCGGTCGCCCCAACCAAATCGCTCGCGCCGGCTGTTGCGGTGCCGGTTGCTTCAACCCGCAAGTTCACAGTGTCGATCTCGCCCGCGACAGACAGTGCGGAATTGGCAGCGACTGCGCCTGCAGTTGCAGCGAGCGATCGGGACACCCACGGAGAGTCAGCCGCCTCCGCTGAAGCGACTGGCGATCATAGAGTCCAGCAACTGAAAGCAGGGTACGAGGAATTGCCGACCCTGGTCGCCCCTGTGCAGGCCAAGTCACGAGGAGTGCTTGGATCAAGTGTTGCGGCGATCCTGGCGCTCGCGGCTGCCGCCTTCGGCGTCTACGGCTGGCGCCGGCGTCGAGCACCGCGCTCGCAGCTCTTGGCTGTCGAACCCCAATTGCAAGATCTCGAGCCCGTCAAAGTGGACGTGGCCGCGCCAGCCGCCGTGTACGAAGCAGTGGCAACCACTACGCCGGTCCATATCGAACCACTCGATGTTCCCCACGAACAGCAAGATGCCCCGTTCGCGGCACCGCCCAATGCAGAGACGGGCGAGCGGCAATGGGTCGCCGACGCGCTGGCCCGCCGACGTGCGAGCGCCGCGACCGAGCTCAGCAAGGCGGCCAATAGCTTCGAGGCCATCGATCTCGAATCGCTGGAACGCTCGTATCAGTTGCAAGACGGCGGCGGCCTCGAGGATACCGTCGAGCTTCGCGATCCGGACAAGACGGCCAGACTTCCTGTCCCGGCGGGGCTTGGCGTTGATGATTCCACCGCCGAGATGATGCCGGCCGAGACGGCCGCCATCCTCGGCGTCCCTGAAGCGACGATGCGGGCGCTTGGCGTCCCCGAGAATGCCAGGCCAGCGACCGAGGCGGGCGCCGAGGCGACCAGAGTCGATTACGACTTGCTCGATCTTGACGCGCCGGTGCAGCACGTTCAGCTGCCTAGCGACCTGCACGAGAACGTCAGGTTCAAGGAGCGCCGTACGAGCCTCGTGGACGCCTTGAAGAGCGCCATGGAGCGCGAACCGCATCGTCATGATTTGCGCATGAAGCTGCTGGAAACGTACTTCGCTGCCGCCGCGAGCAACCGCCAGGGCTTTCTAGATGTCGTTCAGAAAATTACCCGTGAGCGCGCCAGCCTGAGTGAGGGTGAGTGGGACAAGATCACCCGGATGGGCCGACAGATCGCATCGGATGTCGATTTGTTCGCGCCTAGCGCCGCGCAGCCGGATGAGGAAGATCTGGCGAATTGCGCCTGAGCGCTGTTACCGCCGCCGCCACCACTCCCGCCGCCGCCGCCGGACAGCGCGAGGCTAATCATCAGCAGGGCCTGGAAGCGCGCCTGTCCCCCAACATCAGACCGCAATAAAACCAAATCCTATTGGGTTCACTGAAACACGACCATCTGGGGATAAGGAGGCGCTGTTGAGTCGTGGCCAAGGCGCTCCGACGGAGCTATTGAACGATCTATAAGATTTAGCTAAAATAGCCAATATGCCCAAATTGGTATCCGCGAGTGACGCAAAGAACAATTTCGGGGGTCTCCTCGACGATGTCGCCGCGCTGGGACGTGTGGATGTTATGAAGCATGGCCGGTTGGTGGCGGTGGTGCTATCCCCACGAGCATTTAGTGACTCTTTAGCGGCTCCAGGGGTCAGGGAGCCCTACAGGGTATGGGGCGAGAAGCACATGATTCCGCCCGAACGGGCGCGCGCCGCCCGAATGCTGAATCAACCCGCCGAATTCGATGACGACTGAGCGCGATTCCGAGGCGCCGCTCACACCGCAGGAGGTGCGGAAAATCCTGCGCATCTGTTCGCCCCGCGGACTATTGGTCGGAGGCCAGGCTTTGGCCTTCTGGGCAGATCACTTTCAGGTCGAGCGTCCGACCACCCTTGTTTCTGGCGTGACTGCCGATGCCGACTTTATCGGCGATTCGGTACTCGCAAAGGAGTTGGGCAAGCATCTTGGCTGGCAGGTCTGGATTCCTGCACTGGATGACGCAACACCCCAAACCGGCAAGGTGACTCAGCGCACTGACAACGGACAGGTCAAGCAGGTGGACTTCCTGTCTGGCGTAGTAGGGCTCACATCTAAGGACCTAGCACGCCGCGCCATTGAAATGGATGTGCCGGAAATCGGTCGGCTTAGAGTCATTCATCCAATCGACGTGCTGGACAGCCGCATTCAGAACCTGCACGCGCTACCCGAGAAACGCACGGAGGCAGGAATTGCCCAGGCGCATCTCGCCGTGGGCGTTGCGCGGGCTTTCGTTCATCAGGAGGTATCCACGCGGGGGGATCGGATCGGTCTCAAACTCCTCGAGCGCATCGCTGACATCGCCAGCGACATCGCCGCCGTCAGAGTGTTCCTCCTATATGGTATTGAACCCCTAGAGGCGGTCCCGCTGGAGGATTTCCGAATGACATCCGCACTCCACAAGGTGCGCTGGCCGCAAATTGTCGCGGACGTCACGGAAAAGCGAAACGCCTTGCAAGCTCTGGCCTTTGGAACAACCACGTCTGCGTCCGCGAGGGAATTCATGGAAGGAGTCGATGATCTGCCAATCAAGGAGCGAGAACTTTAATGCCAGCACGTGGCGCAGCGGCTCTGGGACATCTATTAAGGCAAATGGTCGCGCTGACAGGAGTCGCGAACTCAGCGCACGCGCGGGCGTGCAAACCTGCTAATTAGTTTCTCGGACCTCGGAGATCCTGACCAGGAGTTCCCAGGCTACCAGCGTGGCCGAGGACAACAGAACAACGATGGCGCTCGCCAGCAAATCGCGGTGATCCTCGCTGCTGATGAACATAGTTGCAGCCGAATACAGCAGCATTCCAAAGGCTGCGATCGATGGGAGATGACGGCGCAAGGAATAGGTTCGCGACCCGCCATCGGGTCTTGCCAACGTTAGATAGAGTCGTATCAGCGCCCAAGCGCCAGATGCGGCGGTCACACCGAGCACTGCGAGTCCGAAATGAGCGACTGTAATGCGGGGGAAGAGGGCTACCAGAGATATAACGATAACGGCGGAGTAGTTTTGAAAGGCTTGCTCAGCCATGCGCCTGGTACTTTCTCGCCCCGGGCCCAGAATCAACGGGGCATTTATCGAGACTGCGACGAACAGCAGTCCCAAGAGCGTGGCTGCAGCACCGCCGGTTAGCGCGTAGAACCCGAACCAATCTTGCATGGCCACGTTAGCCCGTAATGAGCACTCGTAAGGAATTGCTAGAGAATCTTCTCTGAGGCCCGGCCATTTTGCCCTTCCTGACAGAAGGGAACTTTGAGAAGTGGTCGGGGTGACAGGATTTGAACCTGCGACACCTACGTCCCGAACGTAGTGCTCTACCAGGCTGAGCTACACCCCGATCGACTGCGCCCCGGTCCTGGTCCGAAGCTCAGTGCTTGCGCTCGATGGCAAACCGGGCAAGTGCCTGAAGGCCCTCACGATACGCGCTCGGGGGCAGTCCCTCGAGCGCCGCACAGGCCTGGTCGGCCTCGGATTTTGCGAGCCGCGCAGTGTACTCAAGGCCACCTGCTGATTCAATTGCGGCGAGAATCGGCTCCAGCTGGCCGCGCGCGCCGTCTTCGATCGCGCTGCGGATCATCTGGACAGTCCTGGCATCGGAGTGCTTCAGCGCGTGGATCAGCGGCAGCGTGGGCTTGCCTTCAGCCAGGTCATCGCCGAGGTTCTTGCCGCGCTCGGCCGGGTCCGACTGGTAATCGAGCACATCATCAACCAGCTGATAGGCCGTCCCGAGGTGCTTGCCGTAGCGCGCCAGGGCCTGCTGGAGCGGCGGCTCGGCACCGCTGACCACGGCGGCCACTTCGGCACCGGCCTGGAAGAGCTGGGCGGTCTTGCGGTAGATCACCTGCAGGTAGCGATCCTCGGAGGTCTCAGGATCCCGGGCATTCATCAGCTGCAGGACTTCGCCCTCGGCTATGACATTGGTCGCCGTAGCCATGATCTCGATGACCCGCTGGGACTTGACCGCCGCCATCATCTGGAAGGCGCGCGAATAGACAAAATCACCCACCAGGACGCTGGCCTGGTTGCCGAAGATCTCGTTGGCGGTATCCCGCCCGCGGCGCAGCGCCGACATGTCCACCACATCGTCATGCAGCAGGGTCGCGGTATGAATGAATTCGATGAAGGCCGCCGCTTGGACGCAGGCGGCGCTCGTGCCCCCGCAGGCCCGCCCGGCCAGGACCACCAGCAACGGGCGCAGGCGCTTGCCGCCCCCCCCGATAATGTGTTCGGCGACCTGGTCGACCAGCGGGACGATGCTCTTGAGGCCGCTGCGGATCGCAGCGTCGACCCCCTGCAGATCGGCCCGTACCAGAGCCCGGATCTGCTCCAGGGCGGCAGCCGAGCCCGCGGCCGAGGTTGGCGGGAACTGGAGCACCGTATTCAACTACCTGTTTCTCCAAAAGAAAACGTCGTTTGACCCGTCCGGCCATGGTCAGTAGAATGCCCGGCCTTTCTGCCACCGGGCCTACCAGGCGCGGATGCTATTACGGAGTCCAGATAAATGTACGCGGTCATTGCCACAGGCGGCAAACAGTATCGAGTTGAAAAGGGTGAGGTGCTGCGGATCGAGAAATTGACCGCGGAGCCCGGCTCGACGGTCGAGTTCGATCAGGTGCTGCTGATTGCCGATGGCGCCGACATCAAGGTCGGAGCGCCGATGCTCAAGGGCGGCAAGGTCACGGCCACTGTGGAAGAGCATGGCAAGGGCGACAAGGTGTCGATCGTCAAGTTCCGCCGTCGCAAGCACTACATGCGCATGAAGGGCCACCGCCAGCATTATTCACAGGTACGCGTCACCGAGATCAGCCTGATCTGATCGGCAGTACCGCTCACTTATAGAAAGACTAAGTTTAGGATTGGAGCAGACTCATGGCACACAAAAAGGCAGGCGGTAGTACCCGCAACGGTCGCGATTCTCATGCGAAGCGCTTGGGTGTGAAGGTGTTCGGCGGCGAGCACGTCGTGGCCGGCAACATTATCGTCCGCCAGCGCGGCACCAAGGTGCGTGCCGGAGCGAACGTCGGCGTGGGCACGGACCATACGCTGTTTGCACTCGCGCACGGCCAGGTTGTCTTCAGTCGCAAGGGCGCCGAGCAGCGCGCGTTTGTCTCGGTGCTGCCCGAAGCGGCCGCCGAAGCCAAATCCGAGACCAAATCCAACTAGTTCGGGTTCGCAGGCTTCCGAACGCGGTAGCTCTGCCCCATTGGAATCGACCCCGGCCTCGCGCCGGGGTTTTTGTTTGGCATCAGGACTATGATCGGCGAGTCCATGCCTTCCTAACACAGCAGCACCAGCATGAAATTCGTCGACGAGGCAACGCTCAAGGTTCAGGCCGGCAACGGCGGGCGCGGCAGCGCGAGCTTCCGGCGCGAGAAGTCGGCGCCCTTTGGCGGTCCGGACGGCGGTGATGGCGGCGCCGGCGGCAGTGTGTGGCTGCGTGCGGCCGAGGGCATCAACACGCTGGCCGATTTTCGTATCGTCCGTACCTACAAGGCGCAGTCGGGCGGTGGCGGCTCAGGCAACGGCTGCACCGGCCGCGGCGGCGAGGATCTGTACATCACCGTGCCGGTCGGGACCTCGGTCCGTGAAGCCGAAACCGGCGAGGAGCTTGGCGATCTGAAACAGGTCGGCCAGGAACTCAAAGTAGTCCAGGGCGGCAAAGGCGGCTGGGGCAACACGCGCTTCAAATCGAGCACGAACCGCGCGCCGCGCCAGTTCGGCCCCGGGCTTCCGGGCGAGAAACGCGTCCTGAACCTGGAGCTCAAGGTCATTGCCGATGTCGGATTGCTGGGCGTACCTAACGCGGGCAAATCGACGCTGATCCGTGCGGTCTCGGCCGCGCGTCCGCGGGTCGCCGACTATCCGTTCACGACGCTCTATCCGAATCTCGGCGTCGTGTACTGCGGCGAGCATCGCAGCTTTGTGATGGCCGACATTCCGGGACTGATCGAAGGTGCAGCCGAAGGGGCGGGTCTCGGAATCCGTTTCCTCAAGCACCTGCAACGCACGCGCGTACTGCTGCACCTGGTGGATATCGCTCCGCCCGATCCATCCACCGATCCGGTCGTCGAGGCACGCGCGATCGTCAAGGAGCTGAAAAAATTCAGCGCCGATTTAGTCGACAAGCCGCGCTGGCTGATCCTGAACAAGCGCGACCTGCTGCCCGATGACGAGGCCGAGAAAGTTGCCCGCGACATCGTGCGGCGCCTGCGCTTCAAGGGTCCGCACTTTCTGATCTCCGGGGCGACCGGGCGCGGTACCAAGGAGCTCGCCGAAGCGGTCATGCGTTTCCTCGAGACCCAGAGCAAACCGGGTGACAGCGCGTAACATCAAGGTCCGCCAGCGGCTCGCAGCCGGGAAGCTGCGGCTGCGGCTGCGCGATCTGCGTAACCTGGGTGTGCGTTCTGAACAGCTGCTGGCCGGCATCGGCATCCGCACGGCCGAGGAGCTGCGACGGCGCGGCGCGGTGCAAAGCTATGTGGATCTGAAGCGCGCCAAGGGCCAGGCCTCGCTCAATCTGTTGTGGGCTTTGGCCGGAGCGCTCGAGCCGTGGCCCGAAGGCACGCACTGGCGCGAGATCTCGCGCGGTGAAGCGCGGCTCTCGCTGCTGCTGGCCGTCGAGGATCTGGAGCTTAGGGCGCCTTCGCGAGGGCTTTGACGCGCGCGGCCAGGCGGCTCTTGTGCCGATCGGCCTGGTTGCGGTGAATGATGTTCTTGTTCACCAGCGTGTCGATCAGCGGCACGGCGGCGAGGTAGCTGCTCCGGGCCTGCTCCTTGTTGGAACTGGCCACCGCATCGATGACCTTGCGGATCGCCGAACGCATGCGTGAGCGCAGCGCGATGTTACGCACCCGGTGCTGCTGGGCCTGCCGTGCTGCCTTGTCCGCTGATTTTGTATTCGCCACGCTTGAAACTCTCCATCGCCCGTTAATTCTTGCGGGAAAGTCCCGCAAAAACAGCCGCGTAGTGTGCGTTTGGCGGCACTTTTTGTCAATCTGGCTCCGGTATAGTCCCAAGCCACGATGAGCCGCGCGATTTTCAAGCATTCCACGGTCGTCGGCCTCGTTACGCTGCTCTCGCGCGTCACCGGCCTGGTGCGCGATGTCGCGATCGCCCAGGCCTTCGCCTCGGCTGGCCTGCGCGATGCGTTCCTGGTGGCCTTCAAGATCCCGAACTTCCTGCGCCGGCTCTATGCCGAGGGCTCCTTCTCGCAGGCCTTCGTGCCGGTGATCTCCGAGTACCGCCAGTTACGCTCCCCCGAGGAGGTGCGGGCGCTGATCAGTGCCAGCGTCGGCACGCTCGGCGTGTGCTTCGGGTTCATCGCCCTGGCCGGCGTCGCCGGCGCGCCGTTCCTGGTCCGGGTCTATGCCCCCGGCTTTGCGCAGGACCCGGCGCAGCTGGCGCTGACGATCCAGCTGGTGCGCTTCACGTTCCCGTATCTGGTGTGCGTGATGATCACGGCACTGCTCTCGAGCGTGCTCAACAGCTACGAGCGCTTTGCGCTGCCGGTGTTCACGCAGGTGGCACTGAATCTGATGCTGATCTTTACCGCGCTGGTGCTGGCGATGCGCAGCAGCGAGCCTGGGCAGGTGCTGGCGATCGGTGTGCTGGCTGCGGGCAGCGTGCAGGTGTTGCTGCAGCTGCCGGCGCTCAAGCGGCTTGGGCTGCTTGGCTGGCCGCGCTGGCAATGGGATCACGAGGGCGTGCGTCGCATGTTCGCGCGCATCCTGCCCGGCATCGTCGGCTCCTCGATGCTGCAGTTGAGCCTCGTGCTCGACACGGTGTTTGCATCGCTGCTGGCCACCGGCAGTGTCTCCTGGCTGTATTTCGCCGATCGCCTGATGGAATTCCCGCTGGGCCTCGTGGGTATTGCGCTCGCGACGGTAACGCTGCCGGGTCTCGCAAAACTCCATACGCAGGGCTCGGTTGCGGCCTTCTCGCGCGTGATTGATTTTTCCCTGCGCCTGACGCTGCTGCTGGCGGTGCCTGCCGCCATCGGACTGCTGTGCTTTTCCGGACCGATCACCGCTTCGGTGTTCGGTTACCGGCACTTCAGCGCATTCGATGTGCAGATGGCAGCCGCAGCGCTGGCCGCGTATGCACCGGCACTGATGATGTTCAGCCTGGTCAAAGTCCTGGTGCCTGGCTTCTTTGCCCGTCACGACACCGGCACGCCGGTGCGCGCCGGGCTCGTGGGTCTGGGCGTGAACGTGGCGCTCAACGCGGTGCTGAGCCTGACCCCGCTCAAGACGCATCTGCAGGCGCCGCATATCCTGCTGGCGCTCTCCACCGGTGTTGGCGCGACGCTGAACGCGCTGTTGCTGTGGCAGGGACTGCGGCGCGCCGGCGTCTACCAGCCCGAGGGGCGCTGGCTGCTGCTGTTGCTGCGCATCGGCATCGCCTGTGCGGCGATGGCGGCCTTTCTGTTGTGGTTTTCCGGGCCGCCCGAAGCGTGGCTGCTGCTGCACGCCGGCGCGCGCATCCTCCACTGCAGCATCGGCATTGCCGGAGGCGCGCTGGCCTACGGCCTGGTGCTGTTGCTGCTCGGCCTCAGGTATCGTGATGTGTTCGCGGCCCCGCTATAATTGACTGATTGCGCGCCGCTTTTCGCCGAAGGACCCATGGAGCTGATCCGCCGACTGACCGGAGCGCGCGCCCAGCGTTACGAAAGCATCGTCACCATCGGGACCTTCGATGGCCTGCATGTCGGCCACCAGGCGCTGATCGCACGGGTACTGGAGCACAGCGCAGCGACCGGCCTCAAGGCCGCGCTCGTGAGCTTCGAGCCGATGCCGCGCGAGTACCTGCAGCGGGCGACGCCACCGGCACGTCTGACTAATTTCCGCGAGCGCTGGCGGCTACTCGAGTCCCTTGGTCTCGATACCTTCTGCCAGCTGCCGTTCAATGCGCGGCTGCGGGCCCAGTCCGGGGCCGAGTTCCTGGGCTCGCTCGTGGCCTGGGGTGCACGCCGGGTGATCATCGGCCATGACTTCCGCTTTGGTCACGGTGGCCAGGCCGATGCCGAGTGGTGCCTGGGACAGGCCAAGGCACTCGGCATTGCCGTCGAGGTCATCGCGCCGGTGCTGCTCGATGGACAACGCGCGAGCAGCGGTCTGGTGCGCGAGGCGCTGGCCCAAAGTGAGTTCGGTCGGGCGGCGCAGCTGCTCGGTCGGCCTTACACAATGTGCGGCCGTGTGCTGCGCGGACGAGAGCTCGGGCGGACGCTGGGTTTTCCGACCGCCAATCTTGCGCTGCGCCGGCGCCGCGCGGCACTGGCCGGCATCTTCGCGGTGCGCATCCAGGGTCCCGGTCTCACGGATTGGCCCGGCGTCGCGAGCCTCGGCACGCGACCGACCGTGGATGGGGTTGAGCCGCTGCTCGAGGCGCACCTGTTTGACTGGGCCGGCAATCTGTACGGCGCGGAGCTCGAGATCGAATTTGTCGGTAAGCTGCGTGATGAGCAGAAGTTTGATTCGCTGCCGCTGCTGGTAGCCCAGATGCACCAGGATGCCGCCCAAGCGCGGGCGCTGCTCAAGGTGCAGGGCGCCTGAATTCATTCATTTCTGTTTTTCGAGAAGGTGATTGGCTTGGCTGAGACTGACTACAAGAAGACCGTGAATCTGCCGCAGACCGACTTCCCGATGAAGGCGGATCTGGCCAACCGCGAGAAGCTGCAGCTCGCGCGCTGGCAGGAGCAACGGATCTACGAGCGCATCCGCGCCGAGTCCGGCGGCCGCCCGCCCTTCGTGCTGCACGATGGTCCGCCGTACGCCAACGGCGCGATCCATCTGGGGCACGCGATCAACAAGATCCTGAAGGACATCATCGTCAAGTCGCGCACGCTCGATGGGGCCGATGCACCCTACATCCCCGGCTGGGACTGCCATGGCCTGCCGATCGAACTGGTGGTCGAGAAGAAGCACGGCAAGCCGGGGCAGAAACTCGATGCACGCGCCTTTCGTGCTGCCTGCCGCGCTTTTGCCCAGGCGCAGGTCACGCAGCAGAGCGCGGACTTCCAGCGCCTGGGTGTGCTCGGAGACTGGGACCATCCCTACCTGACGATGGCGCCGGGCTACGAGGCGCAGCAGATCCGCGCGCTGGGCAAGATCATCGCCAATGGGCATCTATACCGCGGACTCAAGCCAGTGCACTGGTGCCTCGATTGCCGCTCGGCGCTGGCCGAGGCCGAAGTGGAGTACGAGGATCGGACTTCAACCGCGGTCGATGTCGCCTTCGCAGTCGCCGACACAGAAGATTTTCATCGTCGCACCGGCGTTGTCGTGCCTGCCGGCACGCCGGTGGCGCTGGTGATCTGGACCACGACGCCGTGGACCCTGCCCGCCAATGAAGCAGTGACGCTGAAGGCTGATTTTGAATATTCGGCCGTGCAGGTGGAGCGCCACGGCGCCTTCCAGGTGCTGGTGCTGGCCGAGGCGCTGGTCTCGGCGTGTCTCGCCCGCTACGGCTTGAGCGGCACGGTACTGGGGCGCTTCAGCGGGCAGACCCTCGAGGGCCTGAGGCTCAAGCATCCGTGGCGCGATCATCCGGTGCCGGTGATCCTGGGCGATCACGTGACACTCGATGCCGGCACCGGTGCTGTGCATACGGCCCCGGCCCACGGCCAGGAGGACTATACCGTCGGCCTGCGCTACGGCCTGCCGATCGTCAATCCGGTCGGACCCGATGGCCGCTTCGCCGAAGGTACCGAACTGGTCAGCGGCCTCAAGGTCGACGCCGCTGATCCGATCATCGTGGCCGAGCTTGAAAAACGCGGCGCGCTGTTGCACAGCGAGGCGCACCGGCACAGCTACCCGCACTGCTGGCGGCACAAGAGCCCGCTGATCTTTCGCGCGACCTCGCAGTGGTTCATCAGCATGGACAAGCAGGGCTTGCGCGCCGGGGCGCTGCGCGACATCAAGCAAGTGCAGTGGACCCCCGAGTGGGGCCAGCCGCGCATCACCGGCATGATCGAGAACCGCCCCGACTGGTGCTTATCGCGCCAGCGCACCTGGGGCGTGCCGATCACGCTCTTCACCCACCGTATCAGTGGCGAGCTGCATCCGCGCACGCAGGAACTGATCGAGCAGGTCGCCGCGCGCGTGGCGATCGCGGGGATCGATGCCTGGTTTGACCTGGATCCGGCCGAACTGCTGGGCGCCGAGAGCAGTGACTACGAGAAGGCGAGCGATGTCATGGACGTGTGGGCTGATTCGGGCCTGTCGTTCGAGTGCGTCGCGGCAACACGCTCGGATTTCCATTCACCGGTGGATCTGTACCTGGAAGGCTCGGACCAGCATCGTGGCTGGTTCCACAGCTCGCTGCTGATGTCCGAGGCGCTCTATGCGCGCGCACCATACCGCGCCGTGCTGACGCACGGCTTCTCGGTCGATGATAAAGGCCGCAAGATGTCCAAGTCGCTTGGCAACGGCATCGAGCCCCAGGACATCATGAAGAACCTGGGTGCGGACACGCTGCGGCTGTGGGTCGCCGCGACCGACTATTCGAATGAGATGAGCCTCTCGCAGGAGATCCTGCGGCGCATGAGCGATTCGTACCGGCGCATGCGCAACACCGTGCGTTTCCTGCTGGGCAACCTGCATGGCTTCGAGCCCGCGCACGCGCTCGCGCCCGCACAGATGATCGCCTTCGATCGCTGGGCACTCGAGCGCACCCAGGCGCTGCAGCAGGAGATCACCGACTGCTACCGGACCTACGCCTTTCATGCGATCTATCAGAAGGTGCATAACTTCTGTGTCGTGGATCTGGGCGGCCTGTATCTCGATGTACTCAAGGACCGCTTGTACACGACGCCGGCGACGAGCCACGCGCGCCGTTCGGCGCAGACGGCGCTGTGGCACATCGCCGAGGCCATGGTGCGCTGGCTGGCACCCATCCTTTCCTTCACCGCCGAGGAGATCTGGGGGCACCTGCCGGGTCCGCGCGCCGAATCGGTGTTCCTGAGCCTCTGGCATCCGCTGCCGCCGGTACCACCGAGCCCGATCGACTGGACGCGCCTGCTCGCGCTGCGCTCCGAGGTGACGCGCGAGCTCGAGCAGCTGCGTGCTGCCGGCACGATCGGGGCACCGCTGGAGGCCGAGCTCGATGTCTACTGCACGGCGGCCCAGTACCCGCACCTGAGCGCGCTCGGTGAGGAGCTGAGGTTCCTGATGATTACCTCGGCGACGCGCGTGCACGAGGTGCGTGAGCCACCGCCCGGGGCGATTGAAGCGGCGGCCGTCGAAGGCGGCGGCGTGTGGATTCGCGTGCGACGCACCGAGGCGCCCAAGTGCGAGCGTTGCTGGCATCATCGTGAGGATGTCGGCCAGCGCGGCGATCATCCGCTACTGTGCCTCCGATGTGTCGAGAACCTGGAGACGGCCGGTGAACACCGCCGATTTGTGTAGATGACTGCAGCATCCCAAGGACGCGGGCGCCTGATCTGGCTGTCGGCGACGGCCGTCGCGATCGCGCTTGATCAGTGGAGCAAGCACGCGATCGAGCAGCACCTGCCGATGGACGGGATCTATACGATCCTGCCGGTGCTGGATTTCACGCGCCTGCATAATCCGGGGGCCGCCTTCAGCTTCCTGGCCGGCGCTTCAGGCTGGCAGCGCTGGTTCTTCACCGGACTTGCCTGCGTGGTCAGCGCCGCACTGGTGCTGTGGCTCGCGCGCCTGGAGCGGCGTGCGAACCTGGTGGCGGGCGCCATCGCGCTGGTCATCGCCGGGGCGCTCGGCAACGTGATCGATCGGGTGCGTTTTGGCTATGTGGTCGATTTCATCCAGGTGCACTGGCACAACGCTTATTTCCCGGCGTTCAACCTGGCCGACTCATCGATTACGGTCGGTGCGGCGCTGCTGCTGATCGATGCCTTCTTCAGCGGGCGCCAGCCCGGCTCGACGGCGGCTTGAGGACCATGCGCATCCTGCTCGCCAACCCGCGCGGTTTCTGTGCCGGAGTGGATCGGGCCATCGAGATTGTCGAGCGTGCCATCGAGCTTTTTGGACCACCGATCTATGTGCGACATGAGGTCGTGCACAACAAGAGCGTCGTGGATCGCCTGCGCTCACTCGGCGCGGTGTTCGTGCAGGAGCTTGATGAAGTACCGGATGATGGCACCGTGATCTTCTCGGCGCACGGCGTCTCGACCGCCGTGCAGGTGGAAGCTGAGCGGCGGAGCCTCAGGGTCTTTGATGCCACCTGCCCGCTGGTGACCAAGGTGCACATGGAAGTAGCGCGCTTTGCGCGCGAAGCGCGCGAAGTGATTCTGATCGGCCACGAGGGTCATCCGGAAGTGGAGGGGACGATGGGCCGCTTCGATGCGAGTGCCGGTGGCCGCATCCTGCTGGTGCAAAGTGTCGAGGATGTCGCGGCGCTCAAGATCAGCATGCCCGAGCGCCTCGCGTTCGTGACGCAGACGACGCTGTCGGTCGATGACACAGCGGCGATTGTCGAGGCGCTGCGACGCCGTTTCCCCGCGATGCAGGCGCCACGCCACGAGGATATCTGCTACGCGACCCAGAACCGGCAGGATGCGGTCAAGCAGCTGCTGGCCGAGTGCGATGTGCTGGTTGTCGTCGGCTCCCAGAGCAGCTCCAATTCCAACCGGCTGCGCGAGCTTGCCGACCGCGCCGGCATTCCAGGCCACCTGGTCGATGGGGCCGAAGGCCTGGATCGCAGCTGGTTTGGGCAATCGCAGGTCATCGGGGTGACGGCCGGTGCTTCGGCGCCAGAGATTCTGGTGCGCGAAGTGGTCGAGCAGTTGCGTCGCTGGGGCGGCGAGCTGCCCCAG
>JBEKOK010000016.1:0-24607 GCA_049521875.1 Steroidobacteraceae bacterium
GGCGAGTATGGCACGCTGGGCGAGCCGGCCTCGCTGCTGATCGAGGGGCAGATCGATGAGAAGGGCGTCGGTTTGCTGAAGGCGGCGGGGCGGACGGGTCGCCGCGAGAATAACATCCAGTCGTTCAAGACAGCGGATCCGGGCACACCTTATAAGTACCCGATCATGGCGAAGTTCGAAGATTCAGTCGGCACCGGCAGCCGGGCCGATGGCCTTCGGACCTGCAACTACACCTTCAGACGCTAAAGTTTAGTTGGCGCGGCTTCTCAGCATTGGCACCAGCACGGATCCAATGCACATCGCCAGGCCAATGCACAGCGCAGCGGCGATGAAGTGACGCGAGCTGATCCAGTGGCGAGTCGAATTGAGCCAGAACAGCATCCAGAAAGCGCAAACCGCCAGTGCGTAGGAGGCGATCACACGCAGGACCGCCGTGTTCTCGTTCATTTGATGCAGACTCCCACAGAGACAGCGGTCGCTGACTTTGTGATCCGGAATCAGGGCGACTGGGCTTGCGCGGGGGTCGAGGCCGCCGGCACCAGCACTTCAAATCCCAGGTCCAGATCGCCAGGATTCACCTGATACGGCTGGCAATGGGTACGGTTGTTCACCTCGCGGGTCGTGAACATCGGCAATACCTGATCACGAAACTGTTCCACCAGCTCGCAATCCCCCTCACCAAGCTGTTGCGGCCTGTGAGGGGTCCATTGCACCTTGTGCCACGTCGCGGCGACAGCGTCGCCCGTGCCGGCAGGCGCCGCGGCGAGCGTATAGAAGGTGACATCGGCCGAGGCAAACTTGCTCGGCATGCCGAAGCCGCGATCGCATCCTGAGGCTGAACTCTTGGCATCGCCACGGGCACCGGCCCACAGCAGCAGCTCACGCATCTTCTCCTCGAGCCCATCACAGGAGTAGATGGTCGTGAAGCCCATGAAGTGCAGCGTGTACTGGTGCTTCTGCCAGACGCCTACTGTGGCGTCATCCGCAGCGCCCGAAGGCAGCGCCAGGGTCATTGCGCCCACTGCCGCCAGCGCGGCCAGGACTCTGGTTCGGTATGACTTCATTGTTTGCTCCGATCGCTCATGGACTGTGCGCATCTAACGGTATCCGACTAGAACTTAACGGCAAAGTGCCATGCGCGTTGACGCCGACAACACCGACGGTGTCCGGGACGCGAGAAGCACGCTAACTGCTTGATTAAACCTAGAAAGCAGTTCTGGGGGGCGCCCCCGGCGCTAGCGGCACCTCGGCGAGCAACGGTGTCACCAGTTGCTCGAGTCGATCCGCGGTCCACGCCGGGTTCTTCTCCAGCCAACCGTTGCTGGCCAGACGGCCATCTCGGGCAATTACGAAGTTGACCGGCAATCTCCAGATCCGTCCGTAGCCCGGCGCACTCGCCGGTGTCAGCAGCCCATTCGGAAACGGCAGCGTGGCTGCAACGGCCTGCACTTTAGCGAGGTCCTCGGCGTCATCGAGGCTGAAGCCCAGGACCTGCAGGCCCTCGTGCGCGTGGAGCGCGCTGTAGGCCGCAAGGATCGCGAGCTCGGCGCGACATGGAACACACCAGGTAGCCCAAAAGCAAAGTATGACCACTTGACCGCGCAGCTCGCTGGTTGACAGCCGCTCGCCATTGAGACTCGCAAGATTCGCGGGGGGTGCAGTAGCACCGACCCGCAGCGCGCTGGCGAATGCGGCACCGGCGCCGAGCGCCTCCAGCCCCAGCAGCCCAAGGGCCGCCGCGCCGCAAATTGCGGCGCGGCGCGAGATGTCAGAGCCCTCGGCCGTCTCGAGACTCCGCGATCGGCGGTAATTGCCCGAGCTCATTCGAAGCGACGATTAGAACGCATAGCTTAGGCCCGCCGTGACCGTCCAGCGTGGAAACAGCTGGTAGCCGTTTAAGTTGCTGTAGACAGGAATCTGCAGCACGCCATACAGATGAAGTTTGCTGAGCGCCTGTACGGTCAACCCCGGACTGAGATAGGCCACGGTGCCCGCCGTATCCGTCGTATCAGCCAAGGCACCCTGATCCGCATCCTTGTGAAAGAGGTTGATCTGCACCTGCGGTATCCAGCGTGGATCGGCCTCGTAGCGCAGCCCGATGCTGACTGTTGCCGAGTTGCCCGGCCGGTAGTCATTACCGCGCTGATCCAGGCTCTCGATCACGGCGGCCTGAAACTGTGCCGAGGCGAAGGCATCGAAGTTCTGACTCACGGCCTGGTAGTAGTAGCCACCGACGATCAGATCCGTGCTGCCGGTCCCGGCTTGCAGGCTGGCATCCACCGGCGTGCCGAGGCCAGGCCCGGATTCGAAGTCGGTACGCGTGCCGTCCTGTCCGGTTGGAAGCTTCACACCAAGCTGCAGGCCCAGATTATGCGTCGGCAGCAGACCCTGAAACGCGGCCAGCAGTCTGATATCGCCCAGGTTCGAGACGTGCCCGTAACTGAGTTGGTCGGGTGCTGACTCGGCAGTACTGTAGGGCGCCTGCTGCTGTCCGAAAGTCGAGTGGTCACGCATGATATAGGGCACTACCAGAGTGAAATTCCAGTCCGCATCCGGCCGGTAGCTGAGGCTGAGATTGAGGTAACGATTGAGCGTGTCGTGTTCGATCTCGCCACCGCCAAGCGCCGGATTGGAGGGATTATTCACTACCTGCTCCGGCGTTGCCGAGCCGGAGCCGGTGCGCAGTTCATCCTGATTGATGTAGTCGTACTCGATATTCAGGCGCCAGCCCGAGGCTGCCGAAAAGCCCATGGCAGCGTCTGAGTTGACCGTGCAGCCACAGGTGGCACAGGCGTGTCCGGTGCGCGGTATCAATGCCAACAGCGCCAGCGAGGTTACCGGCGCGGACCAGAGCGATCGTGGCCGAGCGCCGAGGACATTTTGTGGTGCGGCATGAGCGCCGCATTGCTTCGATGGTCCCATTTGGAGTTCTCCCGTGAGGTCTGATGCGGAGCGATGCGCTTGCGGCTCACACCGAGGCGAGTCCGGAGTGCCTCACTCGTGAGCTCGCTCAGAGGCAGCAGCGATCAGACGTTGGCGGGTGGACCGCGGGCGGCGGCGTGGCGCAGCGGTGCGGCCCTGGTAGGCGAGCAATAGCTCGAGCAGACGCTCGCCACGCAGAGCCAGCCGGCGGCCGGTGGAGTGTAAAACGGCTGCGGCGCGAGTGCGGCTGCGCTCGCGGCGAACAGGCAGGGGGCGCCCTCTGAGCTGCCGCGCGGGGCATTGTGCTGGTGAATTGCATCCCGCCCCTGCGGGGCGCACAACACCATCTGCATCTTGCCCTGCAGCTGCATGGGCATGAACCCGACCGGGACGAGCGCGCGCGCAAGCACTCCGAGCAGCGCTAGGGCGCCCAACCAGTCGCGCCAGCCGCGCCGGCGCAGTTTGTCGAAACTGCCGATCACAGCTCTTACTGTGCAAAATTCTCGTGCCGCATGCAACCGCCAGCCGTTGTCGCAGTGTCTCACCAGTTCAGCGCTCAGGTCTCGAGTGCATCGGCCGATGAGTGGCAGACATGATCGCTGACTGCTTGCCATGAGCGGTGGTACCGGGAGACCCGGCGGCGCTATCCTTGCGGCCGCCGTGCCCGCCCAGGCAGCGCATTTAATTCAGTTCCGAGGCTACCAATCTATGTTTGCCCGCCGCCGCTCCTTATCGCTGTTCTCCTGGCTGCCTGGTGTGGCCTGTCTGGCTTGGCTTACAGCGCCGGTGCTGTCCGCGACGCCACCTGTTGGCAATGCAGCCACCGACTGGGACCTGACGGATCTGTATCCCAGCACGGCGGCCTGGACCGAGGCGCTGGAACACACGCGCAGCGCCGCGCAGCACCTGGAAACATTTCGCGGGACGCTCGGTCAGAATGCCACGGCGATGTTTACGGCGCTCGATGCGGTGAGCGATGTGCGCAAGGATGCTTCGCGCATTGCCATGTACGCGCAGCTGCAGTCGGACTCCAACCTGCTCGATGCCGGGGCCCGTAACCGCCTGCAGCAGGCGCAGGTGCTGGGCACGCTGGTCGATGCTCAGACCGCCTGGATCGCACCGGAGATTGTTGCGCTCGGTGGCGAGAACGTTCACGCCATGGAGTCCCAGAACCTGGAACTGGCGCGGCGATTCGATCATTATCTGGATAA
The DNA here is from genome assembly GCA_049521875.1 of Steroidobacteraceae bacterium. GTDB lineage: Bacteria > Pseudomonadota > Gammaproteobacteria > Steroidobacterales > Steroidobacteraceae > FEN-1191. The sequence goes on from JBEKOK010000016.1 coordinate 4,134, forward strand.
CACGTTGCGCGCCGCGCCGCACACGCTAAGCCCGGAACTGGAAGACGTACTGGCGCAGGCCGGAACGATTCTGCAGCAGCCAGGAACAACCCACGGACTGTTGAGCGATGGCGAGCTGCCGTTTCCTACCGTGTTACTCAGCACCGGTACCAAGGTGCGGCTCGATGAGCCCAACTATGAGAAGTACCGCGCCTCGGCCGTGCGTGCCGATCGGCAGCAGGTCTTCGATGCCTTCTGGGGACTGCACAAGAGTTTTGAAGGCACTCTCGGCAACCTGCAGGCTGAACAAGTGATGGGTGACGTGTTTAGCGCGCGCACCCGCCATTTTGACAATTCGCTGCAGTCCGCGCTGTTCGCGGACAACCTGCCTGAGAGTGTCTACAGAACGCTGGTGAGTGAGACGCACGCGGCACTGCCGACGTTGCACCGCTACCTGCGGCTTCGCAAGCGACTGCTGGGCATCAGCGGACCGCTCGAATATTTCGATGGCTACGCGCCGCTGTTTGCCACCAGCTCCGAGCCCAAGTTCAGTGTCCAGACCGCGCAGCGCCTGACGCTGGCGGCGCTCGAACCGCTGGGCGATGCGTATCTCGACCAGCTTCGCCAGGGATTTGCCGGGCACTGGATGAGCGCCTATCCGCGTCAGGGCAAGACCTCCGGCGGCTACACGGCGACCGATGCCTACGATGTACACCCGTACCTGCTGCTCAATCACACCGGCGAATACGAATCGCTGTCGGCCTTCGCCCATGAATGGGGCCACGCCATGCACACCGTCATGGCGGATCACACGCAGCCATTTGAAAAGTCCGACTACTCTCTCTTCATCGCCGAGACCGCCGCGATCACCAACGAGCTGCTGCTCAACGATTACATGGTGGCGCACGCGAAGGACCAGAACGAGAAGCTCTACTACCTGGGCCAGGCGCTCGAATCGATCCGCACAACTTACTTTCGGCAGGTGCAGTTCGCAGAATTCGAACTGGCGATGCACGAGGCGTTTGAACAGGGCCAGGCGCTCTCAGGTGATTCATTGAGCCAGTTGTACTGCACGATCCTGAAGAAGTACTACGGCGAGGCCGAAGGGATCATGAAGATCCGCCCGGATTACTGCCTGGAGTGGAGCTACGTGTCGCACTTCTACGAGGATTTCTACGTCTTCAAGTACGCGACCTCGATTGCCGGCGCAGCCTACTTCGCTGAAGCGATCCATTCGGAAGGGCCGGCGGCGCGTGATCGTTTCCTCACGATGCTGCGTGCCGGTGGTTCCGATTATCCTTACCCGCTGTATGTGCAGGCTGGTGCGGATCTGGCGACGCCGGGGCCTTATCGGGCGCTGATGGCGCGCATGAATCGACTGATGGATGAGATCGAGCAGCTGCAACGCGCGCGGTAGGCGCGCGTCGCTATTCTTCTGCCTCGATGTGATAGAGGTCGATGGACTTGCCCACGCGCTCCACGGGCTTGCAGGCACTGAGCCAGTGGTAGCCGTCCCCGCTTTCCTTCTCCGCCAGCATGGAGATTGCGACCCAGCCCGTCACCGGGGCGTTGGGCGCGAGGATCTGGAACGGCGGTAGACCCTCACGCGCCAGCTCGATGTTGCCGCGGTAGGCAAGGTAGACCTCGGGCGCTTTCAGGCGCGCCAGCTCGGAAGAAAGGCGTTTCATATCCTGGCCCCAGTCCAGATCCGAATCTACCAGGATCTGCTCGGGGTGCCGCCCTGCGATGAAATTGAAGTAGGCCAGGTAATCCGGATAGGCAATGACCGGTGTGATCAGCTGCCAGGCTGCGAGTGCGGCCAGCACGAGCCGCGGTGCCAGGCTGCGGGCCGCCTGCCAGCCGTGGATCAGCGACCACGCGGCGCCGATCGCGAGCAACGGATAGAGGATCAGTACGTGACGCACGCCGATGTTGATGTGACTGTAGAGGCTTGCGAATGCGAGTACTGCGACAAACCACAGCGGTACCGCCAGCTCTGTGGCGGCACGGTCGCGCCAGCCGGTGTAGCCCATTGCCGCCAGACCCGGCAGACCGAGAAGCAGCAGCGGCAGTGGTGTCTTGACGGCCAGGGCCACCAGATAGAAGTACCACCAGCCGTGTGCACTGCTCTCACCGAGCAGATAGGAGCGATGACCGATGAAGTTATGCCACTCGACGCCCAGGACATTGAGTGCCAGCTTCTCGACGCCGATTGGCACGCGATGCTGGGACAGCCAGTGATACGCCACGTCATGAAGCCAGCCGGCATTGCCCACATACAGATCGATGGCCTTGTTCACGCGCATGTCCGGCATCGTCATATAGATCATCTGATCGCCATAGACGGCGATGCCGACACAGGGCACGAGCAGCAGCGCCAGTGGCGCGGTCAATGCCCAGCGGCTGAACGGCACGCTGATCCCGGAGCGCAGGCGGGTCAGCGTCACTGAGATCAATACCACCAGGCCGGCGAGCGCCATGAAAGGAATCGCCGACATCTTGGTGCTGACAGCGAGCCCAGAGGCCAGGCCCAGCGCCAACGCGCGCCACAGCGTGGGCTTGTCCGTCCAGCGCAGCAGGGCGACGAAGGCCAGCAGGCACATCGCGCTCACGGGTACATCGAGCGCCACGACCGCGGCGTGGCCGAGGATGACGGGTGTCGCGAGCAGTAAGGCTACGGCCGGCAGCGCACAGCGTGCCTCAATCCAGCGGTCCACAAGCGTCCAGGTCGAGAACACGAGGATGATCAGGAACGGCAGCATTCCGAGGCGTGCCAGAGTCAGCAGCGTGTCGTAGCTGGCCGCTGAGTGATACAGGATCAGCCGTCCTTCCGGCTCTCCGTTCGGCGGCGGCGTGTAGTGAGCGCGCGCGCCTGCAAGGTACGGACCTACGGCGGCCGCCAGCCGCGCCAGTGGCGGGTGCTGGTCATCGTATAAGTACTGGCCGCGATCGAGCAGGCAGATGCCGGCCGCGATGTGTTCAGGCTCATCCCAGATGTTGCCGAACACGTGCCACGTAGACGCGCACAGGCCGCAGCCGAGCACCGCCATCGCCAGTGGTACAAGCCAGATACGCCGGGGCAGATGGAAACTTACGCGGATGATATGACCTTGGAGCGTTCGCCGGCCCGAGGGCAGGGCCAGCGCGATTATAACGATGCCAGGGCGGTTGCCGCGCGCTCGCCTGAGACCAGATCGCCCGCCGTGCCGATTGCAGCAATGTAATAATCAAGCCGGTCAGGCCCCTTCCGGACACCTTGAAAGGACGTCCATGCCAGCGATCGCTGTTGCGCTCGTGCTCGGCGCCGCAATCGGCGTAGTCATGTTGTGGCGTCAGCGCGCCCGGCGCGCGCCCGATACAGCCGCTGCCGCGGCCGCAGCGCGCGCCCGCGAGATCGAGGCGGTGCCCGTCGCTTCAGATGCCGCCGATCTCAATTCGGGCAGGTTGCCAGCGGCACTCGCGCAGGCCTCAGAACTCCTTTGGCAGCACGCCTTTCGCATCGGCGCAGAACCGACCGCACTGGCCGAGGCGCATCGCCCGGTGCGTGATGCCATCCTGGCGACCGCGAGCGGCGGTGCGTTGCCGGATCGCTATTTCCCGCGGCGGCCGATGCTGATGCCGCAATTGCAGGCGGCCGTCAACGATCCCAACGCGGCCGCGACACGCCTGGCGAGCATCATCGCGCAGGATCCGGTGCTTGCCGGCGATGTGCTGCGCCTGGCCAATAGTGTCTTCTATCGCATGTCTCCTGAGCCGGTGGAAACCATCCAGCGCGCCATCATCGTCTGCGGCACCGATGGCTTGCAGTCACTCGCAGCCACCGCGCTGATGCAGCCGGTGTTTCGGGGTGGCCAGGAAGCATTCGCGCGCTTTCCTGCGCTGCTGTGGGAGCGCAGCGTGCGCGCCTCCGTGGCCGCCGAACTCTACGCCCAGCGCCGGCGCAGCGGCGAGCGGGCAACCGCCCAGCTTCTGACGATTCTGGATGCACTCGGGCCGCTGGTGGTCTACCGGATGACAATGGACCAATACCGCGCGGTGGCACCGTTGCAGCCGGCACCGCGGCTGCTGGTGGAGATGATCATGCGCTGTGGTGGCGATCTCTCCCGTCGCGTCGCCGAGTATTGGGAGAGCCCGCCGCGGCTGGTGGCAGCGCTGGCAATCGCCGGATCGGGATTGAGCCCGACCGAGGACCGCCAGGGTCTTGGCGTCCTCGTGGATGCGCTCCGTAACGGACAGTTGCTCGGGACACTCTCGCTGCTTGAGAGCGAGCACGTCCTGGATGCGGCGGCTGCGCAGCGCCTCGCAAAAGAAGCCGGCGTGGAGGATGAGTTGTTTGTTGCCGTGTGGACGCGCCTGAAGCGCGACCAGGCGCAAAATTAATAGACCCGAGCCGGAGTGAGATTTGAGGTGCCCATGAACGACTCAGAACTGGGAGCACTCGCCGCGCGACTGCGTGAGTTCGCCAAGGATCGGGACTGGGAGCAGTTCCACGCGCCCAAGAACCTGGCGATGGCACTCGCTGTCGAAGCCGCGGAACTGATGGAGCCGTTCCAGTGGCGCACAGCAGCGGACAGCGAGGCGCTGGATGAAGCCACGCGCGATGCCGTCGCGCTGGAACTGGCCGATGTGCTGCTGTACACGGTACGGCTGGCCGATCGCCTCGGCATTGATTTGCATGCGGCCGCGTACCGCAAGATCGCGATCAACGAGCAGCGCTATCCCGCCGACAAAGCCCGCGGCAACCCCCGCAAGTACACCGAGCTCTAATGAGCCTCGGCCCGGGCTTCCGGGCCGCTCCGCCAGCCGAAACGTGCTGTGCTTCACATTGTCGGAGCGCAAGAATCGGCCGTTTTGTCCGATATACAGAGGCGAGTAGAGCGATTCCAGCGGATCCCGAGCATCCGGGGGCCGAGCGATCCACCGTGTTATGAATGCACCAGCCCCGACGACTTCCGGCCCAAACCGTGCCGCGGCTGACCTGCTGCTGCAGCAGCTCGTGGAGCAATGGGCTGGCATCGCGCTACTGTTCGATGCCCGGCTGCGCCTGCGCGCGCTGAGCGGTGCGGCGCGCGCGGCGCTCCCGGCCCCCGCCGATTCCCACTTCAATGAGGTGCACTGGCCCTGGCCATTGATGGCGGCCGATCTCGAGGCGGCGCTGGCAGGACAGGCCGTGCAGCTGGGCTCCGAGGCGCTGCAGGAGCGTGGCAGCGCGGAGCTGAATCTTGAACTCTCGCTGCACCTGCTGACCGACAGCGTCGGTGGTAACGCGGTGCTGTGCCTGATCGATGCGCCCAACGGGACGCGCGCGCTCTCGCGCCGCGATGCAGCGTTCAGTGCCGCCGACATTGGCAGCTGGTGCTGGAATTTCCTCAGCGGCGAGACCGAGATTGATGAGGCGTGGTGCGCGCAGCTGAAACTTGATCCGTGCGCTGGCCCGGATCTGCTGGAGCGCTGGACCCGTCAGATCCACCCGGATGATGTCACCGACTATCGGCGTCGCCTGATCGATCTGCAGCTGGGCAGCATCACGCGCTTTGAGGCTGAATACCGCCTGCTCACCACGGACAATCGCTGGTTGTGGATCATGCAGCGCGGTCAAATCACGGCCCGCTCGCCCCAGGGAGAACCGCTGGAAGCAGCCGGCATCTGCATAGAGATCGATCAGCGCAAGCGGCAGGAAAACCTGCTGCGCCTGAATGAATCGCGCCTGGCCACGGCGCTCTGGGGTGCGCGGGCGGCGTTCTGGCAATGGCATGTGCCGACCGACATTCGCACCCCGAGCCCGATGTGGTTTGCGATGACCGGCTACACCCGCGAGCACTGGGAGAGCCTGTCCAACCCCTGGCGCGAGCATATTCATCCCGAGGACTGGCCCAACATCGAGCAGGCGATCCGTCGCTACTGGGCCGATGAGACCGATTCGCTCGAGTATGAATATCGCATCCGGACTGCGGCCGGCGAGTGGAAATGGCTGCTCGATCGCGGTCGCGCGGTCGAATGGGACCTCGAGAACAAGCCGGCGGTGATCATGGGCGTGGCACTCGATGTCGATGTGCAGAAGCGCGTCGAGGCGGCACTGCGCGACAGCGAGTCGCGACTGCACACCGCAGTGTGGGGTGCCGGCATCGGTCTGTGGGAAGTGAATCTGAGTCAGACGGCGCCGCGCTGGTTCAATGACTGGTGGGAGCGTTACGGCATCAGCCCGCACACGGTGTCGGTGGATCCCGAGGTGCGCCGGCCGCACGTGCACCCGGATGATTTTGCCGCTTCGATGGCGCGGCTCTCCGAGCATCTGGCTGGCCAGGTCGATCAATACGATACCGAGTATCGCGTGCAGACCGGGAGCGGCGAGTGGCGCTGGATCTTCGAGCGCGGCCGGGTTTCCCTGCGTGGCGAAAGCGGCGAGCCCTTGAGCCTCGTAGGCATCTGCCTCGACATCGACAAGCACAAGCGCCCGTAGCTGCGATCAGCGGCCCGCGGTGGTAGGCTCTTTTAACCACGAGCCACTTCCCGACCAGTGCATGACATCAGGGCTGATCCCAATTCATTTGCAAGCGCGCGCAGCTCGCGCGTTCTTGCTGGCCGTCGGGGCCGCTCGGTGAGCGAACCCACGGCGCTGGCGCCCCCACTGCTGGCGTGGCATGCGCAATCCGGGCGGCACGATTTGCCCTGGCAGCAGCATCTCAGCGCCTATCGCGTTTGGATCTCCGAAGTGATGCTGCAGCAGACGCAGGTTGCGACAGTAATTCCGTATTTCGAGCGCTTCATGGCGCAATTCCCTGATGTCGCTAGGCTCGCCACTGCGCCACTCGATGCCATCCTGCATCACTGGTCAGGACTCGGTTACTACTCCCGTGCCCGCAATCTGCAGCGGGCCGCGCAGCGCGTGGTGGCGGATTTTTCAGGTGAGCTGCCAACTGAACTGGAAGCATTGCAAAGCCTGCCAGGCATTGGCCGGTCGACGGCCGGGGCGATTCTCGCGCTGTCGGCGGGCAAACGAGTGCCGATCCTCGATGGCAATGTGCGTCGCGTGCTGGCGCGTTATTTTGCTTTGCACGGCGCGCCCGGCGCAGCCACGGTCGAACGGCAATTCTGGGCGCTGGCCGAAGCGTGCACGCCGCACGAGAACGTAGCGACATATACGCAGGCGATCATGGATCTTGGCGCGACGGTGTGCCTGCGTCGCCGTCCGCTCTGCAATGCCTGCCCGTTGCAGCATGAATGTGTCGCACATCTGAGCGGTCAGGAACATGCGTTGCCGACGCCGCGCGTGCGTGCCGCGCGCCCGGTGCGTCAAGTCGTCATGCTGCTGGCCCGGCGCATGGATGGCGCGGTGCTGCTGGAGCGTCGCGCTGAACAGGGCATCTGGGGTGGGTTGTGGTGCCTGCCCGAATTCCAGAGCGATGAAGCCGCGCGCGCCTTCGGCGCAGACCAGTTATTGCGCAGCACCTTCGAGCCTGGCTTCCGGGCCACACTGCGCCATGCCTTTACTCACTTCGAGCTGGAAATTTCACCGCTGGTGGCGCGGTGCGAGGGGTTTGCCGGCGTTGGCGACAGCCCGCCCAGTCTTTGGTTTGATCCGGCACATCCGCCCGATATCGGTTTGCCCGCGCCGGTCAGTACGCTGTTGGCCGCCTTGTAGGAGGCAGGCCTTAGCGGCCGTCGCAAGCCGATCTCTTGCTATGATTCCAAGATGAATCGAACCGTTCAGTGTGTAGTGTTGAAGACCACTGCCCCAGGCCTCGATCGCGCGCCCTATCCGGGGCCACTCGGCCAGCGGATCTTTGAACAGGTCTCCAAAGAGGCCTGGTCGCGGTGGGTGCGCCACCAGGTCATGCTGATGAATGAGTACCGGCTCTCGCCGGTGGACCCGAAAGCACGCAAGTTCCTTGAGGCGGAAATGGAAAAGTTCTTCTTCGGGGACGGTTCGCAGAAACCCGCGGAGTTCGTCGCTCCAGAGAGCTCTAAACCGGCGTGACTGATGGATTGCCGGGCGGCAAATACGCCGCTTGTCCTTGACGCTCCAACCCCGGTGCCGGTCTAATACGCGCCCTTCTTCTGTACCGTGGCCGGGTAGCTCAGTTGGTAGAGCAGCGGATTGAAAATCCGCGTGTCGGTGGTTCAATTCCACCCCCGGCCACCATTTAAATCAAATACTTAGGAGTTCGTCGCTTAGGCTGGACGCTTCCTGGCAGAAGCATCTCCGCCGTGTGCCGGTCGATCCTAGCTGCCTGGAGATCGCGCGGCCGGGACGGGTTGCGTTGTCGCAACCCATCCCGACCACAGCGCGTGCTATCGGGACCCTCAGCGCCCGAAGCTGTAGCTCACGTCTAGCCCGATGGTACGCGGCTGATTGACGATGTAACGGGTGAAGGCCGCGGTCTGCAGGTTGATCTGCGGCTGCGTGTCCAGCAGCGTCTCCTTGTTGAGCAGATTGTTCGCAAACAGATTGAACGTCCAGTCATCGGACTTGATGCCTGCGCGCAGGTTCATCAGGCCGTAGGCGGGCAGGTGCACCAGCAGCTGGTTCTCGTTGAAGAGTGTGATGGTCTCACCGTAAGGTGCATTGGTGCGCTCGCCAATGTAGTTGTAGGACAGCGAACTGGTCAGCTGGAGCGTGTCGGAGAGCGGTTGCACGTTGCGCAGGGTCACGGAGGAGGTGACCTTCGGCGAATCGGGTATCGCCGTGCCGGACCGGTAGCCGGTAATGGCGCTGTCAGACAGGAACTTGCTGTCCGCGTATCCCAGATTGCCGGCGAATGAGAAACCCGCAGGAAGTTTGAGCCACAGTTCCACTTCCGCGCCCAGGATGCTGGCGTTGGCTCCATTGACGGTATATCCGAAGCCGCCGACATTAGTGGCAAGCTCAGGGCTGTTCCAGCGCTCGTAGTACACATCCGCGTTGAGCGTCAGCTGGCGATCGAAGAATTCACCCTTCTCGCCCACCTCGTAGTTCCAGACCGAATCGGACTTGAACTGCGGCACGCCCTGCGAGGTGGCATTGGGGAACTGCGCATTGGGAGTGAAGTAGCCTCCCGCGTAAGTGCGAGTCGCCGTCAACTTCTGCTGCAGGCCACACTGCAGGATGATGGCCAGGCTCGTCGGGCCGGCGCAGTCAGTCGGCGACACCGTGGTCAGGTAGCCGGTGAAGGGCTGGTCGGTGCCGCCCATGCGGAAGCCACGGGCCGCGGTAAAATACAGCAGTTCTTGCGGATTCATCTGCCACGACAGATCAAACTTCGGGTTGACGCCACTCGCGCTGCCCGAGGCGGACGTGTTGAAAGGTGTGGTGTTGCCTGCAATTGTCGGCGGGCTCGCAAAGAGATTGGCGAACCCGTACGGCGTGAAGTCACCCCACTCGCTGTTGTTCTGGCTGTATTCGTAGTGATAACCGCGCAGTCCCAGCGTCGCCTTCCAGCCCGGTGCGAAGTCCAGGGACGCTTCACCGAACAGAGCGTTCTGCGTGATGGTTTGCGGCATGTAGTCCACATAGATGTCGCCGATGCCGTACTGAATAATTTGCGGATTGATCGACCACATATCCCAGTCGGACTTGAGACGCTGGTAGTAATAGCCCGCCTGCCACTGAAACGGTCCCTTGTCGGTCGAAGTCAGGCGCAATTCCTCGCTGAGCTGCTGCGTTGCATCGCGCTCCTGTACGCCAGGTCCCGTGGGTCCCGGGCCGGTCGGGCCAAGTCCCCCCGCCGCAATGTCAAGGTCGTAGGGACAGGCCGCCCCCACACATCCCAGGCCTTGGGGCCCGTCATTTTCCTCGGTGCCATCCTGGGAGACCAGCGTGAGGCGTGTCCAGTCGGCCGTGGCCGATGTGATCAGCATGTGCTCGGTCTGCCATTCGATCTTGAGGCTGCCCAGCGTGAACTTGTCATCCTGCGGCTCGGGCGTGTCGTAGATCTCAAAGTGGCCCTGGGCTGCAGGTACCTGTGGATTGCTGGGTGCGCCGTTGACGTCCACGGCATTCGGACCATCCTGATGCGTGTGCTGCCACATGAATGCCGGGGTAATCGAAACTTCGTCGACCGGGCGCCAGAGCAGGGTGGCGCGGAACGAGTCGAGCGATGAGGCATTGGCCTGGCTCACGGTTTCCGCCAGCGGCGCAGTATAAAAGCCGGTCGGCCGGGCACCCGTCGCCCCGTCCGTCATCACCGCGTTGTCGGCGAACACGTAGCGATTGAGCCAGCCACTATCCGACTCTGACGAACCTACCAGGCGCAGAGCCATTTCCGCTCCCAGCGGCAGGTTCACCATGCCATTCTGCGTGAAGTTGGTGCCTCCGCCAGAGCCGGTTTCCGACACCACGGTCTCGCCGCTGGCGGCGTAAACATCCAGCTGCGGAGCGTTGGGCACCACCTTGACGGTGCCACCCATGGAACTGGAACCGTACAGGGTGCCTTGGGGACCGCGCAGGATTTCCACGCGGTTCAGATCGTAGAGGTTGGGGTCGATGACGATCTTGCCCAGCTGGGCGGAGGCCGGCGATGACAGCGCCGTCTCGTCCAGATAGAAACCGACCACGGAAGCGTTGCCACCCGCAGAATTCAGGCCTCTCATCTCGAATTCCGTCTGGCCGGGTCCGGAGGTGCGCATCGAGATGCCGGGCACGGTCTGCGCAAGGCTGTTGAAGTCCGTCAACCCCTTATTAGCGATATCGGCCGCCGAGACTGCCGTGACGCTGATCGGCGTGGTCTGCACCGTCGACTCGCGTTTGGTGGCGGTGATCACCACCTCTTCCAGATCGTTGCCCGGATCCGCCGCCGCCGCCCAAGGGCTACCTGCGACAGCAAACGCGACCGATAGGACCAAATTTCTCTTATGTTTCATGTGTGGGTCTCCCTCAATTGGTACATGGCACATTGGCAATGCGCCGACACAGACAGGCTCCGGATTCGTGCGTGCTAGGTTGAAAGGCAGGCGACAGACGCAAGGTGTTGTCCACTAGCAACATTTATTATGGAAAGATTATGCACGGCGGGAAGTGCGGTGTCACCTCATAGCCTCACCGGGCGCAGTTACTCCCCAAATTCGCGGGTCTGATCGCAAATGCGGCCACGCTGGACCATCGGGCCGTCCGCATAAAATGATTGGGGGATGACCACTGAGGCGCGCCTTGTTGAGCGCAGGCAGCCGCCCGAAATGCGGCTCCTTCTGTTCCCTAGCAGGTGCAGCTGGTCGAGTGCGTCATGGAGCGCTGGCCGGGCGGGGACCCGGTCTTATCGAAAAATGCCGCGACCGCGGATTGTCCCGGCTGCTAGTCGCGCTGGCGTACGCGCTCTGCCTCGGCCCTTCCGGGCCGGTGATCGGATGCGGCTGCCGCGACGTCGAGTAAGTGGACGCGCCTGGCTCCCCGCGCGCACGCTTCGCGAAGTCTCGGTTCTATCTCTTTCGCTGACTGCCTGAACCGCCGGGTGGTTGGCGAATCAATCGCTTACAACAGGCGTGGCCCCCGCGCTCTGTACGTTACTCGTGGCAATGCTCGTCGTGCTCGGCGCAGTCGCGCCACTGATGCTCATGCCACCATCGATGATGATCGCGGTCATAGTAGCCTTCGCCTGGTTCACGGGTGCATCCGGAGGCCAGCATGACGAAGCCCATGAGCATCAGAACGGCGCGTGCGATTGGCTTGGAATTGACCATGGTGCCTCCACTCCAGTGTAGTTAATTCTAATAGCCTAGCCGGATCCGGGGTCGGACGCGCTCCGCCTGACCCTTAAATTGGCGTCAGAAGGCACTTACAGTAGCTATGCCCGGAACGTGAAGCTGGTACCGGTGCCACATAGCACCAGCTTTTCCGGAATCTCGCGCTTAGCCAGATCTACGAAATTCTGTCCGCTGCAATGCATCGGCAACACCAGGTCCAGGTCAAACTTCTTGAGCTCACCCATCACCTGCGCCAGGTAATCATCTGACGCCGGTGCCAGGTGGAAGCCGCCCACCAACGCATGGATCTTCTCGATCCCTGACACTTCCTGCGCGCGCCGGAGCGTATTGATGATGCCGGCGTGACCGCAGGAACTGATCACTACGAGCCCGCGATCGCCCAACCGGAAACAGGTCGCATGCTCATGCCAGTGCTGATCTGGAACCGGCTTGCCCGCCAGTTCCTCCGGCGAGAAATGGTGATTTATGTAGGCGTTGGCATCGCACCCCAGTCCGTCCTGAACACCGTATTCGACCCAGGTGTTGGGCAAGACCTGTTCGATGCTTGTGCGGGGCACGGCGCCAGTTGTGAAAGCATGCCCCGCCATCAGGACAGGCTGTTCCGAGAGCACCGCCTGCACATCCAGTGCTTGCAATCGGCGTCGATCCAGCGGAATGCCAAAGTTTGCGAAACTGCCATCCGCGAGCCGGCTAAAGCGCATGCAAAAGTCATCCTCCCCGCCGGTGAATAGCATCAGGGCTTTGCGCATCCGCGGGCGGTAGGTTTTCAGGAAACCCATCAGGCCACCGACATGATCAAAATGCCCGTGGCTGATGATCAGCGCATCCACCTGCGCGACATCGATGTTGAGCAGCTCAAGATTGTTGGCATAGACCTCAGGGGTGAAACCGAAATCGAGCAGGTAACGGCGCGATTCCTGCTGCCGGTGCGATTCGAGGTACAGCGCTAGGCCCCACTCACTCTGCAGCGTCCGGCCCTGCGCTGCCTGCGGAAACCCGGTGCGCTGCACCAGCAGGCCGGGCAATTGCGTGTTGTGAAGGAAGATGTCGTGCGAGTTGTCGGTAATCTCGCGCACCGTAAGTTCATCGATCACCGGCGCATTGAGGCGCGCGGCTGTTGCGTAGGCGGGGCGTTCAGGCGCTATTGCGGCGCTCAGCAATGAGCCGCCGACTGCGGCTGAACGTTGCAAGAAGCGTCGGCGACCAAGCTTGAATCGCATCTGCAGCCCCTGCTGATTCTTCACGAGTTTGGTATTAGGCCACCAAGCTGCGGAACAAGAAAGTATTGCTCGATTCGACGGCAAAAGCACTGGCGGGCGCGACCTGGCACTTCCCGAACGTTGCTCGCAACCACCGCTTGCATGAAACGAGTGTTTCATGTAACACTCGTTTCATGGAACGGAAAGCAGAACTATCTGGTAAGGCGCTCGACTACTGCCTCAAGCACGGTGTCGCTGACCTTTCCCTTCGCCCGCTGGCACGCGCCATCGGCAGCAGCGCACGGCTGCTGATCTACCACTTTGGATCGAAGGACGGCCTTCTCAGTGCCGTGATGGACGAGGTGCGGCAGCGCGCACAGCGCTCCTTTACCGAGTCAATGGCTGAGGCGGGTCAGTCCGGTGTCCTGCAACAGTTCTGGACTTGGGCGACCGCCCCGAAGAACAGCCGCTACGTGCGCCTGCTCTTTGAAGTGCAGACCCTCTCGCTGCATAACCCAGGCGTCTACGGCCACCTGCTCGAGGGCAACAGCGTCAGCTGGCTGACGCTGATCGAAAGCGCATTGCCGCTTGCGCCTGATCGCCGCGCCAAGGCGACGCTGTGTGCCGCAGTGATCGACGGCCTGCTCCTCGAGCTCCTGAACACCGGCGACCTGAAGCGCACCAGCGAAGCTCTGGAACTCTTTGGATCGCTGCTGAGCGCCGGAACCAGAACCCCTGCGCGCCGGCCTCTCAGCCGGCTTCCACGAGAGGAATGACCCTCATGAACGAACTCCCAACTCCGGCGGTGACGGGCGCGAACCGGCCCAGCGATCCACGCGTGCTGCTGGCATCGCGCAAGCACACTCTCATTTTCCTCTTGATTTGCGTTGCGATTACGGTGACCAGCGCGATGAACGCGGGCCACAGCGGGGCAGCGCAGGCACCGGTGCGCCCATCGCAGATGATTCAGCTCTATGTATTCCTGATCGTTCTGGAGTGGCTGTGGGTGCGCTTTGTCATGCGCGGCATGAAGCCGCAGGGCCGCTCAATCCGCGAATTCCTTGGACAGCGCTGGGCCACACCCTCGAAGATCGCTATAGATCTTGCCTACGCGGCGCTGGCCTTTGCAGTGATCTACGGCATTGCCTTCGCCGATTCGCACCTCTGGCCACAAAGCGCGAGTCCCGATAACCCACTACTGCCGTCGATTCCCGCCGGCGCGCTTGGGGTTTCCGTATGGATCGGCCTGTCGGTATCAGCCGGCATCTGTGAGGAAATCGTCTTTCGCGGCTACCTGCAGCGCCAGCTGGCCGCCATCAGCGGCAAGCCGGTTCTGGCCATCGTTGGGCAGGCCGTCATATTCGGTATCGCGCATGGCTATGAGGGTTTGCGTGCGGTCCTGTTCATCGTGGTTTACGGACTGCTACTGGGCTCCCTTGCGGCCTGGCGCGGCAACATCCGCGCCGGCATCTGGGAGCACGTGGTATGGGACATACTCGCAGGGCTAGGACTGATTTGAGATTCCGCGCTCACGAGGCGGACCGGCCTGGCGCATCGGCTTGTGCATTGGCACAAATTGAATCTGCAGGCCATCGACGAGCGGATAGTTGATCGGTGGGTCAGCGGTATAGCCACAGGCCTCATAAAGACGTACGCCGGGCAGCGTCGCCATCATCTCCAGGCGTTGAAACCCGGCATCGCGGGCTTCGCTTTCGCACCGCTCGAGGATGCGACGTCCAAGGCCACGGCGCACATGTGCCGGATCGATAAAAAAGGCGCGGATCTTTGCGGCTTCAGTCGCGGGATTCAGCCACGCATCATCCCGCTCGGAGCGGCTGTCGCTGCCAAACAGCGTCCTGCGTCGACTCCAGCCCCCGCAGCCCACAAGCTGGTTGTCGGGCGTGAGGATTACGAAATACGTGCCGTCGCTGATCAGCTGCGTGTCGAGGCCGAAGGCTCCGAGCAGAGCGGCTTCGATCTGCTCCGCCGTGTAATCAGCGGAGCCCAGGTGGCGAATAGAGCGGCCAATCAGCGCACGCACGTTCTCGCAGTCATCGAGCGTTGCCACCTGCAGCCGGTAATCCACAGCACTCCTCCGCAGCGCGGAACCGATAGGCCCTGTGTCGGGCGCCTGGACGAGGCCCGACTCAGGCACCGGCAACCCGGTGGCTGCACTGAAATCGCATCTGCCGCCGCCAGCCCTATACTGTAAGAGGTCGCGCGGTCGGTCGCCGCGCCGAGGACTAGCAGGCGTGGCGTATCGCCGATCTTACCGCTCTCAGCCGGCACTCGTAGCAGCGCTGCTGCTAGCGACCGCCTGGGCGCAGGCAGCGGATCGCAAGTACACCGGTCAGGTCGAAATACTGACCGTCTTTGGTGGTCCTAAGTGTGAGAGCGCGATACCGGAGAGAACTGCACCGGTAACGGTTTACCTGCGTAGCGCCGCGGGATCTGCCGGCCTCGAGGGCTACGTCGTCGGCCGGGACGGCACTAACCCGATGTATCTGAGCGGTGCGGATGGCGCGCACCTGACCGCCGTCTCGGCCGTCAGTCCGACGACGCTGCCACTGCGTTACGTAGCTCATTTCAAGGGCTTGAACGGCTCATCTATCAGCGCTGAGTACCATGTCCCGCCACCGCTTCCCGAGACACAATTCTGCTTTGCCGCATCGGGCCGATTGCACCTGAAGTCAACGCCAGAGTCGGCAACTGAGTTGGCTGCCGACTACGAAAAGGCACGCACGCAGTATGAAATCGCGCAGTCGCTGGCACCTGTAAAAGCGCTGCTCGAAAACCAGCAGTACGCCGAGGCATTGCAGCTGGGAATACAGGGACTGGCCCGCGCCGAAGCGGCCTTTGGTGCTGAGGATCCGCGCCTGATGGGCTACTTGAATGCCGTCGCCGGCGGCATGGTGCTGTTGGCGCGCTTCCAGGAGGCCGAGCCCTTGTACCAGCGCTCGCTCGCTATCGTCACCAAGAGCTATGGTGCGCAGAGCCTGGAGGCTGGCGCGATCGTGCAGGCGCTGGCTGAACTGAACCTCAATCTGGCCCGTTTCGGCCAGGCCGAGATCCTCTTCAGGCAGGCGCTCGAGATTGATCAGCACAATCTTGGTCCTGACAGCGCGCGTGCTGCTGGCGTGCTGACGAGCCTTGCAAATCTGGCCAACCGCACTGGCCGCTATGGCGAGGCCGAAATGCTGCTGCGCCAAGCGCTCCAGATCATAGACCACCTCAAGCAGTCTGATCTGGGGATCGCGGCACCGATGCTGGCAAGTCTTGCCGCGGTGCTGACCAGGACCGGTCAATACAGCGAAGCCGAATCCTTGCAGCGTCGCGCGATGGCGATAAACGAGCGTCTCTACGGGCCCATGGCGCCAATAGTTGGCGAGAATCTGAGCGGCATCGTGCAGGTCATGGTCGCGACTGCGCGCCACCAGGACGCTGAACCATTGATCCGGCGTGCACTGGCCATCGATGAGAGGGCATTCGGCACCGAGCACCCGCGCGTTGCCGGCGATCTGCTCGTCCTGGGCGCTGTACTGATGCGCACCGACCGTGCCGCCGAGGCGGTACCTGTTGAAGAACGCGCGCTCGATATCATGGAAAAAACATTCGGCACTGATAGCCTCCGGATCGCCATCTCGCTCAATGATCTGGCCCTCGCCTACGCGACCGTGAAGCGCTTCGATGATGCCGAGACCCTCTACCGGCGCGCGCTGGCGATCCAAGAGCGCAACGTGGGCGCTGACAATGCCGAAGTGGGGCGCAGCCTGATTAACCTGGCCGGCACCCTGCATGCCAAACAGCGCGAGGGCGAGGCGTTGCCCATGTACGAGCGCGCCTATCTCATCGGACGTATCTCCGGCGATGCGGAACTCGGCTGGCGCTCCAAGGCAGCGCTGATGCACCACTATCGCAAGGACGACCCGCGCCCCGTGCTCGCAATTTTCTATGGCAAGGAAGCTGTCAACCAGCTGCAGAGTCTGCGCGGCAACCTTAGTGAGGCAAGTGCGCAGACGCAGCAGACTTTCGTATCGACCGTGGCCCCGGTGTATCGCGGGCTTGCCGAGGCGCTGATCAGCGAGGGACGTCTGGCCGAAGCGCAGCAGGTGTTCGCGATGCTCAAGGAGAGCGAGTACTTTGATTTTATCCAGCGATCAGCGAGCACCGATCCGCGCAGCACTTTGGCCGATTGCACTGGTTCGGAGTGCGCGTGGGAGGAGCGGTATCGGCAGATCAGCCAGCAGCTGGTCAAGCTCTCACAGGAAGACGCGGCGCTCGGCCGCAAGGCGAACCGGACCCCCGAAGAGCAGGCCCAGAAGGATCGCGACGACGCCGATCTTAAGGTCGCCCGCAGCGCCTTTGATGCCATCGAGGTCTCGATTGCCTCGGCTGCAAGCACCCCAGCTGAGCGTAACGAACGCTATCGCGAGCTGCGCGCCAGCACCGTGAGTCTCCAGAGCACCGTAGGGAAGCTCGGACACGGCGCCGTGCTGGCCCAATACGTGATCATGGACGATCGGGTGCACATCCTGCTGACGACACCGGATGCCATCATCGCGCGCGAGACCGTGATCCCGCGCGCCGAGCTGAATGCCAAGATCTTTGCGTTCAGATCCGTGCTCAGCACGCCGCTCGGCGACCCGCTACCGCAAGCGCAGGCCCTCTACCAGCGGCTGATCGGCCCAATCGCCGATGATCTGAAGCAGGCCGGTGCCAAGACGCTGATGCTCTCGCTCGATGATACGTTGCGCTATCTGCCGTTCGCGGCGCTCAACGATGGCGAGCATTACCTGATCGAAGATTACGCCGTCGATGTGATCAATGAGGCGGTACGCGGGCGGATTGCCGAGGCGCCCAACCCCAACTGGAGCGTGTGGGGCCTGGGCGTTACCCAGGCGCATGAAGGCTTCAAGCCTTTGCAGGGCGTGCAGCAGGAATTGGGCGGCATCGTGGGTCCGCAGGGCATCGAAGGCCAGGTGAAGCTCGATGGGCAGTTTACCGAGCGCTCGCTGCATGAGGGCCTCGATCAGGATTTCCCGGTCATCCATATCGCTAGCCACTTCCAGTTCGTGCCAGGCGACGCTGCCAAGTCCTTTCTGCTGCTTGGCGATGGCACACACCTCTCGCTGGCCGACATCAAGACCGGCGTTGAATTCGGCAATGTCGAGCTGCTGACACTCTCGGCCTGTGAGACCGCGATCGGCGGCGGTGCGGACTCCCATGGTATGGAGGTCGAAGGGCTCGGCGAGGTGGCCCAGGAGCAGGGTGCCAAGGCCGTACTGGCGAGCCTCTGGCCTGTGGCGGACAAGAGCACGGCGCTGCTGATGCGATCGCTCTATCACCTGCACCAGCAGAATCACCTGACCAAGGCCGAAGCGCTGCAACAGGCGCAGCTCGCGCTTCTGCATGGCAGTGCCGCGACCGGTGCCGATGGCGACGTAGACCGTGGGGCGCACAGCCTGGGCGCGAGCGCGCCCACGATTGGCACTTTTAAGGCCGATCCTGCGGCGCCGTTTGCACACCCCTATTTCTGGGCACCCTTCATCCTGATGGGCAACTGGCTCTAGTTCCATACCGGCCCTGGGGGCGAGTGCCCCCTGTAAGAAATCTGTCAGATTCTCCCGCTAGGCTGATCTGGGCCCGGCAGCAGTGGCCTTGGGCATAGCAGGCGGACACTAGACACAAATAAAGTGCTACGCCTGCCGGCGCGTGTCCGAGGCACGATTCATCTGCAAACCGTGATGCGCAACCGCGCCCACACCTTGGGGCACGCAATGAGGGCTTGATGGACAGTGACAGTGAACGGGATCTGCGGCGGCGTATCCAGAATGAAATGACCGACAGTTTCGATGAAGAGCTCGAGCTGGAAATCGATGACGAGCGGCTGGCCGAGCTGCTCAACGCCAAGAGCGATAATCCGCCCAGCGCGTCGCTGGCCAGCCGCCAGCTTTACTTCAAGGAGCTGTTCCGTCTGCAGAAGGAACTGGTGAAGCTGCAGGACTGGGTGGTGCGCCAGAAGCTCAAGCTGGTGGTTATCTTCGAAGGCCGCGATGCCGCGGGCAAGGGCGGTGCCATCAAGCGCATCAACCAGCGCCTGAATCCGCGTGTCTGTCGTGTGGTAGCACTGCCCGCGCCCGATGAGCGGCAGCGCACGCAATGGTACTTCCAGCGCTATATCGAGCATCTGCCAGCCGGCGGCGAGATTGTGCTGTTTGACCGCAGCTGGTACAACCGCGCCGGCGTTGAACGGGTCATGGGTTTCTGCTCGGAGGAGGAACTCGAGGAGTTCTACCGCTCGGTACCGGAGTTCGAGAAGATGCTGGTGCGCTCCGGCATCGTGCTGCTCAAATACTGGTTCTCGATCAGCGATGATGAACAGCATTTGCGATTCGAGATGCGCATTCACGACCCGATCCGCCAGTGGAAGCTCTCACCGATGGATCTTGAGTCACGCCGCCGCTGGGAGCAGTACACGAAGGCCAAGGAGGCGATGCTCGAGCGCACGCATATTCCCGAGGCGCCGTGGTGGATCGTCGAGGCCGATGACAAGAAGAAGGCGCGGCTCAACTGTATCCATCATCTGTTGAGCCAGATCGAGTACCACGAGATCGAACATCCCGAAGTGATCCTGCCGGCGCGCGTTCATAACCCTGATTATTCGCGCGCACCGATCCCGAAACAGATGTTCGTGCCGGACGCCTACTAGATCGGGGCTCAGTAGCCCCATACCTCACGGGCGATCTCGACCACGAGCCGGATCTTGTCCCACTGCTGCGAGACCTGCAGCGTATTGCCGTGCACGGTACTAGAGAACCCGCATTGGGGCGAGAGTGCCAGCTGCTCGAGCGGCACGAAGCGCGCCGCTTCATCGATACGCCGGCGGATCGCATCCTTGTCCTCCAGCGCGCCCAGCTTGGTCGTGATCAGCCCAAGCACCACAATCTTGCCCTTGGGCAGGAATCTCAGTGGCCGGAAGTCGCCGCTGCGGGCATCGTCGTATTCCAGAAAGTAGGCATCCACCTGCATCTCTGACAGCAGCGCCTCGGCTACCGGCTCGTAGCCACCCTGCGCAGCCCAGGTGCTCTTGAAGTTGCCGCGGCACAGATGCACCGCAAGCGTCATGCCGGCAGGCTTCTGCGCCACCACGCGGTTGATGAAACTCGCATAGCGGTGTGGCAGCTCATCGGGATCATCGCCGCGCTGGCGTGCCGCCGCGCGCATCTTGTCATCGCACAGGTAGGCCAGGTTCGTGTCATCCATCTGCACGTAGCGGCAGCCGGCGGCCGCCAGCGAGCGCAGCTCGGCACCATAGGCGTCGGCAACGTCCTGGTAGAACGCTTCGAGCTCCGGGTAATGCGTGGCACTGATGCCGGCACGGCCGCCGCGGAAGTGCAGCATCGTCGGGGAGGGGATCGAGACTTTTGGCGTGCGCGTGGTCTGGCTCGCCAGATACCGGAAATCATCCAATTGTATGGGCTTTACATGCTGCACCTTGTCGATGACACGCATCACCGGCGGCGCCAGTTCCTCACTGCCATCCGCCTTGCGGATCGTGACCGGAATGTCGGTCTTCACGCCGCCAAGCTGCTCCAGGAAGTCGATGTGGAAGTAGGTACG
>JBEKOK010000017.1:0-23901 GCA_049521875.1 Steroidobacteraceae bacterium
GAGCGGTTCGCGCACCGCGGAGGATTGTGCCTGGGGCGAGAGCAGGAATGAGCCCATCTGCATTGAGAGTGCGGCCAGCTCCTGGCCGACGCCGTCGTGCAGGTCGGCGGCCAGACTCTGGACTTCGAGCATCCGGTCGGCCTCCAGCCGCTGCGCCATCTCGTTAGTGTAGGTCTGCATCTCATCAAGATGCTTCTTGGCCAGTCGCAGCTCGAATTGCACCACCACCTGGCGCGCCAGCACTGAAAGCGCTTCGGCCTGTTCAGCACTCAGCGTTCGCGCCACTGCATCCATTACCGCCAGGGCGCCCACCACGGTGCCGCGGGGAGTTGCCAGCGCAATGGCGTGATAGAAGCGCAACTGCGGCACGCCGACGACGCAGGGCAAGCCTGCAAAGCGGGCATCCAGCTGCAGATCGGCGCACACGATACTGCGGCGTCCCGCGAATTCGTACAGCACCGGCCACGGCTCATCAAGATTCTGGCCCTGCTTAAAACCCACGCGCGACTTGAAGCGCTGGCGCTCGCCATCGTGAATGCTGATAAAGGCCATCGGAGTATCGGCAAGCTGCCTGGCAAGGCGCGTCAGCGCATCGAAAGGCTCCTCCGCGCACATATCCAGCAGGGCATAGCGCTGGTGATCTGGCGCTTGCTCCTCGCTCTCGGATGGCAGGGGAACGGATGACATAGTGCGTTTCGCCGCAGGACTAGAGCGGTGTGCCACGCCCGAGCGCGCGGCTCTCACTCTACCTCGCCACAGCGAGCGCAATGGGCCCGCGCTCCTGCGGCCACGCCCCATCATCGCAGTAACGGCACATCGCCTCGGCGTGCTCATCGCCTGATGTGATGTCGTAGAGCATGGTCTCGATCACGCCGGTCAGTTGCCTTTGCTCCTGCGCGTTTAGTGACTGGAGCAGGCTGTCCAGATACTTGCGCCGCGAGCGCACGACGTTCTGCATGCGACGCTGGCCAGAATCCGTCAGATACAGCTGCACGACGCGCCTATCTTGCCCCTCGCGCCGCTCAACCAGCTCCGCTCGCTCGAGCTTATCGACCAGGCGCACGCATCCAGAGTGGCTCAGCTGCAGGGCACCGCTCAGGAAGTCAACGCTGCGCCCGACATTGAAACCAATTACGAGTAATGCCGCTGCAGCCTGAGGTGCGATCGCGTCTTCGCGTTCGAGACACTGCAGCATCTGATCGTGCACGGCAACGACGAAGGCGCCGAGTAGATCAGCGCCTCTCATATTCTGCATCATGGGGAGACCTCGGATTGGAACTTGAAAACAACAACCGCTCCTCGGCGAATGAGATCAATTCAGTCTATCTGTCATGTGCGTGCAGCATACAATATATGCGCTATGCATACAAAGTATTCCATGCGGCCCGGTCGCGGGTAGCTGTACCGATCACGCCAGCGTTACCAAGAAGCTCACTTGAACCGGTCACCTCTTTCCACGGTGCGGCACGTGCGCAAGCGCGCTTGCCGGTCAAGAATCATCCCCTCTGCTGCGCCAAAGCCAGCGGCAATTCTCTCCGGCAAACTTCACAGTTGGCCCGACCTCCCCCAGTGGGCGGCGTTGGCGGTCGTCGTGAATTCGCCGCCGGGCGCTATTATGCTGACCTGACCCTGGAGATAACCTTGGCGTTAAGGGATAGCGTGAAGCGTTGAGCTGCCTTCCTGTCCGCCTGCTCAAGATGCGCTTGAGCGTCTCACTGTGGGTAGCGCTCGCATCGGCGTGCGCTTCGGCGGCGCATGCAGACCCCACGGCGACCGCCACAGTCGAAGCCACCAGTGATTACGATTTCCGCGGCGAGTCGCAAACGGAGCGCCAGCCCGCAGCGCAGCTCAGCTTTGATTTTGTCGACGACTCACAGTGGAAGACCGGCGTGTTCATGAGCAACGTGCACTTCGGAGACAACAGTTCCGTCGGCAATCCGCGGCTGGAGGTGAGTCCCTACGCGGAGATCATGCACAAGACCGCCTCGGGCCTGCTCCTCGGCACAGGGATGAACTATTACGCCTACATGGTCGATGGCGGTCAGGGCTACGACTATGGTGAATTGTATGTGGACGCCTCCTATCACGGGATCAAGAGCACTCTTTTTTACACCCCCAATTACGATGGGCGCGAACCGCATGCGCGACTGGAGGCCTGGTACGTTTCAGTCGACGCCACTACGGCTCTTATCGAGCACCTCTCTTTGATGGAGCATGCCGGTTACGCCTGGGGCAATTACTGGATTGAGCGCAACGGCGGCTCGAAGATTGACTACTCGCTGGGACTGAACTACGAGCTTGGAAAGTTTGAGCTGCAGCTGCAGTACATTGCAACGCGCAGAATGCCCAGTGATCCTGGCACCAGCATCGACTCCACGGGACGTGCCGTGTTTTCTATCGAGACAATCCTGCCCTGGACTTCCGAACGCGAATGACCGCGAAGCCGGCGTTTTAATTCGGGAGGGCTCAGCTGTTGCCGTCCCGCGCGTCGCTTGCAATTCTTTACTCTGTCGTATAGAGTACTCTGGCGGTCAGAAAACACCGGATGATAGAGCAAGGAGAGTTCGATGCCTATTTCTACCCAGGAAGCTGCAGAGGCTTTGCAGGACATTGCCCAGACGCAGCATCGCGCCTCGAATCTGCGTGGCTACGAACGCGGATCGCCACACCTGATTCTCTGGGGTCTGATCTGGGTGCTCGGATACGGGACCTGCTATCTGGCTCCGACGCTGGCGAACCTCACATGGCTCGTGCTGGATATCGCTGGCATCGCCGGGAGTTTCTTGATTGGCCGGGCCGCAGCTAGAATCAAGAGCGTTGCCAGCACGGGCTACGGGTCGCGCTTCGCTGCCCTCGGCATCACAATATTCGCCTTCATAGCCGCGACCTACTACATCCTGCAGCCGCATGATTCGGCTCAGTTCGGCGCCTTCCCAGCCTTGTTCGTTGCGCTGATATATTCGGTCATTGGCATCTGGCGCGGCTCTCGCTGGGCCATTGTCGGCATAGCTCTCGGTCTGTGCACCGTCGCAGGCTACGCATTCCTCAAGGAGTACTTCATGCTATGGATGGCCGTTGTTGGCGGCGGCACGTTGATAATGACGGGCTTCTGGCTGAGGCGCGCCTGAGATGCCTGGCGAATCCAACGAGCTGATTCATCAACCGCTGCGGCTTAAGATCATGGCAGCGCTCATCGGACTCGCGACCCGTGAGTCGGTGGAGTTCACGCGCCTGAAGAGCGTGGTAGGTGCCACCGATGGCAATCTTGGAGCGCACCTCTTAACCCTCGAACAGGCCGGCTACGTCAAGATTGAGAAGGATTTTGTGGGCAAGAAGCCGCGTACCCGGATAGCTATGACGCCGCTCGGACGCAAGGCGCTCACTCAGCATGTGGCTTATCTGCGCGACATCCTCGAAGGAGTGGCCAGCAGTGCGCACTGAGTAGCCGCGCGTCCAGATTCGGGACCGACGATATTATCGTCCCTTCCTGCGCCAATTTTATTGGTATCAATTGAATACGGTTCGCGCTCCGTTCAATTAGCGCACCGTCAGAAGACTCCCGCCTGACGTAGTCGACTTCAACTGGATTTGCCCCGCCCTCGGCCGGCATGCTAAAAAAGAGCCGTCGAAGACCTGGGGCCTTCGGGCCCAACAATAACTTTAATAGAACAAGGGTCCTTAAAATGAACGCAAGAAAGATTGTGGGTTTAGTGGGTCTGCTGGTTGCCGTCGTAGGTGCTTTTTGTACGATTCCTTACGCGGCGGCCATTCTGGTACTGATTGGGCTCGTGGTGGGCACTGCGATTGCACCCGAGGATCATGTGCGCGTGATTGTGAGTGCGCTCGCTCTGGCATCGCTCTCAGGTGTGCTGACAGCGATTCCAGCCGTGGGGCCCTATCTTGCGGCCATTCTGACCAATGTCAGCGTGATCACCGCGGGAGCTGCGCTGATGATCATCGTTCTGAACATCTATCGACGCTTTAAACCCTAGAAGCCAGCACCGCAACGAAAAAGGCCCGCAGCGAGCGGGCCTTTTTCTTAGTGGCTCAGAAGCCGCGCTGTGCCTGCGACTAAAACGCGCTCTTGACCACACCACCATCGACACGTAGCGCTGCGCCGGTGGTCGCGGAGGCCAGTGGGCTCGAGATATACGCCACCAGCGAGGCTACCTCTTCGGGCAATGCAAATCGCTTGATCAGTGAGGTCGGCCTGACCTTGACGAAGAATTCGCGTTCGAATTCGGCAAAGGTCTTGCCGCCTGACTTGGACAGTGTTTCGACGAAGTCACTGACGCCGCGCGACTTGGTTGGCCCGGGCAGGATGCTGTTGACCGTTATGCCGGTCCCAGCAACAGCTTCCGCCAGTCCGCGTGACACGCCCAGCTGCGCAGTCTTGGTCACACCATAGTGAATCATCTCGGCCGGGATCTGCACCCCACTCTCACTCGAGATAAAAATAATACGTCCCCAGTTGGCGCGACGCATCGCCGGCAGATAGAGCCGCGCCAGCCGCACGCCGCTCAGCACGTTGACCTCGAAGAAACGAATCCAGTCCGCGTCAGGAATGTCTTCGAATGCCTTGGGCTCGAAGATACCAAGATTGTTGATGAGGATTTCCACGTCCGGATGACGCCGGACCAACTCCTCGGCCGCCGCGGCAGTGCCAAGATCGCCCGCGAAACCCTGCACAGTCCCGCCGGTCGCCGCCTTGAGCTGCTTGACTGCTTCGTCGACTGCCGGCTGTGAGCGCCCGTTGACGATGACGTGTGCGCCTTCGCGTGCCAGTGTCGCAGCTATCGCACGGCCGATGCCCGCCGTACTGCCGCTCACCAGCGCTCGCTTACCCTTGAGAGCAAGGTCCATGGATTTGCCTCCTATTGAAGAGATCCTAAGTTCTATAGATGTTCGGTGGCCCGCTGCGCCGCTGCCAGTATGCTGGCGGCGTCGAGCCGCACCCGGAAATCAGGATTGAAGTAACGAAAGCGTACGATCCCCGTGTCATCGACGATGAAGACCGAAGGCACCGGCAGTTGGTGCAGCGTCTGCCCTTGTGCGGCTTCCAGATCCACGCCAAAGGATT
Source organism: Steroidobacteraceae bacterium (assembly GCA_049521875.1). GTDB lineage: Bacteria > Pseudomonadota > Gammaproteobacteria > Steroidobacterales > Steroidobacteraceae > FEN-1191. Next base: position 5,081 of record JBEKOK010000017.1, read on the forward strand.
TCATCTTCAAGAAGTCCGCGTCATCGACCCGATAGGCGATGCCAAAGGCGCGGGCAGCATCCAGGTTCGAGTCGGAGAGCAGGTGATAATTGACCTTCTCCTTGAGGCTCGAATACAGGATCTCGGGCCGATCGGTGCTGAGGAACAGAACGCGGTAGCCGAGCGCCACGACCTTGGGCACAACCGACTGCAGATCGTGCAGATGCGCGTTGCAGTAGGGACACCAGCCGCCGCGGTAGAAAATCAGTAGCACTGGATGATTCAGATGTGCCGGATCGAACCGAAACGTCCCACCATCCACTTCCTTCGCAACAAATGACGGGGCCTTGGATCCGGGCTCTACCGGCGTTACCTGCGTGGGATCATCAGGCACCGCCGCGACTGCGCGATTGGTTCCCAGAATGAGCAACGCAAACAGCGTCGGCCAGGTTGAATTCTTCATTGATCTATCGTCCTGAGCAGCGATCTTTGAGCCGGTTAGTCGTAAGAACAACCCAGTCAGGCCGAGCGGGGCGCGATGCGCCCGGTGAAATCGACGAACCCGCTCATGAACTGCCCCAGCTGCATCTGAATTACGGCTTCTTTGAGCACGCCCTGTTCGCTGAAGGCGGCATTTGCGTGTGCGAGCATCAGCCGTCCACCAGACCAATGGGTCATGCCGAGAGTTGTCAGGGTTGGCAGCCACGCCGCCTGCGACAGTGTCGTACCAAAGCCCCCGGGCGAGGCACCCATCAGGGCCACCGGCTTGCCGCCAAAGACGCGGGCTATGTCGCTGGGTGGACGTGAAAGCCAATCGATGCCGTTCTTGAACACGCCGGGAATGCCGTGGTTGTACTCGGGTGTCACCAGCAGCAGCCCGTCGGCCGAGATGATCGCCGCCTTGAGTGCCGCCACGCTCTCGGGAATACCATCGCGGGCCTCGACGTCGGCATCGTAAAGTGGAATGCCATGCAGCGTCCTGACTTCGAGTTCCGCCTTTGCGGCAACGGCCTCTTGTGCCGCGCGCAGCAGCGCCGTGTTTAGCGAGCCCTGGCGCAGGCTGCCCGAAATCCCGACCAACTTGAGCATCCATTACTCCGGATTGTTTTGCTGACCGGCTGGGCTTCGATCTTCAGGGCCTTATCGTTGGCCATCGCCGGGCAGATCAAATAGCAGCAGCTCGGCGTTCCGACCTTCGTGAATGACGAGCGTGCATGCGTCCGTCAACATCAGGGCGTCACCAGCAGCGAGCTCGGTGTCATTGACCTTGAGCGAGCCGCGTGCAAGGTGCAAGTACCATGCGCGGCCCTTCGTCGTCTCGAAAGTGGTTTGCTCCGCGCCATCGAATAGTCCAGCATACATCCGGGCATCCTGATGAATCAGGACTGAACCTGCCGCGCCATCCGGCGAGGCCACCAGCTTGAGCTGGCCGCGCTTGGAGGCTTCATCAAAATGCTTCTGCTCGTAGCCTGGAGCCATGCCCTTCACAGCGGGGAGAATCCAGATCTGCAGGAAGTGGACCGGCTCGCTCTTCGAAGGATTCATTTCGCTGTGGGTGACACCGGAGCCCGCGCTCATGCGCTGGACATCGCCGGGCAGGATCACCGACCCGGTGCCCATCGAATCGCGGTGCCCGAGCTGACCCTCAAGTACGTAGCTTAGAATTTCCATGTCGCGGTGGCCGTGCGTGCCGAATCCCTGGGCCGGAGCGACCCGATCCTCGTTGATCACACGCAGCGCGCTGAACCCCATGTGCTCGGGGTCATGGTAGTCCGCAAAGGAAAAGCTGTGGCGTGACTTGAGCCAGCCGTGATCGGCCAAACCGCGCTCGCTGCTTCGTCGAAGTGCCCACATTGGCGTAACCCTCAAGGTCTGCTCGGGAGCAGATGCTATGGGGCCTTTACAGGCTTTTTCAAGGCGAGCTCTCCTACCAGCAGCCGGCATCGCAGCCGCTAAACCTCTCCGCGCTCGCGCCTGCGGCACACCGGAGAGATCCACGGAATCCATGCCGGTCTGGACAATGCGGTACTCCCGGCGGAGGATCCGCGCTGACAACGGGTTCGCAGCGCGGGGCCGAAGAGAGGCCAATAGCAGGCAGGGAGACCATGAAACGAATCATCGTCTGTGCCGATGGCACCTGGAACAATCAGGATCAGATCGACCCCACCACCGGCAAGCATCGGCCTACCAATGTCACCAAGTTGACCCGCTCAATCGTCCCGCGAGCTGCCGATGGCATCGAACAGGTGGTGTATTACCACGACGGCGTTGGCAGCGGCGACATCCTCGACAGGTTCACCGGCGGTGCCTTCGGCGATGGCATCGAGCTCAATGTCCGCGATCTCTACCGGTTCCTGGTCTATAACTACAATGCCGACGATGAGATCTACCTCTTTGGCTTCAGTCGCGGCGCCTTCACGGTCCGGACGCTGGCTGGATTCATGAACCGGGTCGGGCTCGTGCAAAAGGACGATGACTACTTCGTACCAGATCTGTATGCGTGCTACGAGCACAGCAAAGGCCCCGGCACGCCCGAATGGGATGCCATCTTCAAGTTCATCGATGATCCACGCCCCTGTCCGCCGATCCGCTTCATCGGTGTCTGGGACACGGTGGGCGCCCTGGGTGCGCCAGGCTTTCTCGGCCAGTTGCTGAATCGGAACAAATATAAGTATCACGATGTCAGCCTGAATCCGTGGATCCAGCACGCCTTCCATGCGCTTGCGATCGATGAGCGGCGCAAACCGTTTCTCCCCAATCTCTGGAGCAGGCCAGCGGGCTGGCTCGGGCAGCTTGAACAGGTGTGGTTTGCCGGCGTGCACTCCAACATCGGCGGAGGCTACGCGCCCGACGGGCTCGCCAACGAGGCCTTGCACTGGATGGTCGAGAAGGCAGAGCACCTCGGATTGGAGGTCGATCAGGCCTACCTGCTGCACTTCACGCCGTGCTTCAACAGCGTGCTGCAAAATTCTATGACATTCATATACCGCCTGTTCGGTCCCCACGTGCGTCCGATCGGCATGCAGCCTGACGGATACGAATCCGTGCATCGTTCGGCCCTTGATCGGCGCAATTACCCACCGTGCGCTTACCATCCAGAAAATCTCGATGCCTATCTGGCCAGGGACACTGCGCATCGGCCGGCGCTGACTACCCGCGTGCCGACGGGCACGCCCTGTCCTGACACCCACATGGAAATCTGAGCGCCCGCAGCCAGGCCAGATCGCGAGTGGCGTCCGCCTGGCTGTCGCGAGGCACTCGATCCAGGCAGCTGAAAAGTGGTTACTTGCCCTCACCAGCCAATCGAAGTAAAAGGCCTGCGATCAGTATCGACCCGGAGAGCCGGCCGGGCGTAATCTCCAGCAGTACCGCGCCAACCCCAACCAATAGGGCGTATAGAGACTCGTAAAGACCTACCGGGATCGAGCCCGGGCAGGCCCGCCAACGGCGCCCAGCCACCCGCCAGATGAGGCGGGCCCAGGACCAGCACGATAGCCACAGCCGATGAGTATTCAGGCAGCCTATCACCCCACCACCAGTGTGCAGCCCGATGCGCCGCTGCTTACTAGACTGGGTCTGAGCGCCAGCGTGTTCGCCCGCTTTCCCTGGCTGTCGACGCTCTGGGCGTGCGTGGCAGTGGGTGGGACTTATATGGTTGCCGGCGCCCTCGGCGTTCGTTACCTGAAGCACGTGCTGGTGCCAATCCTGGCCGGAACCGCGCCTTCGGTCGGTGTGCCGTGGCTGGCGGTCGGGATTGGTGTCGCCGGACTGATGCGCTACGGTCAGCGCGCGTGGCCGGGCGTATTCGTCGGCTCGCTGATCACGTGGGGTCTGGTACAGGGGGACCCCTGGATCGCGGTCGTTGTTGATGGCGCGGGCGAGACGCTGAGCATCGTGCTGATCGTCAATCTGCTACAGGCCTGGCATTACCGTCCCTCGCTCGAGCGCTATCAGGACGCCCTGGTTCTGATCGCCGCCGCAGGCCTTGGGCGACTGCTCTCAACACTGATCGATGGCGGCGATGCCTTCGCTGAGGTCTGGTGGGATACGCGTCCGGCCGCAGGCCTTGTCATGCAGGCGATCGGCGTCGAGCGTCACGGCGACATGATGGTGGTCAAACCCGCGTTGCTGAATTTCCTGCTGCGCTGGTGGGCCAATTCGACCTCGGGCATTTTGCTGATCGTGCCGTTGCTTGCGGTGTTCACCGAGACGGAATCCAAGCCACGCTGGGGCGCTGAATCGCTCGCGTGGCTACTGGCCGCCGCAAGCTGGATGATCGCCGCGGTCTGGTTGCCGGGACTGGCCCCGCGCCTGCTGCTGCTGACCGTCGCGCTGACGCTGGTGGTGTGGGCCGCGCTACGCTTCGGCGTGGTGCGCGCCTCCTTCGGCACGCTGCTGTTCTCGATGACCGCCGCGGTAGCCTTTAGCGCCCAGATGGGCGCCTTCGCAGGTTCCGCGGGCCGCGAAGCGCTGGTCGCAGTGTGGGGATTCATTGCGCTGCTGACCTGTGCCGGGTTGTTTCTGACGGCGCTCGTGTCAGCGCATCGCCACGCCTTGGCGGACCTGACTACTTCGGTGGAGCGCTACCGGCGTCTGCTACTGGCCAACCCGACGCCGATGTGGGCCGAGGAGCTGACGACGCGACGCATCGTGCTGGTCAATGAAGCGGCGCTGCAGATCTATGGCTATCGCGAGCAGGAGTTCCTGGGGCTCAACGGCGGGGAGCTCACCGGTACGACGGACCCCGAGGTCGCGCCACTGGGCCCCGTCGAGCATCCGCTGGGCCCGCGAATCGCCAGGCATCGCACTGCCTCGGGCAGCGAGCTCGAGGTCGAAGTCACACCGGTGCGAATCGAATCCGAAGCCCTGAACCTGCAGTTGTACTTCGTCGAGTTACTGGATGAGTGCAACGAGCTGCGCGCCGCGGCACTCGAGGCCGCAGATCTGGAGCGCGAACACCTGGGCCAGGAAATCCGCACCGGTCTCGGTCCGGCGCTCGCACGCCTGGGTTGGGCGGCCGAGCGGCTGATCAGCGCCGCCAATCAGGGCGAGGCGCTCGACCCGCTGCTGCTCACTGCCATGGATGAAACGGCCGCGGTCTCGACGCGCATGTGCCGACAGCTCAGTCGCGGCGCCTCGGCCATACGCTACGAGTCCGATGATCTGATCGAAGCACTGCACCAGCTGCCCGAAGTGCTCGGCGCCGGCGACGGCCCGGCCGTGCACGTATCGGTGCGAGCACTGGCACCGGTGACGCTGTCGGTCGAGCGCTGCGAGCATGTGTACCGCATTGCCGAGGATGCCGTGCGCTCGGCATTGCTGCGGCCCGGGGCACTGAATGTGTTCGTGCTGATCGATGTGACCGCGGAGCAGCTACGTATCAGTGTCGAGGATGATGCGCCGGCGACACCGGCGCCGAGCGACAACATCTCGGAAATGACGCCAATTGGCATACGCGCCGCGGCGACTCGCGTGCGACTGGAACACGGGCTGAGCCGCTTCGGCGGCCATCGCGTGAGTATCCACTGCGCGCAGGCCGTCGAAGCCACCCAGCCGGTGAGCAGCGCCCCGTTGCGTGAGCCGCCGCCGAGCGCTCCTGCCGGAGCGGCGCTGCGCCCGGATAATCGGCCCACTTCGTTCGCGCGCACCTGCCTGCAGGGCCTGGCTCTGACACTGGCCTATTTTGCTGCGGGCGCCGTAGGCCTTGCGTTCCTGCACACCCTCGATGCTACCCACGTGAGCTTCATCCCCGGGATGGCGATACCGTGGCTTGCCAACGGGATCGCGGTGACCGGACTGCTGCTGGGCGGTCTGCGGCTGGCACCGGCGGTGTTCGTCGGCTCGTTGCTGGTGTGGGGCGGCCTGGCCCACGATTCCTGGCTCACCGTGACTTCGGATGCGCTGGGCGAAACGCTGGGCGCGATGGCGGCGGTGCAGCTGCTCAACCGCTGGGGACTGCATCGCGCCTTCGATCGGCTGCGTGATCTCGGCATCCTGCTGGTGGCCGCAATGATCGCCCGCAGTGTGCCGGTGGTCTTCGATATCACTGGTCTGCATATCGCACTGGCCGTGGCCCCGCACACGCTGTCGGCGGAAATGGTTAACAGCGTCGCGCCGGATATCGAGCGCTACCTCGGCTTGACGGCGAGCGAGTGGCGCTCGTCGCTGTTGTGGTGGTTCAACGGCATCGCCGGCATCCTGCTGCTGGTGCCGATTGTGGTGCCGCCGCTGCGGGCGCTGCGCCGGCGCCCGCGCTGGAGCGAGAGTGTGCTGATAGCCTTGATGCTCGCGGCCATCGCGGTCGCGACTGCGGCTGGCCCATCACCGCTCTGGCGCCTGCCGATGCTGGCGCTCGGCATCGCGATCGTCGCCTTTGCAGCGGTGCGCTTTGGCGTAGCACTGGCGGCCGCAGCGACGCTCGTACTCTCGCTGAGCGCCACCGTGGGTTATGGCTGGGGATTGGGTGCGTTCGCTGAAGACGGTACTGCGGCGGGTCCGGAAATGCTGTGGGAATTTATCGGCCTGCTGTTCGCGACCGGTCTGGCGATCGCGACCATCACCGCGGGGTACGATCAGGCGCTGCTGGCGCTGCTGCGGCTCAAGGAGCGCTACGCAACGCTGTTCGAGGCCATTCCGCGGCCGGTCTACGCCTATGGCGCGCTCAGTGATCGCATCACGATGGTCAACGCCGAGGCCGAGCGCCTGTATGGATATCCGCGCGCGGCGCTGGTCGGTCTGCCGGTGCGCGCGCTCGAAGCTGAACCCGGAGCGCTGGATGCGCGCCCGCGGCCGGAGGCGGCCGCGACACTGGTGCTCAGCAGCGTACACCGCACGCGTGCCGGCGATCCGTTCGAGGTCGAACTGAGCACGACGCTGGTCGACATGAGCGGCGAGGCCGAGTACCTGTGCTTCGCCCTCGATGTGACCGAGCGCAATGAGCTGCGGCGCCGCGTACTCGAAGCCTCTGATGGTGAGAGCCGGCGACTCGCTCACGAGCTGCACGATGGGCTCGCCCCAACGCTCACGGCGCTGCACCTCGGCATCGCCAATCTGCACCGGGTTATTGCCGAGGGCGGTTCGGCACGGGTAGCGGCAGTCACCTTTGTCGCCACGGCGCTGAAGGAGGCGCGGCGAATCTATGAGCAGATTCTCAATGGGCTCTCGCCGCTTGAGGCCACCGGGGGTGACCTGCTGCGGGCACTGGGTGAGCTGCGCGCGCAGCTGCCCCCCGGCGCACGCGATCTGCTGAACGTCCAGATCGATGGCAGCGCGGCACTCGATATTCCGCTGACGATGCGCGAGCACCTCTACCAGATCGCGCGCGAAGGAGTAAACAACGCCCTCAAACATGCGCATGCCAGCCGGATCACGGTGCGCCTCGAAGTAACCGCAACACATCTGACGCTGGCGATCGAGGATGACGGCATTGGCTTTGATGCCGCGGGCCTCCGCTCGGCCGGTCTTGGTCTCAAGTCACTGGCGCTACGTGCCGCCGCATTGCGCGGCCGCTTCTCGATCCTGCGTCGGCCCGCCGGCGGCACCGCGATCATCTGCCGCTGTGCGCAGGTCGCGGCCTAGGTCACAACAATAGGAGTGCGGACCCGGATCAGTGCGCGGCACTGGCCGCGGCGCCCGGCGCCGCGCTACCGGAGCGACGCGCGAGCCAGATCACGCCGATCAGCAGCAGGAACAGCAGCGCGGAGAAATAGAAGATGTCATTGGCCGAGAGCATGAACGCCTGCTGATCGGCCAGACGATTGAGGAGCGACAGACTCTGCTCGCCGCCGGCTGCGCCGCCGGGCAGGCCGGAAAGCGCCTGGGCTGTGGCCGGATCGGCAGCACTCAGGTGCTCGACCAGGCGCGCATGGTGCAGCGTCGCGCGCCGATCCCAGAGCGTGGTCACAATCGACGTCCCGAAAGAGCCGGCCGTGATGCGCGAGAAATTGAACAGCCCCGAGGCGGCAGGAATCTTCTCAGGGGAAATGCCCGAGAGCGAGATCGTCACCAGCGGCACAAAGAAGCAGGCCATCGCGGCGCCCTGGATCAGCGTCGGCACCAGCAGGGTTGCGAGCGGCGAGTCGGTGGTGAACTTAGAGCGCATCACCAACACCAGTGCGAACACGCCAAAGGCGACCGTCGCAATCAGCCGCGCATCGATCCGCCGCATCGCCTTGCCCACGACCGGTGTAAGCAGCACCGCCAGCACCCCGACCGGTGCGAGCACCACACCAGCGAGCGTTGCGGTATAGCCCATGTACTGTTGCAGCCACAGCGGCAGCAGTACGACGTTGCCAAAGAAGGTACCGTAGGCCAGCGCCATCGCAAGGCTGGCGACCCAGAAATTACGATTGCGGAACAACCCGAGATCGACGATCGGATTGCGCTCGGTCAGCTCCCAGACCAGGAATGCGAACAGGCCGACCGCCGCGATAATTGCCAGCACCACGACCTGCGGCGAGGCAAACCAGTCAAGGTCCTTGCCCTTGTCGAGCATTACTTGCAGGGCACCGACCCAAATTACCAGAAGGCCCAGGCCAATCTTGTCGATCGGCACCTTGACGGTCGGGGTCTCGCGCTTGCGATAGATCGACCAGACCGCGAGCCCGGAGGCGAGGCCCACCGGCACGTTGATATAGAAGATCCACGGCCAGGAGATGTTGTCGGTGATCCAGCCGCCCAGCAGCGGTCCAACCACCGGCGCCACCATCGTCGTGATCGCCCACACCGACAGTGCCGTGCCGGACTTGGCCTTCGGATAGCTCGACATCAGCAGCGATTGCGACAGCGGAATCATCGGTCCGGCGACCGCACCCTGCAGCACGCGGAAGAAGATCAGCAGCCCGATCGTTGGTGCGAGCGCGCACAGGAACGAGGCGGCCACGAACAGCAACACGGACCAGGTAAAGAGCCGCACCTGACCGAAGCGCCGCGTCAGCCAGCCGGTCAGCGGCAGCGAGATCGCGTTCGCCACGCCAAAGGAGGTAATCACCCATGTGCCCTGATCCGGCGACACACCCAGGTCCCCGGCGATCGCCGGCAGCGATACGTTGGCGATCGAAGTGTCGAGCACATTCATGAACGTCGCGAGCGCGAGCGCCACCGCGCCGATGCCGAGAGTTATGCCACGCAGCGGCGGAAACTCGGTAGGCGCAGCACTTGCCTTGATATCAGTGCTCATCGCGGGACTCTCGTGGCAGCGCGGTGCTCTACAACCGCGTAGCGGCTGCCACGAGGTGATGTGCCGGCGGCTGGCTGTGCGCAAGGCGGCTGCTGGCCGCAGCTTCCTGAGTCGCCGTCGCTGTAGCCTCGTTGGCGAGGATGATCGAATGCACGCGCTGGTCAGCAATCAGGTCGTTGGCATCGAAGACATCGGTCGCGTAGCCGCTGGTGTTGTGTGCCAGCGTCGGGAGCCGCGGCCCGTTGCGATCATGGGTGTCCACTTCGGCGCGCATCGAGAGCCCGATCTGCAGCGGGTGGGCGGCCAGCTCCCTGGCATCGAGGGCGACCCGAACCGGTACGCGCTGGATGATCTTGATCCAGTTGCCGGTGGCATTCTGGGCCGGCAGCAGCGAGAACACCGAACCGGTGCCGGCGCCAAAACCGGCCACCTTGCCGTGATAGAGCACGCTGTGACCATACAGATCCGCGCTCAGCGTAACCGGCTGCCCGACACGCATTGCGGCGAGCTGCGGCTCCTTGAAGTTGGCATCGACCCACACCTGATCGAGCGGCACGATCGCCATCAGCGTCAGGCCCGGGCTGACCCGCTGCCCCAGCTGTACGTTGCGCTTGGCCACGAACCCGGCGACCGGCGCCGGCAGCGTGGTGCGCGCAAAGGCGAGATAGGCGCTGCGCACCTGGGCCGCGGCATTACGCACGTCGGGATGTTCCTCGATCGTTGTGCCATCGGTGCGGGCGCGGCCGGCGCGCAGCTGCTGCTGGGCGGAGCTCAAGGCCGCTTCGGCGCTGCGCTCAGCATCACGGGCATGCTGCAACTCCTCGTTGGAGATCGCGCCAGAACTGCCAAGCCGCTCGCGGCGCGCCAGATCCTGCTGCGCCAACGAGAGATCCGATGCACGCTGGCTGACCTGCGCCTGCAGCTGTGAGGAGGTCGCATAGAGCGTGCGCACTTCGCGCACGGTGCGAGCCAGTTCCGCTTCGGCCTGATCGAGCGCCACCTTGGCATCGGCTTGATCGAGCTTGACCAGGGAGGTGCCGGCTTCGACAAACTGCGTGTCATCGACACCAATCCCGACTACGGTTCCGGCAATCTGCGGCGTGATCTGCACAATATTGCCACTGACGTACGCATCATCGGTCGACTGCTCATAGCGTAGCGTGTGCGTCCAATAGGCGCCGTAGACCAGGCCGAGTAGCGCAAATCCGCCGAGGCCAAATCCGAGCCACAGGGTGCGCTGCCTGCGCGTGGCGACGGGTGTCGTGTTGGGTGTGTCCATGGACAATCTCCTCGAAGGCAATGAGCGTGTACTTAGGGGTTCTTCGCGATCAGCGCCGGTGCGGGCGCGGTGCCACCACCCAGGGCGCGCGCCAGACCGACCGCGACCTGAAGGCTTCGGGCCTGCAGATCAGCGGCGAGCTGCCGCTGCGTCAGCAGCGGATCCTCGGTCACCAGCACTTGCAGGTAGTTGCCGATGCCTTCGCGATAGCGCAGCACGGCCAGGTCATAGGCCTCCTGCGCCGCCGCCAGCGCCTGCTGCTGCTCAACCTGCTGGGCCGCAATGCTGTGTGTGGCGCTTAGCTCATCGGCAACATCGCGCAGCGCATCGGCGAGCGCCTGGTTGTACTGCTCGACCGCGACATCGTAGGCGGCATCCGCACCCGAGAGCTGTGCGCGACGGCGGCCGGCATCAAACAGTGGCAGTGTCAGCGCCGGGCCGGCGCCGATCTGCCGCTCGCCGGCGTTGAGCAGCGCACCGGGACCTAAACGCTGGAAACCGGCGAAGGCGATCAGGTCAACATTCGGATAAAAGGCGGCCTGCCGCACCTTGATGGCTTCGGCCGCGGCCGTCACGCGCAGGCGCTGTGCCTGCAGGTCCGGTCGCCGACCGAGCAACTCGGAGGGCAACTGACTCGGCAGTGCGGGCTGCGCCAGGGCGGTCGCACTCGGCCGTTCGATGGCAAGCCCACGATCCGGACCGGCACCAAGCAGCGCGGCCAGTTCGTGGCGCGTACGCTCGATGGTCTCCTGCAGCTGGATCACTACTTCGCGCGTGGCGGGCAGCGTCTGCTCGGTCTGCTTCAGTTCCAGCCGTGAATCGAGCCCAGCGGCATTGCGATCGCGCGTCAGCGAAGTCACCTGCTCGCGCTGCGCCAGCGTCGCCTGCGCGACATCGAGCAGCAAGTAATTGTGCTGCAGCTCAATGTAGGCCGAAGCGATGCTGCTCGAGAGCGCGAGCTTCGCCGCCTGGGCATCGACGGCATTCGCCTGCGCCAGACCCAGGGCATTCTGGTAGGCCGCACGTTGCTCACCCCAGAAATCTACCGACCAGCTGAGGGATGCCTGCAGCGTACTCAAATCAGCAGTGGCACCGGCATAGGGCGGTGGCACGAAACCGTCGGCAGAGAAATGGGCGCGCGTCACATCGCCGAGCGCCGAGAGTTGCGGCACTCGCGCTGCGTCGCTGAATCCCGCTTCGGCCAGTGCCGCGCGCGTGCGTGCCGCAGCCACTGCCAGGCTCGGACTGTCACGCAGGCCCTCGCGGATCAGCTGATCGAGCTGCGGGTCGGCCAGCGTCAGCCACCACTCGGAGCTCGGCCACGCATCGGCACGCACGTTCGCATCGGCGAAAGTCTGCGTGGCCGAGAGCTGCTCGGGCGTGTACAGCGTCGCCGAGGGTTTGAGTCCGTGCGTGCTGGCGCATCCGGTGATCAGCAGCAGCAGCGCGAGGAAGACTTGGGCACGCGTGAGGTTCATTTGCGCTCTCCATGCCAGTGCCGGTACACCCACAAGGCCGGTGCCAGCAGGCTCCCGCCCGGCAGGGCGAACAGCACTGCGTACGGACCCAGCTGCTGCAGCGAATGGCGTGCGCGCTGGAACCAGGGAGTCGTGGTGATATGCATATGTTTCATTTGTATATGACTGCAGCAGCTGTCAATGCCTAGGCAAGTATGTGGTCAAAAAAAGGTCAGCTGTTCTGGAGCATCCGGGCCAGAAATCCCTCAAATTGGCGCACTTCAGTCGCGCTGAAGCCGCGCAGCAGGTGATTCAGCACCTGCGCTGAACAGGCGCGGAGCTTCGGCACGGCAAGCCGCCCTTCCTCGGTCAGCTCCAGGTTGATCAGCCGTCGGTCATCTTCCGAGCGGCGGCGGCTCACGAGGCCCTTGGCTTCGAGCCGATCCACCATGCGTGTCATCGCGCCGCCATCGTAGGAAATGTCCTTGCACAGCTGCGCCGCCGAATCCACGCCGCGTTGCTCGAGCACATTCAGGATCGTGTACTGGGCCGCACTGATTTCCAGGCCCGCAATCTCGGGCTCCTGGGCCAGCGCCTGATCGAGTGCCGCGATGTAGGCCGCGCGCACCCGACACATCAGCTGCCCCACAGCCTTGGCCGGCTGGAAGGTGTTCACGTCATAGATCTGTGCAGTCGCGCCCATGCCTGGTTCCTCGTCTATGCGCGCCATTCTACTGCCTAGGCATTTATTGTCAAGGCGTTCATTGCGAATGCAATGATGCTTATAAATCAAAGGCTTAACGACGTCGATCGATTCTGATCGCCACATCGGGGGGCCAAACCAGCTAGTCTGTATCGATTCCACAGGGAGAGCGCATTTGAAGTCGAGCTTGCTGCGGCGCCTGTTTCCACGGAACAAGCCGATCCAGGCGCTGCTGCAACGGGTACTCCCGAAGCCGCAGGGCCCCGCGTGGCTGCGCGGCGAATACGTCGAGCCGCGAAGCCGCGGCTTCCTGGGTCGCAATCGTTCGCGCGAACTCTCCTACCGGCTGTTCCTGCCCGCCCGTAATGAAGTCACCGAGCGCCTGCCACTGCTGGTGATGCTGCATGGCTGTACGCAGGATGCGTTGCAGTTCGCCGAAGGCACGCGCATGAATGCGCTCGCCGCCACGGCGGGCATCGCGGTGCTCTATCCCGAGCAGCGCCAGCGTGCCAACGCTCTGCGCTGCTGGAACTGGTTTGACCCCGAGGTGATTGCCGGCGAAGGCGAGACCGCGTTGCTGATGCGCGTACTCGATGAGGTGCTGCGCAAGCATCCGCTCAACGGCGAGCAGGTCTACCTGTGTGGCTTCTCGGCCGGTGCCGCGATGGCCGCGGTGCTCGCGGCGCGCTTCGGTGCCCGTTTTGTGGCCTGCGTGCTCTATTCAGGAGTGATGTACGGCGCGGCCGATAACGCCATCCAGGCAATCAAGGTGATGCGTAGCGGCTCGAGCGAAGACCCGGTAAATCTGGCGCGCGCACTCACGCAGCAGCTCGGCCCCGCCGCTGTACCGGTCCCGACGCTGGTCATCTGCGGCAGCGCCGATGAGGTGGTCAACCCGATCAATTCAGAGCAGATCGTGGCGCAGTTGTGCGCGCTCTGTGAAGAGCACGGTGTTGCGCTTACGGCCGGCCCAGCGATCGAATCGGAAGACGCCGGAGTCGCCTGCAGCAGGCGTGATTACCGGCATGGGGAAGCGCTCTACGTGCAGAGCCTGCGGATCGAGGCGTTGGGACACGCCTGGAGCGGCGGCGATCCGCGCCACAAATATTTCGAAGCAGCGGGGCCGCATTCCAGCCGCCTGATTCTCGAGTTCCTGGAAAGTGCGACCCGCGAGCTGGCCACGGTGCCCGAGCCACAACCCGCCCCGGCCTGACCGGCGCCGCGTGTGTCACAGCCGCCGAAGTGGTCACCCCTTATGCCGGGCTGTGATCGCAGCGCCACCCTGATCGGAACACGGGCTTGCCGCCAATCTCACCGGGGCATTTGGACGGTACGGCAACTCCAGTCGACGAACCCATTCTCGCCGGAGCCACGCGGTCGTCTTCAAATTCCGGTGTCCACTTCGAGCCACGCTTCTGTTGAAGCTCCAGCCACGGATTAGCAATCGCCATGCCACACTGGGCGCCGCGGTATCGCGCGCTCGTAATCGCTGAAGTGCACTGCCGCTACCGTAGTGCATGAGCGACGTTGATCAACCAGTTGACAAAATTTGTAGGAGGAATCTTACAGAAAAAGTTCAAATGTCCGATCAACGCTGCGGTGCAAGCCGCTACTGCCGTTATGTGCGCTTAGTTACAAAGGCACTGCAGGAGTTGCAACCACCGACAGAGGATGAACGACGATGAATCATGAGCAGCCGGCCACTGTTGCCTCGCCCGTATTCCAGATCCCGGTCGCGCCGCCGAAGCCGAAGTTGCTCGGATTTTCGGCACCGATGCGCGCGCTTCACGATCAGATCCAGCGCGTCGCGCCGACCAGTGCCAGTGTGCTGATCACCGGCGAGAGCGGCTGCGGCAAAGAGCTGGTCGCCCAATCAATCCATGCGGCCAGCGGCCGCGCCGATGGCCCGTTCATCGCCATCAACTGCGGGGCCATCCCCGACTCGCTCATTGAAGCGGAAATGTTCGGGTATGAGAAAGGCGCTTTCACCGGGGCACTGCGCACGCACGCCGGCGTCTTCGAGCGCGCCGATGGCGGCACGCTGTTCCTGGATGAAATTACTGAAATGCCTGCCGACCTGCAGACGCGCCTGCTGCGTGTGCTCGAATCTTCGGCCTTCTTTCGCGTCGGTGGAACACGTGAGATCGCCGTCGATGTGCGGATTATTGCGGCCAGCAACCGCGACCCGCTGCGCGCGGTCGAGATCGGGCAGCTGCGCGAAGACCTGCTGTATCGGCTGGCGGTGTTTCCGATTCACGTCGCGCCGCTGCGCGATCGCGGCACCGACCTGCAACTGCTGGCCGAGCACTATCTTGCCGACCTCAATGCGGCCGCCGGCACCCACAAGCGCTTTGGCCCCGGCGCATTGCAGAGGCTCGCTCACCATCGCTGGCCCGGCAATGTACGTGAGCTGCACAATGCGATCGAGCGTGCCTTTATCCTGTGCGACAGCCAGGTAGAGCCCTCACCGATCAGCTCGACGGCACAGAGTGAACCGCTGCTTGAGCGGGACAGCCAGGGCGCAAGCCTGCGGATTGCGGTCGGTTCCAAGCTGGAAACGGTCGAACGCTCGCTGATCGAGGCGACCCTGACGCATTTCGATGGCAACAAGCGCCGCGCGGCCACTGCCCTGGGCTGCAGCCTGCGCACCCTATACAACCGCCTGAGCAGCTATAATCAGCCGGCGCATTTCGCCGAAATGTAATTCGCGGGGAGAAGCTGCTGATGAGCCGAGTGCTGATCGCCGACGATCATGCGGTGGTGCGCGCCGGGCTGCGCCAGTTCCTGGAGATGGACCAGACGATTAGCGCCATTGGCGATGCCGGCTCAGGACGCGAGACCCTGGAGCAGCTGCGCGACAGTCACTGGAACCTGCTGCTGCTCGATATCAACATGCCCGATCGCAACGGGCTCGACATCCTGCGCCATGTCCGGGCCACGCACCCGGAGACCAAGGTCCTGATACTGAGTGGCCTGCCCGAGCGGCAGTATGCGGTCAATGTGCTGCGGGCCGGCGCCAGTGGCTTCCTGTCCAAGGACAGCGCGGCTGATGAGCTGCTCAAGGCGGTACGCACCGTGCTTGGCGGCCATCGCTATGTCAGCGAGGCGCTGGCGGACGTGTTGATCATGGATATGGACAGCGATTCCGAGCAGCCGCTGCATTCGCGGCTGTCCGAGCGCGAATTCCAGATCCTGTGCAAGCTCGCGGCGGGCCGCGCGGTCTCGGAGATTGGCGCCGAGCTGTGTATCAGTGTCAAGACCGTCAGTACCTACCGCAGCCGCATCCTCGAAAAGATGAGCTTCAAGAACAATGCAGACCTGACGACCTACGCGTTGCGCAGCGGATTGATCCAATAATCAGGCCAGTGTAGGACGTCTCCGATACTCGCGCCCCGGGGCGATGTGGCAGACTTATGGTCACTTATGGACGGGAGCAACTCATCACCGGACCCGCGCTCGCTATGAGCGCGAACCCGCCACTGAAGGTCCTGCTGGTCGAGGACTCCGCGGTTCTGCAGGAGCGACTGCGCGAGTTGCTCGCTCAAGTCCCGGGTATCGATCTGATAGCGGTCGTTGACAGCGAACGCGCGGCAGTGACGATTCTGCGCTCGATCCGCATCGACGTGCTGCTGCTGGATCTGCATCTGAAGCAGGGCACTGGCTTTGGCGTGCTGCGCGCGACCGCTGACCTGCCCCGGCGCGCCGTCACGGTCGTACTGACCAATTTTGCGCTACCGCAGTACCAGCGCGAGGCGAGCGCGCTCGGAGTGCGTTACTTCCTCGACAAGGCGCGCGAATTCGATCGGATAGGTGACGTGCTGCGCGAAGTCGCCGCGGCCTCTGCTGCCTGAGCGTCGCGAGTGCGGCGCCATACCGACTCAGGGCAGGTGCGCGCGTCAGCTAGAAATCGGCATCCACCAGCAGCGGGTCATCCGGAGGCGCCTGTATCCGGCTCAGCGGGATCTGCACCCGCACTTCTGTCCCTCGCCCCATCGCTCCCGGCGACAACGTCCAGGTGCCGCCGAGGGCCTGCACCCGATGACGCATCCCCAGCAGCCCGTGCGAGCCCGATGCCTTCAGGCGCTCTGGCGGCACGCCTACCCCGTTATCGCTCAGGCTCAGTGTCAGCTGCTCGGCATCGAAGGTGACTCGTAGTTCGACCTCGGTGGCCTCGGCATGCTTGATGACATTCGTCATTGCTTCCTGCGCGACGCGGAAGATCGCGATTGCCGCCGCGCTGCTCAGCTGGGGCTCGGACTCCGGCAGGTACTCGAGGCATCGAAGGCCTGCGCGGCCGCAGGATTCCTGCAGTTGCCAGCGAAGAGCGGTCAGCAGCCCCATGTTATCGAGCAGCGTCGGACGCAGCTCCTCCACGACCCGGCGCTTCAGATCGACGCCCGAGTCGAGCGTGGCAAGGACGCGCTGCCAGCGTATCCGGCAATCCTCATCTTCGACGTGCACCTTGCGCCGCAGCCAGGTGATGTCCATCTTGGCGGCGACCAGCAGGCTGCCCAGCTCATCGTGCAGCTCACGCGCCAGCGCGCCTTTTTCCTGCTCGGTGATCACCTGCAGGTGGCTTGAGAGTGCCGACAGATCAGCGGTACGTGCCGCCACCAGGTCCTCGAGCGCATTGCGCTCCTCAAGCACACGCTGTGCGTCGACGACCCGCCGGCGTATCTGGCGGCTGACCAGCAGCCCGGCCAGCAGCACCAGGATCACATTGATCAGCAACCCGGCCGCCGTGATGCCTCGGGTCAGCAGCAGATCGCGACGCTGGGCTTCGATCAGCGCGGGTACGGCGGAATCTTCAAGGCCGCGCATTGTTGTAACTGCTTCGCGCAGCCGCAACATCGTCGTGCGGCCGATCCCGGTGCGGGTAAACTCCACCGCCGCTTCGCCAGCGTTTTGCTTAAGTTTAAGACCGATCTCGAGCTGACCGAGCTCATCAGCGGTCAGCTGCTCGATACTCTGCAGTGGCTCGGCAAATTGCGGATCCTGGGATTCGTAGACCCGCTGCAGTTCCGCCAGTACCGACTCACGCTGGGCAACGGCACTCTGGTAGGGCACCAGAAAACTCGGCTCGCCGGTCAGCAGGTAACCGCGCTGGCCACTCTCGGCCTCGACCACCATCTGCATCAGATTGTTGAGCAGCGCCGCGCGCTGCAGCTGTTCCTGCACGCGTTGCGTGCTCGCCGCCAGCCGGCGTTGCGCATCCAGATCCATCACAAATGCACTGACCAGCAGCATGATGGACAGCAGAATCGGGATCAGCACATAGCGGCGATCAAATCCGAGCATCTCTCTTAATGGCTCCTGCTATCCGACGTGGCAAATTCTGCACTGGCGCTAAAGGCCGTTGGCGGCTGATGCGTGCAGTGCACCCAGATCATAAGCCCTGGGGCCGTGAATGCCCGCATCTATCAGCTCTGCGGCGCAGCAGCCGGATACTGCGCAACTCTTGCACCTTGGGAACGCATCGGCCGCCCGCTGCCTCGAGGCTGTAGGCAAATTCCTAGGGAGGCTCACGCTCGGGTCCGATACGGCAGGGAGACCGCGCAGCCTAGGATTCCGACAGACGGAATTTCTTCCACAGGAGACTATGACTATGAACGCATCTTCAAGCAAAGTAGTGGGTGGCGTGCTGGTTGCCCTCACACTGACTTGGGCCGGCGCAGCAGCCGCCCGCAGTGACGCCGAGGTCGACGCCAACACGCAGTCCACGCTGCAGTCCTTCAGTCAGCGGGCTCCGGGTAACAGTGACCTGCTGAGCAAGGCCGCCGCCGTGCTGGTATTTCCGAATGTCACCAAGGCGGCCGTCGGCATCGGCGGTCGGCACGGTGATGGCGAGCTGCTGGTGAACGGCAAGATCATGAACCGCTACGCTCTGAGCGGCGCTTCGATCGGCGCGTCGCTTGGCATTTCCGAGCACTCGGAAATCATCTTGTTCATGACCCCGGAGGCTGCCAACAAGTTCGAGCGCAGCCACGGCTGGACCATGGATGCCGAAGCC
Source organism: Steroidobacteraceae bacterium (assembly GCA_049521875.1). Classification (GTDB taxonomy): domain Bacteria; phylum Pseudomonadota; class Gammaproteobacteria; order Steroidobacterales; family Steroidobacteraceae; genus FEN-1191. The sequence goes on from JBEKOK010000017.1 coordinate 23,687, forward strand.
GGTGCCGCCTTGCCGGCGCGCGGTGCGGATGTGAAGTACGACAGCGAAACGCTGCGCCGCCCGGTGATCAGTGTCGTCATGGGTGAGCATGGCCTGATCGGCGATCTGTCGCTCGAAGGCTCGAAGATCACGCAGATCCGTGAGTAATTGCCTCGCTAAGTAGCCACTGAAGTAGACTGATCCGGCCCCTCAGGCCGGATCAGTCTTTTCTTGGA
>JBEKOK010000018.1:0-23857 GCA_049521875.1 Steroidobacteraceae bacterium
ATACGCACATTACCCGCACACTCGACCCATTCGACGGCGGAACACACCACATTACTATGGAGGGTACAAAGACGGCCCGGCCTGTGTGGGGCGGCCGCGCTTGGCTTGAGGAAATCGAAGCCGACGGACCGGATGGGCATTGGGAAGGAGCGACTCTTTTTCTCTATGACGCAAAGGCCGGCCAATGGAGCCAGTCCTACATCGACAGCGATGCAGGTGTCATCAATCTGCCGACGATCGGCAGTTTCACGGGGGGTCGCGCGGAGCTGTTTTCTACGGAACTGTATCAGGGCCGCAACGTCATCGTGCGCGGTGTATGGTCGGATATCACAGCGAATTCTCATCGCTATGAAATTTCATATTCGCAAGACGGCGGCCGCACCTGGGTGACTGGATTCAGTGCCATTCTTACCCGGATCCGTGATGGCAATCCACTAGCAGCGAAGCCCGGAAGCCAGTAGGCAGTCCAGGTCCCGGATAGCCATGCCCTGCACCGGACGCTGCCTGGCGTGCGAGGGCTATAATCGCGCCCGCTTCGCATTGCTGTGGAACGGGCATGACAGAACCAGTGTTCGAGATCGAGATCAAGAAACCTGCAAAGGGCGCGCGCGATGCAGCGTCCATGCTCTATCAGCAGCTTAGGGCAGCGATTCTGGACGGGCGCCTCTCAGCGGGAGCTCAGCTGCCGCCGTCGCGGCGATCCAGGAGCACCTTCGGAGTATCGCGAAACACGGCGGTGGCGGTATATGAGCGGCTATGGCACGAAGGTCATGTCGTCATGCGCCGCGGATCGGGGACTTACGTCGCCAAGGACCTTCCCCGTCCGCGTGCTTCCTCTGCCGCCTCTAGCCTCAAGGTCCCCTATGCGCGTCTGAATGACTTTTGGGTGCAGCCGGAGGTGAGGAAATCGCTGGGTTTTTGGCGCGTCGCAGGCGACAACATCGCTGGCACACGCCGCGGCGAGGTCGATCTGCGCGCCGCCATGGTTGATTCACGGCTCTTCCCGCATGAAGCATTCCGGCGCGCGATTGGCCGGCAGTTGCTGCGAATAGAACGCGCCCCGGTGCGCCCGCGCAGTCCCGAAGGTGATCAGGGAAGCCAGCGACTGCGCGTAGCCATCGCGCGCCACATCGCGACCACGCGTGCCATCGCCGCTCGCCCGGAGGAAATCATCGTCACCGCAGGCGCGCAGCAGGCTTTCGACCTGTTGGCCCGAATACTGGTGGGCGCGCGGGGCGCGGTAGTGGCGGTCGAGGATCCAGGCTACCCACCGATGCGGGTGGCGTTTGCCGCGGCGGGTGCGCAGCTCATCTCGGCAGCGGTCGATACTGAAGGGCTCGTCGTGGAGGCGCTTCCCGCTGATTCAAACGTGATCTGCCTGTGTCCTTCGCACCAGTTTCCCCTCGGCGCTGCTCTCTCGGCCGAGCGGCGCAAAGCGCTGATCCGATTTGCGCGCCGGCATGAGGCGGTGATTGTCGAGGATGATTACGACGGCGAGTTCCGCAACGATGACGGCCCGCTTGCGGCGCTGAAGGCACAGGATCCGGAAGTGGTTTTTCATGTCGGCACATTCTCCAAGAGCATGTTGCCGGGGTTGCGGGTCGGGTTCGTCGTGACGCCGCGGTGGGCAAAGACCGCCTTGATCGCGGCCAAGAACTGCGCCGACTGGCACGTTTCGGCTCCAATGCAGTCGGGCGTCGCCGCCTTCATCGACGGGGGCCATCTCACGCGCCACGTTCGCAAGATGCGCCACATCTACAGCCGCCGGCGCGCGCACCTCCTGGCACGGCTGCGTGACGAATTCGCGGGCGCGCTCACCCCGATTCCCTCGACCTACGGCATGCACGTGACTGCGACGGTGAGCTCCGGTGTAGACGCAGAGGAGATAGCCGGCGCCCTGGCGCACCACAATATCAAGATTCACTCGCTGGCCCGCTTCGCCTACGAGCGCCCGCCGCCATCCGGTCTGGTGTTTGGATTTGGGGCCGCCGACGAGGCGGGACTCGATCGTGCTTTGAACCTCCTGCATAAAGCCATCGGTGGCTGAGCGGCAAGTCTGTAACATTGGACCAGCAACTTCTCCCGCAACCGGATCTTCGCGGCAGGCCGATCTTCGATCATAAGTGGCTGCCATGAAGTCGAGACGCCAAGCGTGGAGATCCGCGGCCCTTGCAGGGATGTTGTGTCTATTGGTCGCGCCCGCTCACGAGATGCCGCGGGCGGCCGATTCAGCGTTCCTCCAGAATGGGGCGCACGATCTCGACTTCCTGTCCGGGCGCTGGTCCGCCCGCATTAGCCACATTCTCAATCCCTTCGCGGACGGCCAACGGGTCGTCGAACTAGAAGGAATCATTGCCGTGAGCAAAGTCTGGAATGGCCACGGCTGGCTCGAGCAGATCGACGCCGACGGACCGGGGGTTCACTGGGGAGGTTTGGCCCTCTTCCTCTACAATTCAAAAGGGCGTCAGTGGAGTCAGTCGTTCGTTAACGGACAGTCTGGTGTTTGGGCTGCGCCGATGATCGGGGACTTCCAAAACGGACGTGGCGAATTCTATTCGCAGGACAGCTATGACGGCCGCACGGTTCTGGTGCGCGGCGTGTGGTCAAACATCGAACCGACCTCTCACACCTATACAGAGTCTCTATCCGACGACGGCGGCGCCACATGGCGGCCAGGATTAATCGTAAGCTGGAGCCGCATTCGGCCATGAGCGAGGTCAGCGCGCGGAACTCCGCGTGGCACCGAATTTGATTTGGCAGTTCTTGCGTGACTCGCTGATGCTCTGTAGACGAGGTGTAGGACGGTACCCCCTCCCGACAGAGTCATTCGCCGTCAGCATGGCTCCGAAAACACCCCTATCCTCCTACTTGGGACGAGCAGTTCTTAATGAGCCAGCACCCAGTAGCGAGGTGGCGGGTGAAGATTCGGTTTGGCTATGAATTGGTCTATGGAGTTCCTTACACGACTCCAATAATTCTCGCGCTCCACTCGCAGCCCGGCCCCACGCAGCGCCTGCTACGCCCCGATATCATGCAGACAAATCCAGCCGTGCCACTGCTGTTCTTTGTCGATGCCTTTGGCAATACCTGTACGCGTCTGGAGGCACCTTCCGGCACACTACAAATCACTGCCGATGGCATCATGGAAGATGGCGGTGCGCCGGAGTCTGCGTATCTGTCGGCGACTGAACATCCAGTGCACGCGCTGCCCCCGGACGTGCTGCAGTATCTTTTGGCCAGCCGTTATTGCGAGACTGATTTGTTGATGAACGAGGCTTGGCGCCTATTCGGAAATTCCGCCCCCGGCTGGTCGCGTGTTCAGAACATATGCGACTTCGTCAACCGGCAGATCACCTTCGGATATCAGTACGCGCGTCCGACCAAGACCGCGGTAGAGACCTACCGGGAACGTAACGGGGTATGCCGTGACCTTGCGCATCTGGCAATCGCATTTTGCCGCTGCCTAAACATCCCCGCGCGCTACTGCACGAGTTACCTGGGGGACATCGGCGTGCCGCCGGTAGATGCTCCAATGGATTTTTCTGGATGTATGGAGGCATTTCTGGGAGGCGCGTGGCACGTGTTCGATCCGCGCAACAATGCGCGTCGAATTGGCCGCATCATCATTGCTCGCGGGCGCGATGCTGCCGACGTCGCCATCACTACTGCCTTTGGCGCCTCTGTGTTGCAGTCCTTCAGAGTGTGGACCGACCAGATCCCTGAATCATTAGCCACCGCATCTGCGATCTCCACTACTTCAATTCCTCGGGCCGGACAAGCTGCCTGAGGCCGCCGGCCAGGCGTGCATCGTCGTCCTGGTTGTCGTCGTGGACTAAAGCGGAAGCTTCACTGGCTTCGTGGCATCGTTGCCAACAACAGTGGTCCATTCACGAACAGACCAGCGCGTGACCAGACCGCCTGTCACGTACGGATCCGTAGCTGCAAAATGCTCGGGTACGGAGCGCGAGTCGCACTTGAACATCAGTACCGCGCCATCAACCGGATCGGCAAAGGGCCCAGCCAGAATCAGCTCGCCTCGTAGCTGGGAGTCCCAGGCCAATTGCAGATGCTTTTCGCGATGAGCAGTTCGACGAGTGAGGTAGTCGGGCACGAACTCGTAGAAGAGAAGGAAATGCACGGTTGCACCGGTCCTAGGGTAATGAGGCGAGCGGCATAGTGTGTAACCGTCGGAGTCGAACGGGAAGGCCGGGCTTGAACCTTGACGTCCAGAAAAATCATCGCCCCCAGCCAGTTGAGAGACCCTGATGTTCCCTTATGCTGCTCGGCGGCTTCGTTTCCGCAGCGCCCCGCACTCCGGCAACCCTATGATTTGAGGCCTATTTAACCCGCGGATTCGGGCCATGTGTGCGCGTCGACACAGCTGCCGGGCGGCAGGCGAGACTTGCATCTCATCTCGGGCGGTAACGCCTTGCCGCCCGGGCACTTATCGATCAATTTGACTGCGATATGTCCGGCACGCGGTGCCCAGGCATGACCCGGCATCCGAGGGATTAATTTCAGGCGTCTCTAGGTGATAACCACAGCAATAACACAGCAGTCTGATCGAGGCGGCGCCGAGCGGGGCTGGATCAACAAGGTCTACATCGGACTTGTAGTCTACGTCCTCATTTGTGCGGTCTGGATGCTCGCGGGCTTTGGCAGCGAGAGCGTTCGGCACTATGTCGGACTGTTGGCCGATTCACCGGCGTGCCTCGCTGCGGTCGTAATTGCGATCGCCACGGCACGCCGTCTGCCACCAGGCGCTCAGCGCTCGGCATGGCGCAGCCTGGCCACGGCCCTGGCGTTGTATTACATCGGCACCACCATCGCGGTTGCCACCTGGCTCCAGGGCCATGACCCTTTCCCCGGCACCCCGGACTTCTTTTACCTGGCCTTCTATCCGGCCTTTTTTATTGGCGTCCTGTTCCTGATCCGCGCTGCTGCCGTGCGCGTGCCTTGGGTCCAGTTGACACTCGATGCCACAATTCTGATGGTCGGATTCGGCGCGTTCTTCTGGTTTCTGGTGATCCGGCCCGTAACCTCGGCCACGCATCTCGATTTCATCAAGAACGCGCTGAGCCAGGCGTATCTGGCACTCAACTGCGTGCTGCTGCTTACACTGGGCGTGTTGCTGTTGGCTGGCGCCCGCAACCCCGGTGGTCGACGCGGACCACTGCTGCTGACGGCTGGCTTCGCCATGATGTCCTTCGGTGACATCTTGTGGTCCGTCGCCAAGATCAGTGGCAGCTATCTGCCAGGAAATTTCGAGGATGTGCTGTATGTGGCCTGTTATGTGCCGTTCGCGGCCGCAGCCCGCTGGCAACTGCGCGCGAGCGCCAATGTAGAGCGCGCAGCGCCTGCCGCATCGGATGCGCTGGTCCAATCATTGCCGTATGCAGCAATGCTGGCTGCCTTTCTGGTGTTGGTCTATTTTGCACGCGGCGACGTCGGGGGCCCGACCACGCTGATGACGATGATCGTATTTTCGCTGACGATGCTGCTGATGGTGCGTCAGGCATTGATCCTGCGCGACGATGCCTCGGTGCGTGAGCGCCGCGCAGCACGCATGGTTGAAGATCGCTACGCGTCCCTGATCGCGAATGCCTCGGACGTCATCATGATTGTCGCTGCCGACGGCGCGCTGCGATTTGCTTCGCCCGCATCCGAGCGCCTGCTTGGTTTGCGACCGGAACATGTCACTGAAACCAATCTGCTCAATCTCTGGGCAGGTGAAGAAGCGGAGCGGCTCAAGGCGTTCCTGGCCGAAGTTGCCGGGAGTCAGGGCCGGGCTGTTGGGCCGATCGAAGTGCGGGTCGAACATGGCGTTGACTTTAGTGTGCTTGAGATTGTCGGCAGCAATCTCACCAGCGACCCAGCCGTGCAGGGCCTGGCGCTTAATTTCCGCGACATCAGTGAACGCAAGGCACTCGAGGAGCAGCTGCGACAGCTGGCGTTCCACGATCCTCTGACCTTGCTGGCAAACCGCAACCTGTTTCGTGACCGCGTGCAGCACGCTCTGGCTCTGGCACGCCGCGGCCAGCAGCACGTCGCTGTCATGTTTCTGGATCTGGATAATTTCAAGAACATCAATGACTCCTTTGGTCACGATGCCGGTGACCGGCTACTGCAGGCGGTCGCACAGCGACTGGTCAAGACCCTTCGCGGCTCAGACACCGTCGCGCGTTTGGGCGGCGATGAGTTTGCAGTTCTGATCGAAGGTGTTTCGATCATCGCTGAGGTGGACCACGCTGCCGCTTCACTGGTCGAGGCGCTGGATCAGCCCTTCACGCTGAGCGCCACCGAAGTGCGCGTCTCCGCGAGTATTGGCGTGGCGTTGTCGACCCCGCAGGCCGGCGCCGAGGCGCTGCTCAGCAAGGCGGATATTGCGATGTATCACGCCAAGTCCTCCGGCAAGAACCGCTTCGTCGCCTTTCAACCGCACATGCAGGAGCTGCTGCTCGAACGGGTACGGCTCGAAGCAGATCTCGGGCGTGCGTTCGAAAACGAGGAGTTCTTCCTCGAATACCAGCCCATCGTGGATCTCGGTACGCGTAGCCTCCTAGGCGTCGAGGCCCTGGTGCGCTGGCGCCACCCCGAACTGGGTGTGCTTTCTCCCGGACAGTTCATCCAGGTCGCCGAAGAGTGCGGCCAGATCGTAAAGCTCGGTTGCTGGGTACTGTCGAAGGCCTGTCGCGATGTACATGCATGGCGCGGTGCCGTGGCGGGCGGCGAAGGCCTGCGTGTCGCGGTCAACATCTCGGGTCGCCACCTGCAGCATGGCGGCTTGGTGCGGGACGTCGCGCGCGCACTGCAGGAGTCGGGGCTCGAGCCCAATAACCTGGTGATCGAGCTGACCGAGAGCACGATCATGCATGACACGGACGCGAACCTCGGGCGACTGCGGGATCTGAAGGCCCTTGGGGTGCGGCTGGCGATCGATGACTTTGGCACCGGTTACTCCTCGCTCTCTTACCTGCACCGCTTCCCGATCGATATCCTCAAGATTGACCACTCCTTCGTCAGCCGTCTGACGAATACTGACAACGGACCCGAGCTTGCCCGGGCCGTTATCACGCTCAGCGAAACCCTTGGGCTCGATACGGTGGCTGAAGGCATCGAATATGAGCCCCAAGTAGCTGAACTGCTGGCGCTCGGCTGCGTAGCGGGCCAGGGCTTCCTGTTCTCCAGGGCCTGCACGCTTGAGCAGCTCACGCGCAGCGAATTTGTCGCGAGGCGCGATACGCTCTGGTCCGCACAGGTCGCCGACGAGAATCTGTCGCCGACTGGGCGCTTCAAGGCGCTCAAAGCTGCAGCCGGCCGCCTCGCAGGCGCCGCCTAAGCCGCAATTCGAATCGCGACCGGATTCAGCCCAGCTTGTCGAGCGCTGCAGCTAGCGTGGCCACGGTGCGCTGCGGATGATGCAGTTTGTCGAGTCCAAACAGCCCCAGTCGAAAGCTACGAAAGTCAGGCGGCTCGTCACACTGCAGCGGTACGCCGGCGGCACTTTGCAAGCCTGCACCGATGAATTTCTTGCCTGACTGGATTTCGGGGTCGCTCGTATAGCTGACCACGACACCCGGGGCCTGAAACCCTTTGGCCGCAACGCTCGCGAAGCCGCGGTTCTCGAGCAGCGTTCGCACCTGCCGGCCAAGCTCCAGCTGCTCCTGGCGCACCTTCTCGAACCCGTACGATTCGGTCTCGAGCATGACATCGCGGACCTGGGCCAGTGCGTCGGTCGGCATCGTTGCATGGTAGGCATGCGCGCCGCCCTCGTAGGCTTCCATAATCTGCAGCCATTTCTTCAGGTCGCAGGCAAAGCTGCTGCTACTGGTCGCATCGATCCGGGTGCGCGCCCGCTCGCCAAGCGCGATGAGTGCGCAGCACGCCGGGCCGCTCCATCCTTTCTGCGGCGCGCTGATGAGCACATCCACGTTGGCGCTGCGTATATCGACCCAGATCGTGCCTGAGGCGATGCAGTCCAGGACCAGCAGACCGTCCGCTGCTCTGGTGGCGGCGCCAAGCGCACGTACGTAGTCCTCCGGCAGCAGGATGCCGGAGGCGGTCTCGACATGCGGGGCGAAGACAATGTCCGGGCGGAAGCGCCGGATCGCTGCGACGGCGTCGTCGATCGGCACCGGCGCAAACGGTGCGTTGGCGCCACTGCCGACCTGACGCGCCGTGAGGATCTCGCATTCGCCGGGTATGAGCCCAGCTTCCAGAATCTGCGACCAGCGGAAGCTGAACCAGCCGTTGCGGATGATCAGGCAGCGCTTGCCAGTCGCGAACTGGCGCGCGACCGCCTCCATCCCGAACGTACCACTGCCGGGCACGATGACAGCCGACCGGGCCTGGTAGACGGCCTTGAGAATCCGTGAGATATCGCGCATGACGCCTTGGAAGCGCTGCGACATGTGGTTGAGCGCCCGATCGGTGTAGACGACTGAATACTCGAGCAGCCCGGTAGGGTCCGGCTGGGGTAGCAATCCGGGCACGGCAGTTCTCCTGTGATCTGGCGCGCCTGCTGCGCCAGCCAGGAGATAGTACGCCAGCGGAGTTGAAGGCGGGTCCTAGCGAGAGCGCCGAATCAGTTCAGGACGCTGCCGGTTATCGGACGGGGTCGAGTCCTCCACGGGACTGCGTGCGTCTGGCAGGCCACGAGATTGTGCTCAAACTCGTGGGCGCAGGAGACCCAGCTCGATCGCAGCGCGCGTTCCCGACAAGCGCGCGGATCGATCCCAAGCGCCTTCTGGGCCGCGCGGGCGAGGTCGACATCGAGCGCGCCCGTGACTCCGTCATCAATGACATCGATGGGACCGGTCACAGGATAGGCTGCCACAGGCACGCCACAGGCCATCGCCTCTAGGTTCACCAGGCCAAAGGTGTCGGTCAGGCTCGGAAATACCATGATGTCTGCCGCCGCCAGGTGCGCTGCCAGATCCTCGCCGAATCGGAAGCCGAGGAAGTGCGCGCCGGGATACTGAGCCTGCAGGCGCGGCCGCTCCGGCCCATCGCCGATGATGATCTTTGAGCCCTGCCAGGACATGCGCAGGAATGCCTCGATATTCTTCTCGATGGCGACTCGACCGACGTAGGCAGCAATGGGACGGGGCAGGTCCAGCAAGTCCTTGCTGCCGGGCTTGAACAGCTGCGTGTCTACGCCCCGCTGCCACCGGACCAAATTCCTGAAGCCGCGCGCTGCCAGTTGCTCACTCATGCTTCGCGTGCTGACCATGCAGCGCTCGCCCGCACTGTGGAACCAGCGCAGCACTCCGTAGGAAAAGCCGATGGGAATCGGCAATCGTGAGTGCAGGTATTGCGGGAATTGCGTGTGATAAGAGGTGGTAAAGCGCAGTCCCTGATCGATGCAATAGCGGCGTGCCGCCCAGCCCAGTGGACCCTCAGTCGCGATGTGCAGCGCTTGCGGGCGGAAGGTGGCGATACGGCGCGCCATCGGGCGGTAAGGAAATACCGCCACCCGGATCTCGGGATAGGTCGGGCAGGGAATCGTGGCGAAGTCGCGTGGAGTCACCATTCGCACTTCGTAGCCAAAGCGGCCGAGAGATGCGGCGGTCTGGGCCAGCGTCGTGATGACGCCATTGGTCTGCGGAAACCATGCGTCACTGACGATCATGATTTTCATGTGCTGGTTTCGGTGTCCTCGTTGCGGCAGCCACTGCCTCTGGTTATCGAAGATGCCGTCTTACGATGACGGCGTGGTGACGGCTTGGAGGCACTTTCTTTACGGCGGTCTCAGCCACTGCCACGATCGGCAAGCATCTGCACCGCGCGCTTATCCCCCCACTTCGAGCGTGACGGTCCTCCCGAAACCAGCAGGTCGGCAGAGCGCTGTCATGAGCGTGAAACACGATTGATATATTTGCTTCATAGCCGCATCGCGTTAGCGGCATTTATCGAAGGAAGATCACGATGCACGGTTTTTTGCGCGCACTGAAGCTGCAACGCTGGGATGATCACCGCTACTACCATCACAGCCGTATCAACCAGACGCTGCACCTGGTCAGCGCCCTGAGCTTTCTGACCGCCTACACACTGATCTTCAAGAATCCAGCGGCCGCGGCACTGATCGGCTGGCTGGTTGCCATGGTCACACGTCAGGCGGGTCACTTCTTCTTCGAGCCCAAAGGGTACGATGAGGTGAATCAGGCGACGCACGAACACAAGGAAGACATCAAGGTGGGTTACAACCTGCACCGCAAGATCGTGCTGCTTGCGATCTGGGCGCTGTCACCGGCGGTGCTGTGGTTCGATCCGACGCTCTTTGGGATCTTTGCGGCACCGGCCAGCCGCGCGGTGTTCATCCAGCACGTGGGGCAAGTATGGCTCGCGGTCGGATTTGGCGGCCTGCTGTTCCGCACCGTGCAGCTGTTCTTTCTTAAGGACGTTCAGACGGGTCTGGTGTGGCTGACCAAGATCATCACCGACCCGTTTCACGATGTCATGCTTTACTGGCGAGCTCCGTTGTATCTGCTGCGGGGGCAGCTGATCGATCCCATGGACGACGTAACCGAACACGAAGCATCTCTTGCAGCACACGACGTCTGATGGCCTTGTTGGTGAGCTCACTGCCCGGCCACCACCAGCTATCGGCCTGCATCTGCCGGGCTGCCGAGACGAACCGGTCGGCGACCTCGGCGAAGTCCGCATCAGTGTAGTCGAGGCTGAAAATGAGGCGGCCCGTACCAACCCAGCTTAGGGCCAGGTCCTGGGCGCGCAGATAATATTGAAACATCCAGTTGTACTGCGACGGCTGCAGATAGCGGACCGTCCAGACAGAAGAAAGATTGGCGACGCGCACATTGACGGCTGCTTCCTGCAGCCGCTGATTGAGCCTGGCCGCGCGCGCATCCCAGGTGCGATCGAGATCGCGGTAGCGCGCCTGGATTGTCGGCGAGTCCAGCTGCTGCAGGAACTCGTTCATCGTACCCATGACATACGGATGGGAATTGAAAGTCCCGCGTGCAAAACATACATCGGCTGGACGATCGTCGCGAAATCTGCGCATCAATTTCCGCCGTCCGCAAATCACGCCGATGGGCAGGCCGCCGGCGACCGTCTTGCCATAGGTGACCATGTCGGCGCGCACACCGAAGTATTCCTGGGCGCCGCCGCGCGCCAGGCGAAAGCCGAGGAAGACCTCATCGAATATCAGCGCGATGCCACGTTCGGTGCACACCGCGCGCAACTGCTGCAACCAGTTCGTGTAGGCCGCGCGATCAAAGCTCGCCTGGCGGCTGCTGTCGAGCAGCGTGGAGTCCGACGGCGCAGCGACATTCGGGTGCAGCGCCTGCAGCGGGTTGACGAGTACGCAGGCGATGTCACGGCGGGAACGCAGCACATGCAAGCTGCGCGAGTCCATGTCGCGCAGGGTCAATGTGTCGCGCGCTGGCTGGGGATTGCCGACGCCGGGCTGCACATCCCCCCACCAGCCGTGGTAGGCGCCACAGAATCGGACCAGGTAGCGTCGCGCGCTGTGATAGCGCGCCAACCGCACCGCCTGCATCACGGCCTCAGTACCGGACATGTGGAACGAGACCTCATCGAGCCCCGAGATCTGCCGCAGCCGATGCACGTTATCGGCGGTAAGCGGGTGCAGGGCGCCAAGGACTGGCCCCAGATCGCGCACCCGGGCGCTGCCCCGCTCGATGCATCCCTTGTAGAAATCGTAGCCGAAGACATTCACGCCGTAGGAGCCGGTCAGGTCGTAGCGCCGGTTACCGTCCAGATCTGTGGTCGTGGGACCACTCGAAGAGCTGACAAAGGCGCCGGCGTTCAGGTGCTGGCGGACCAGGCGGCTGAACTGAAATGGCACGCGGTAGCGCGAGGTGAATTGCAGGTCGGAAATCTCCCCCTGAGCCTCGCTGGTCTTCTGCACCGTATGGGCGAAGCGCTGCGCATAGAGTGCCGCCAGACGCTGGAAGGCGCCGCGGCGCTGTGCAGCGACCGGCTCCGGCGCGCCATCGGCCCGGAAGAAGTGGGCCTCATCGTATTCATAATAGGGCACCCATCTTGCGAGCATGCGCCCGATGCGCGCGTGGCCGGTGAGCGAGGGATGTTTGGCGCGCGAGAGCTGCAAGCGCTGCAAGAGTCGCGGGGCGATCAGCAGCACCAGTACCGCGGCCAGGGCCCATTGGACAGTGATTGGCATGACGGAAAAATCCTCCGTGGCAACGTTATTGCAGGCGAATGACACTACGATGACGCTACGTACGACGATAGGAAGAGTGCTGCAGCACGAAGGCATCAATTTCGCGCTGACCAACCGCATTCCGAGGCGCGCTCTGACGCTGTTTGCCGGCTGGTTCTCCAGGATTCGCCAGCCCTGGATTCGTGCCGGCAGCATCGCCTTGTGGCGCTTCTTCGCTGACGTTGATCTGAGGGAGGCCAAAAAGGAGCACTTCGAGAGCCTGCACGATTGCTTTACGCGGGAGCTCAAGCCGGGTGTTCGGCCGATCGTCGCCGATCCGCAACTGCTCGCGAGCCCCTGCGATGCGATCATCGGGGCGATGGGGCAGGTCAGCGACGGCATCGTGTTGCAGGCGAAGGATCAGGCCTATCCACTAACAGCGCTACTGGGCGATGGGGGACTGACGGTGAGGTATCAGCACGGGACCTACGCCACGCTGCGACTGACTGCCGGTATGTATCATCGCTTTCACGCGCCCTATGACCTTCGCATCCGGCAGGTGAACTACTTTGCCGGTGATACCTGGAACGTCAATCCAACCGCGCTGCGACGCGTGGCACAGCTCTTCTGCAAGAACGAGCGTGCAGTCATTCGCTGCGAGCTTGCCGGGTCCGGCGATTTCATTACACTGGTCCCGGTAGCGGCAATACTCGTCGCCAGTATTCGCCTGCACTGTCTCGACACCGTCCTGCACCTGCGCTACCGCGGCCGCTCGGAATTCGTGTGCGACGTTCCCATGCGCAAGGGGGAGGAGATCGGCTGGTTTCAGCACGGCTCTACCGTGCTGGTATTCGCGCCGGCCGGCTACAACCTATGTGAGGGTCTGGGGCAAGGTGCTGCAATACGCGTGGGCGAGCCGCTGCTAAGGCTGCCCTCTGATCAGCATCAGGCGCCGAGCGGGCCCAGCACGCTAATGTAGATTGATCACTGCCGGCCGCCTGGAGGCGGACAGGTGCCGCACGGGACGCGGTGCATCCATGATCAGCTCCAGAATCGGGGGGATTTCGAATACCGCGCGATTCTGCAGTTGCGCAAGGCTGAGGCGGAATTCATCGAGCCGCTCCGTCATCTCGCTCACCGCGCGATTCAGGTTGCGGTAGCTGCGCAGCACCAGGCCTGCATTGTTTTCCCGCACCCACTGCGTGTTATAGCGCTCCTGCGGCATGGTCCAGGAATTGCGTACGACGAGGACCGGCAGTCGCTGCTGCACCGCTTCGCTGATACTGCCGGGACCGGGCTTGCCAATCAGGAAATCACTGAGCTGCATGTAGTGCCGGATCTGCGTGGTAAAGCCCACTACAACACGTGGCGCATTGAAAAACATGGCCCGCAGGCGCTCGGCAAGCGCCTCATTGTGACCACAGACCAGGATCAGCTGCGTATCTTCCAGCTGTCGGGCGATGCTTTCCATCACCTTTGAGCCATGCCCGCCGAACATCACTAGCCCGGTGGGGCGCGTTGGGTCAAGGCCGAGCTTGAGCTGCTCTGCGTTGCGATCGATCTGCATCGGGCGGTAAAAGTCCGGCCGGATGATCATTCCGGAGGTGGCGTGAATCCGCTCTTCGGGATAGCCAGCAGCGCGTGCCTGTGCCAACGCGCGCGGCGTGCCGCAAATCAAGTGCTGCTCCTGACCCGGCTCGATCCAGAAGTTCGGCGGATGATCAGCCAGGTCGGTAAGGATGGTGACGTACTGCACCCCGGGCAGCGCGCTGACCACGGACTCGTACAGGGCGCGGTTGAAATTCGGTATCAGTGAGACCACCAGATCCGGAGGTGATCGAAGCCAGTGGCGACGAAGCTGCCGCTTCATCGGCCGATGACCGAGCCGGATCATGCCTTGCAGGAGCTTGAGCTCCTGGGCAAGTCCGAGGGTCCAGCCGCGCGCCAAACGGCCGTTGTAGAAGTCTTCGGGTTTGAAGCCGGTGGCCTTGCGAAACAGGTCCTGCGGATCCAGTACCTGCATCAGATTGACGAGCCGCACCTGCCACGGCATCCCAAGCTCACGTATCGAGGTTTCGAGCGCTGTCGCCGCTGAGCGATGGCCACCACCGGCATTGAAGTAGATCAGATCGACAGTCTTCAAGCGCCGCTCCGCGCCTGCGTGTCACGTTGACTCACGGCAGGACCTTGGTCGGCGGTGGCCTCGCGGGCGCGGCGTGAGAGCGCGATGTGCTTGGCGTGCGCAACAGTGGCTGATGACCTACGCCGCACGGCCTACGCTTGCTGCCGGATGCAGGACCGGTACGCCACTGTGGCTCTCAGCCCAGTTCCACAGCTCAAGTTCCCCGGCGCGATCCTCGATCAGCACCGTGCAGTTCTCGACCCAGTCGCCGTCATTGCAGTACAGGACGCCATCGATCGTGGTCAGCTGGGGTCGGTGGATGTGGCCGCAAACAATGCCGTCGAGCCCCTGACGGCGCGCCTCGTGCGCAGCGGCCTGCTCGAAACTGTGCACGTAGTGCATCGCGTTGCCGACCTTCGACTTCAGGTAGCCCGCCAGCGACCAGTAGCGATAGCCGAGCCGGTGCCGAGCAGAGTTGAAGTGACGATTGAGGAACATCGTGAGGTCGTAAGCCCATGAGCCGAGTGCCGCCAGCCAGCGACTGCATTTGACGGCGCCATCGAATTCATCACCATGCAGCACCAGCAGCTTGAGGTCGCGGGCGGTTGTGTGCACGTAGGTGCGATGGACTTCGAGATTGCCAAAGGCCATGCCGGCAAATTCGCGCAGATCGATGTCGTGGTTACCTGGGACATAGATGATGCGCGTGCCGTGCTTGGCCTTGCCCAGTATCGTGCGCAGCACGTTGTTGTGTGACTGTGGCCAGTAGAAGCTGCGGCGCAGACTCCACATGTCGACGATGTCGCCGATCAGAATCAACTGCTCGGGTTGCACCCGGTGCAGGAAATCGAGGAGGAGGTCGGCGCGGCACTCACGCGTGCCCAGGTGGATGTCCGATAGAAAGGCAGTTCGGACTCGGATAGGCGGCTGCTTGGGGCTTGCGATCATCTAAAGCACCTGCCAGTGGCCAATCATAGCTGCAGTGTCGGTGCCGTACATTACAGTGCTGTGGCACTTTAATGATCTACTGATGAACATTGATCTAACTGAAGATTCCCGGCCCGAGGCGCGCAACACGCCGCTAGCTGCCGAACCTGTAGAGCGCTTCGAGGGACACGGTCAGCTGACTTTCACCCAGGGTGCCCGAGCCCGATTCAAAGACACGATTGCTCGATGCATCGACGCGGCCCTCGAGGCGCAGTTCAAGCGACTTCGCCGGATCATAGGCAATAGTCAGCGTTTGCTCACTGACCCGATTTGATTTGTAGCCACACCGCGCAGTTCCCATCACGTCCGTGCAGGACAACGGGTTGGCGGCGATGACAAAGAAGTGCGAGTCGCGATCATTAACATACTCACCGCGAAGCGAAGCGCGCCAGCTCTCGCTGAATGCAATGTTAAGGTACAGCGCTGCTCCAATATAACTTGCGGTGTGGTTATTGCCGTCGAAGTTGGCCTGGCTGCCGTAATCGAGGTTGCCGATGATTGTCAGGGCACTGCTCGCAATGTAGGTGGCGATGGCATCCGCCAAAGCGCGGTTGGCGCGCACGAACTGCAGATCGCCACTGCTCGGTGTGAAGGACTGGGGTCCGTAATAGCCCTGCACGCTGATGGACAATTCTTTGGTCGGCGTGAAGATTGTGGCCAGTTCACCCATCGTCGCGCTGCCACAGGCAAAGCTGTTGCTGTTGCGATCGCATTTTGTCCAGCCGTTGTTGAGCCCGGCGATCACAGTGATTTTGTTACTCATCGCATCCGTGATGCGCACGCCCGTGTGGGTTAGCGGCTCGGCGAAAAACAGCAGCGAGCGCGAGGTATTGGTGTCGCCGGTCGGCGCGATATCCTCGGTGCCCGCGAGTGTCACGAATTTTCCGGCCTGCAAGGTCCAGGCGCCTGCAACAAACTGACCAAAGGCCTGCTCTAGCGCAAACTCGTTTGCATAGCGGCCTGGCAGATACTCAACGTCGCGGCCGGACATCAGATCGACCAGCGCGCCAAATCCGGAGGCAGGCTGCCTCGCGATCGTCAGCGAGGCCTGGTCCAGCGCCACGCTGTTCGAGTCGGCGCCTAGCTCGTGGTAAGTCAATTGCCTGACGCCGCCGTCACCACTCGCAAGCAAAGCCAAGTACGAGGCATCGACATAGCCCGATACCGCGACGTCGTACTCGCTCAGCAGCTGGTCGAAGCGCGAGTTGCTGGTGGCACTCGTTGCCGAGGCCTCATCTGCAACGGCGCCACAAGTCCCGCACGCGCTCAGCAGCAGCGCTGCCACCAAGCGGACTGAATATGGGCGGAGGGACGGGCCCGGCCGCACCGGGTGGTCCCCAGGTGCGGCACGACGGGCAGGTCCGGGGCCTGACGAGCGCCTGCGAACCGGGGCGACAGCGGTAAGCACAGTAATGGATGGGCGCTCTTATGATAGAAAGGGGCAGACTGACGCCGCGGCACTCGCGGGTCAATGGCGACCCGAGTTCATCTAGCGATGCGCCTTTGGGCATCCGTTGGGCGATGGCAAGCGCGGGATGTTCGGGCGACAATGACCGCATGAACAACCCGAGAGATGCGGCCTACTGGCACAGTCGCGCGGCGCAGCTGAGGCCGCTTAGCCAATTGTTGATTGATGGTCACCAGCGCCCGGCGCAGGCTGGTGGGACTTTTGAATGCCTGAGCCCGATTGATGGGCGCACGCTGGCGAGCGTGGCGGCGGGTGAGAGCGCCGATGTAGACGCTGCGGTGCGCGCGGCGCGGGCCGCGTTCGATAGTGGCAGCTGGTCACAGCAGCCCCCGGCGGCGCGCAAGCGGATCCTGCTCAAGTTCGCCGATCTGATCGAGGAGCACCTGGAGGAACTCGCGCTGCTCGAGACGCTCGATGTCGGCAAGCCGATTCGCGACAGCCTGGCGGTCGATGTACCTTCGACGGTGCGTTGCATACGCTGGTACGCCGAGGCGGTTGACAAAATTTATGGCGAGGTCGCGCCGACTGGCCCGGATGCTCTGGCGCTGATCACCCGCGAGCCGATGGGCGTCATCGGCGCCATTGTGCCGTGGAATTTTCCGATGATCATGGCGGCCTGGAAGATTGCGCCGGTGCTGGCCTCCGGCAATTCCCTGGTGCTCAAGCCTTCCGAGAAGTCGCCGCTGAGCGCGCTGCGCCTGGGACAGCTGGCCCTCGAAGCTGGTCTACCGCCAGGCGTATTCAATGTTGTCACCGGCTATGGACAAACGGCTGGCAAGGCACTTGCCATGCACATGGATGTCGATTGCATCGCCTTCACGGGCTCGACTGCGACCGGCAAGAGCATCATGCAGTACGCCGGGCAATCCAACCTCAAGCGTCTGTCGCTCGAGTGTGGTGGCAAATCACCGAACATTGTGATGGCCGACTACCCAGACCTGCCTCGCGCCGCACGCGCCGCGGCCGGCGCGATCTTCTACAACCAGGGCGAGATGTGCTCGGCCGGCTCGCGGCTGCTGGTGCAGGAGAGCATTCGCGAGCAGATGCTCGAGGCGATTGCGGCCGTGGCGCGCGAAATGACGCCCGGCGATCCGCTGGACCCGGGTACGCGCCTCGGCGCACTGGTCGATGAGCCGCAAACGCACCGGGTACTGGACTACATCGACTCCGGACGCAGCGACGGTGCGCGGCTGGCCATTGGCGGCCGGCGTGTACGCCAGGACAGCGGCGGGTGCTACGTCGAGCCCACCGTGTTCGATGGTGTACGCCCATCGATGAAGATCGCCCGTGAGGAAATCTTTGGACCGGTGCTCGCGACGCTGAGTTTCAGCGATCTGGATGAGGCGATCCGCATCGGTAACGATGTGATCTACGGCCTTGCCGCGGCGGTGTGGACGCGCGACCTGACGGCCGCACACCGCGCCGCGCGGGCACTGCGCGCCGGCGTTGTCTACGTCAATTGCTACGATGCCGATGACATCACCGTGCCGTTCGGCGGCTACAAGCAGTCCGGTCTCGGGCGCGACAAGTCACTGCATGCCTTCGACAAGTACACGGAACTGAAGACCACGTGGATTGAGCTCGCGTGAGTGAAGCACTGTGGCAGTTTGTGGCGCCCGCGCCGCGGGGGCTTGCTGATCTCGTTGCCGCCGAAATGCGCGAGTGCGGGGCCCTCGAGATCCGCGAGCGCAATGCCGGCGTACTGTTCCAGGGCGCACTGGAAGCCGGTTATCGGGCCTGCCTCTGGTCGCGTGCCGCCAGTCGCGTGCTGCTGCAGATCGCCGAATTCACGGCCGCGACTACCGATGAGTTCTATGCCGGTGTGCGCGCGGTCGACTGGCGCGCGCACGTGGCTCCCGATGGCACGATCGCCTGCGAGTTCACGGGGCAGCATCCCACGATCACGCATTCGCACTTCGGCGCCTTGAAGCTCAAGGACGGCATCTGCGATCAGCTGCGCGAGGTCAGCGGCATGCGACCGGATGTGCAGCCGGAGCGGCCGTCGGTACGCGTCATGGCGCATGCGCAGGGGCCGCGCGTGAGCTTGCTTATTGATCTGGCCGGAGAGGGCTTGCACCGGCGCGGTTATCGCCGCCAGGCCGGTGAGGCGCCGCTGCGCGAGAACGTCGCGGCGGGCATGCTGCTGCGCGCCGGCTGGCCGCAGCGGGCCGCTTCGGGCGCGGAGTTCCTTGATCCGATGTGCGGATCCGGCACCCTGGTGATCGAGGCGGCGCTGATCGCAGCCGACATGGCGCCCGGCTTGGGCCGGGAGTACTGGGGCTTTAATGGCTGGCGGGGACACCAGGCCGCGCTGTGGGCGCAGCTCGTGGAGGAGGCCCGCGCACGCGCGCGAAGCGACGTGCCGGCGCCGATCCGTGGTACCGACGCCGACGCGGGCAATCTCAAGAATGCTGCGGCCAATGCCGCCCGTGCCGGCGTGAGTCCGCTGGTGCAGTTCCAGGTGTTATCTGCGGCCGATGTGCGACCCCTGGGAAGCGGCGGCGGGCTGGTGTGCACGAATCCTCCTTATGGAGCGCGACTGGGCGATGGGGCCGCGGCCGCTGAA
Source organism: Steroidobacteraceae bacterium (assembly GCA_049521875.1). Taxonomy (GTDB): domain Bacteria; phylum Pseudomonadota; class Gammaproteobacteria; order Steroidobacterales; family Steroidobacteraceae; genus FEN-1191. Next base: position 19,289 of record JBEKOK010000018.1, read on the forward strand.
GCGCACCGCGAACTGGGCCGGGTATTGCGCGAGCACTTTGCTGGCTGGGAGGCGGTGATCCTGACAGCGGCGCCAGCGGCCGCGCGCGAACTCGCGCTGCGCAGCTATCGGACACACACGCTCTGGAACGGTGCCATTGAATGCCGGCTGCTGCGCATCGATCTGGATCGGCCGGGCGTGAGTGAACGGGCTGGTGATGGCCTGCGCGTACCCGACCCACAGGTGGCGCAGTCCCCGGGGGCTCGCATGTTTGCCAACCGGCTGGGTAAGAATTGCAAGCGCCTCGCTGGCATCGCGCGTCGCGAGCAGGTCAGCTGCTACCGCCTCTACGATGCCGACATGCCCGAATACTCCTTTGCGATAGATCGTTATCAGGAAATTGGCGGGACCGTGCATCTTTATGTGCAGGAGTATCGGGCACCGCATGGCGTGGAGCCGGCCGCTGCCGCCCGACGCCGGGCCGAGGCCTTCTCGGTACTGTGCGAAGTGACCAGCGTCGCGCCTGAGGCGATCCATGTCCGGGTCAGGGAACGACAGCGCGGTTCGGCCCAGTACCAGCGTGTGGGTCATGAGCGGCAGTTCCTGCTGATCGAGGAGCAGGGCATGAAGTTCCAGGTGAACTTCACTGACTATCTGGATACCGGTCTGTTCCTGGATCACCGGCCGATGCGGGCGCGACTGCGCAAGGCCGCCGAGGGCAAGCGCTTCCTGAACCTGTTCTGCTATACCGGTAGCGCCACCGTGAGTGCTGCAGCCGGTGGCGCGCAACAGACTGTCAGTGTCGATTTGTCGAACACCTACCTGGATTGGGCTGCGCGCAACTTTGAGCTCAACGGGCTCAGCACGACTGCGCACCAGCTGGTCTCAGCAGACTGCCGTACCTGGCTTACCGAAGCGGCCGGTGTGCGGGCGCAGTTCGATCTGATCTACCTTGATCCGCCGACGTTCTCGAATTCCAAGCGCATGAGCGGCGTGCTCGACACGCAGCGCGATCATGCGGAACTGATCGAGCAGTGCCTGCGGCTGCTCGCGCCGGAAGGATTGCTGGTGTTCTCGACCAATGCCCAGCGCTTCGAACTCGCCCCGCCGATTGCCGCGCGCGCCGCGGTGCGCGAGATTACACGCGCAACGATCGGATTTGATTTCGAGCGCAACGCGAACATTCACCAGTGCTTCGAGATCCGGCCGCGCCGGAGCTAGGCGCCTACTGGGTCTGGGCGTCTTTCTCAGCCTGGTCGCGAACCTGGGTGTTGACCTGGTTGGCTTGATTGAGGCGCTCGCGAACCCGATCCTCGGTTGCCTTGGCCTGCTTGGCCTGTTCGACTTCGCCGCTGCCTACGGCCGCTGCGGTCGTGGCGGTTTCTGCCAACCCGCAGGCTGACAGGGCGCCCAGCAGTGTCAGGCAGATCAGAATTCTGGCCATGGTGGTGCACTCCTAATTTGCGCGATCGACGCGCCATTCCCAGGTTCGTAATAGATCAACCCCAGCTCGCCTGCAAGTGCGGCTATAGCAGATCGCGAAGTCGGTACCAAAGCATCGCCAAAGCGAGGGCTGGACGACGCAGCGCCGGGCCGCCGGGAAAGTCGCGGTGCGGTATGCGCTCGAACACATCGAACCGTTCGCTGGTGGTCGCTACGGCTTCAGCCAGGCATTGTCCGGCGATGGTTGCGAGGGCCAGACCATGGCCGCTGAAGCCCTGCAGGAACCACACGTTGGGAGCCAGGCGTCCAAAATGCGGCGCGCGGTTCATCGTGATATCGACCAGCCCGCCCCAGGAGTACTCGATACGGGTATCAGCCAGCTGCGGAAACACGCCCAGCATGCGCTCGCGCGTGGCGCGTGTCAGGTCGGCCAGCGTCAGGCCGGAGTAGCTCACGCGTCCACCAAAGAGCAGTCGATGGTCGGCGGAGCGGCGAAAGTAGTCCACCACCCAGTTCAGATCATAAACCGCCGCGTTGTTGCGAATCAGTGCCGTCGCTCGCTCCTCGCCCAGCACTTCGGTGGCGACAATGTGCGTGCCGATCCCGATGATCTTGCGCGCGAGTGCCGGCGCTGTGCGACCGAGCCAGGCATTGCCAGCCAGCATCAGTTGGGCGCAGCGCACTTCGCCCTCACTGGTCCGCACGCGTACGCCCTCGGGCCCGGCAGCAAAGCCGAGCGCGCGGGACTGCTCATAAAGACTCACGCCGGCTCGTCGTGCGGCCTGGGCAAGGCCGAGCGTGTAGCGCAGCGGGTGCATGTGGCCGGTATCGGAATCAAACAGCCCGGCCCGATAGCGCGTGCTCGACAGCACGGCATGAAGTTCCTGGGCCTCAAGCCAGCGCGTAGGGGGTGCGCCCAGCTCCGCCAGCTCAGCTTGCGTAGCCTTCAGTTCCCGCACCTGCCGCGGCTTGATCGCGACACTGATATGCCCGCTGACCCAGTCACAGTCGATCTGGTAGCGGCGGATGAGTTCACGCGTCAGCGCTACGCCCTCGACGGAGATCTGCCAGATTCCGGCCGCATCGCTGGCCCCGACGAGTGCTCGCAGCTTGGCCTGCGATGTGGCGACGCCCGCCAGCACCTGGCCGCCGTTGCGGCCCGAGGCACCCCAGCCCACACGCTGTTGCTCGAGCACGATGACCTGGTAGCCCCGGGCGGCCAGATGCAGGGCCGTGGACAGCCCGGCGATGCCGGCGCCCACGACACAGATATCGGCGCGGATGCTGCCTTGTACGGGTGCTTCCGGAGCAGACCGAACGGCCGAGTGCTCATAATAAGAGGCCGCTGCTGCGGTATCGTCATTTACCATAATTGGCAGTCATGGTGCGCGACAGCAATCCAATATAGATAACAAAAACAATGCGTTATAATGCTCCAATCCGGGGTAAAATACAGCTGAGAATAGACGTCGGACCCGGGTGTGCTTTGGCGGCCTATGGTCTAATGTCAAAAATCAAACGCCGCTGGCTCCTCGATTCACCGCTCGTTGTGCATCTGGGCTGGCGTCCGGTTACGGAGTTTTTGGACCGTCATGTCTGTACAGCGCCCGCTCATCGGGATTCCGGCGGATCGTCGTCCGCTGGGCCCACAGGCCTACCATCTGGTCGCCGAGAAATACCTCGCGGCGGTGCTCGATGCTGCAGGTGCGCTACCGGTCATCGTGCCGGCGATCGGGCGCGAACTGGCGCTCGATGACCTGCTCGAGTCACTCCACGGGCTGCTGTTCATGGGCAGCCCCTCCAATGTCGATCCGCGTCACTATCGCGGTGAGCCGAGCGAGAGCGGCACCTTGCATGACCCGCACCGCGATGAGACCACGCTGCCGCTGATTCCCAAAGCCGTGGCCGCGGGCCTGCCGGTCCTCGGCATCTGCCGCGGCTTCCAGGAAATGAATGTCGCCTTCGGCGGCACGCTCTGGCAAAAGCTCCACGATGTGCCAGGTCATATCGATCATCGCGAACCCTCCGATCAGCCGATCGACAAGCAATATGGTCTGGCGCACGCGGTACGACTGGAGCCCGGAGGACTGCTGCAGAAGCTGGCTGGCGGCGCCGCCGAGATCACGGTGAATTCCCTGCATGGTCAGGGGGTACGCGAACTCGGTGCGGGCCTCGCGGTGGAGGCGCGGGCACCTGATGGTGTCATTGAAGCCTTCCGCGTGCTGCAGGCCCCGAGTTTTGCACTGGCAGTGCAATGGCACCCCGAATGGCGGGTGCTGGAAAACGATTTTTCGCGCGCGCTGTTTGCCGAGTTTGGATCGGCCTGCCGCAAGCGCATGAACTCTTTCAGGTGATTTATGGCTAATGAGATTCAGCAGTTTCTTCGTGATCACGGCATTTCAGAGGTCGAGGCGATCATCCCCGACATGGCCGGTATCGCACGCGGCAAGGTAATGCCGGCCGAGAAGTTCGCCGAGGACTCGAGCATGCGGCTGCCCGAGAGCATCTTCCTGCAGACGGTCACCGGCGATTATCCCTTCGATACTTCCTCGGCAATGAGTCCAGCCGAGATGGACATCGTGCTCAAGGCGGACCCGAAAACTGTCCGGGTCGTGCCGTGGGCGGCCGAACCCACTGCGCAGGTTATCCATGACTGCTATTACTCGGACGGCCGGCGCGTGACGATGGCGCCGCGCCAGGTCCTGCAGCACGTGCTGGAGCTGTATGAGCAACGCGGCTGGGAGCCCGTGGTGGCGCCGGAGCTCGAGTTCTACCTGGTCGAGCCCAATATCGATGCCGACTACCAGCTCAAGCCGCCGGTGGGCCGTTCGGGGCGCGCCGAGCCCGGCCGCCAGTCCTATAGCATTGCGGCGGTCAATGAATTCGACCCGCTCTTCGATGATGTCTACGCCTTCTGCGAAGCGCAGGAAATCGAGATCGATACGCTGATCCACGAAGATGGCCCGGCGCAGATGGAAATCAACCTGCTGCATGGCGAGGCCCTCGGTCTGGCCGACCAGGCTTTCCTGTTCAAGCGCACGATGCGCGAGGCGGCGCTGCGCCACAAGATGTATGCGACCTTCATGGCCAAGCCGCATGCCAAGGAGCCGGGCAGCGCGATGCACATCCACCAGAGCATCCTGGATA
>JBEKOK010000019.1:0-23661 GCA_049521875.1 Steroidobacteraceae bacterium
GCCGGCATGTGCTGGGCTACGCCGATGCCAACAGCACTGAATTCAACCGCGCCAGCACCCACCCGGTCATCGCGCTGATCACCGAGTGGCAGGATGAGGCGCGCGGCACGCAGCAGCGCACCGAAGGCACGGCCTTGGGCGGCACGATGCGCCTCGGCGCGCAGGAAGTGATCCTGGGCGCCGGTACGCGCGCGCGCGAGATCTACGGGCGCGACACGATGGCCGAGCGCCACCGCCACCGCTTCGAGTTCAACAACGGCTATCTGGAAGCCTACCGGCGCACCGGTCTGGTGTTCTCCGGCTTCTCGCGCGACGGACTGGTCGAGATCATCGAGCTGCCCGCCCACCCCTGGTTCGTGGCCACGCAGTTCCACCCCGAGTTCACCTCCAACCCGCGTGATGGGCATCCGCTGTTCACCGGCTTCATCCGCGCCGCACGCGCCTGCCGCGCGGCACAGCTGCCGGTCGCGGCCGGCGCATGAAACTGGCCGGCGTCGAGGTCGGTCCGGATCAGCCCTTCTTCCTGATTGCCGGCCCCTGCGTCATCGAGTCCGAAGCCCTGGTCCACGAAGTGGCCGGGCACATGCTCGAACTCACCAAGCGCCTTGGCATCCCCTACATCTTCAAGGCGAGCTTTGATAAGGCCAATCGCTCCTCGGGCACGAGCTTTCGCGGTCCGGGCCTGGAGAGCGGCCTCAAGATCCTCGAGGGCGTGCGCAAGCATTTTGGCGTGCCGGTGCTGACCGATGTGCACGAAGACACGCCGATCGAGGAGGTCGCCAGCGTCGTCGATGTGCTGCAGACCCCGGCGTTCCTGTGCCGGCAGACGAATTTCATCCTGCGGGTGTGCGCGGCCGGCAAGGCCGTGAACATCAAGAAAGGCCAGTTCCTCTCCCCGTGGGAGATGAGCAACGTGGTTGCCAAGGCGCACTCGACCGGCAATCGCCAGGTGATGGTGTGCGAGCGCGGCTTCAGTTTTGGCTACAACAACCTGGTCGCCGATATGCGCTCCCTGGCGGTGATGCGCGCGACCGGTTGCCCGGTCGTGTTCGATGCCACACATTCGGTACAGCTGCCCGGCGGCCAGGGCGGGAGTTCGGGTGGCCAGCGCGAGTTCATCCCGGTGCTGGCGCGTGCCGCAGTGGCCGCCGGCGTCGCGGGCCTGTTCATGGAAACCCATCCGCGCCCGGCCGAGGCGCTGTCGGATGGCCCGAACGCCTGGCCGCTGGCGCGCATGGAGTCGCTGCTGCGCACGCTGCAGGCGCTCGATCGGGCCGCAAAACATTCGCCGTTTGAGGAATCCCTGCTATGACCCGCATCACCCACGTCCACGGCCGCGAGATCATCGACTCGCGCGGTAACCCGACCGTCGAGGCCGAGGTCACGCTGGCGAGCGGTGCCATGGGCCGGGCGGCCGTACCCTCGGGGGCCTCGACCGGCTCGCGCGAGGCGGTCGAGCTGCGTGACGGGGATAAGAAACGCTACCTGGGCAAGGGCGTCCTCAAGGCGGTCGCGAACATCAACGGACCCTTGGGCAGCGCGGTCATCGGCATGGACGCCAGCGACCAGGCGACCCTGGATGCCAAGCTGATCGCACTCGATGGCAGTGATAACAAGGGCAACCTCGGTGCCAATGCACTGCTGGCGGTGTCGCTCGCGAACGCGCATGCGGCAGCGAAGGACGCTGGCGTGCCGCTCTATCACCACCTGGGCGGTGGTCGTGAGGCGGTGATGCCGGTGCCGCAGATGAACATCATCAACGGCGGCGCGCATGCCAACAACAGCCTCGACATCCAGGAGTTCATGATCCTCCCCGTCGGGGCCCCGAGCTTTCATGAAGCGCTGCGCTATGGCGCCGAGATCTTCCACACGCTGAAGAAGATCCTCAACGAGCGCGGGCTCGCCACCAGCGTCGGCGACGAGGGCGGCTTTGCCCCGGACCTGGCCTCCAACGAGGCCGCGCTGACGACGATTATCGAGGCGATCGAGAAGGCCGGCTACAAGCCGGGGCGCGATGTCTACCTGGGGCTCGATGCGGCCAGCAGCGAGTTCTACCGGGAAGGCAAGTACCAGCTCGAGAGCGAGCACCGCAGCTTCTCCTCGGCCGAGTTCAGCCGTTATCTCGCCGAGCTCGCCTCGCGCTACCCGATCATCACGATCGAGGATGGCATGGATGAATCGGACTGGGCCGGCTGGTCGCACCTGAGCCAGGAGCTGGGCCGGAAGCTGCAGCTGGTCGGCGATGACCTGTTCGTCACCAACACCAAGATCCTGGCCGAGGGTATCTCGCGGGGCATTGCCAATGCGATCCTGATCAAGCCCAACCAGATCGGCACGCTGACCGAAACGCTGGCCGCGATCGCGATGGCCGAGCAGGCGCACTACGCCTCGGTGATCTCGCACCGCTCCGGGGAAACCGAGGATTGCACGATTGCGGATCTGGCGGTCGCCACCGCCGCGACCCAGATCAAGACCGGCTCACTGTCGCGCTCGGATCGCATGGCCAAGTACAACCAGCTGCTTAGGATCGAGGCGCAGCTCGGGTCCAAGGCACGTTATGCCGGCTGCGAGGCGTTTCCGATCAAACTTTAAAAGGGTGGTGCAATGATCGAGAGGGAGCCACGGAAGCTATCGACTTCGGCGAGTGAGGAGTGATTATGAACCCGCAGCGAATCTGCTAGGCTTGCAGCCGCAATGAAATGGCTCGCCGCCGCCTTGCTCATCTGTCTGGTGCTGTTGCAGTACCGGCTGTGGCTCTCTTCTGATGGCGTCTCCGAAGTCGTACGGCTGCACGCCGCGGTCGATACCCAGCGGAGCGAGAACAACCAGCTCTCCGATCGCAACCGCCAGCTCTCGGCTGAAGTGCGTGATCTGAAGCAGGGCTACAGCGCGCTCGAAGAGCGCGCGCGCAGCGATCTCGGGATGATCGGCGCCAACGAGACTTTCTTCCAGGTGCTGCCGCCCGCGGCACCGCTGGCTCTGACGCCGGGCGTGTCACGCTCGGCCTCCGCGCACTGAGCCACCTCCCGTACCTCCTTTGAACGCTCCGTTACGTTACTGGCTGGTCGTGCCGGCTGCCGGCGAGGGCCGGCGCTTTGGCAGCGATCTGCCCAAGCAGTTCGCGCCATTGCGCGACAGCACGGTGCTGGAGCTGGCACTGGCGCCGTTCCTGGCGGATGAGCGCTGCGCCGGCATCGTGCTGGTGCTCTCGGGGGCACGCCTCGCCGGGCGCCCGCCATTGCGCGCGATGCCCAATCATCTGGCGCGCGTCGCTGGCGGCGCCGAGCGCGCCGACTCGGTGCTCGCGGGGCTCGAGGCTTTGGCGGCCGGTGCGCTCGGCCAGAGCGTGGCCGGCGAGGAGTGGGTGCTGGTGCATGATGCCGCGCGCCCGTGCCTCAGTGCCCGGGATCTGGAACGGCTGCTCGCCGAAGGGGGCTCGAGCGCCGAGGGCGCGCTGTTGGCGATGCCCATCGCCGATACCATCAAGCAGGAGGGCGCGGGCCAGCGCAGTGCGATGACCGTGCCGCGCGCGCCGCTGTGGCGCGCGCTCACGCCGCAGATGTTCCGCCTCGGGCCTCTGACGAGCGCGCTGCGCGCGGCCCGCGCCGCGGGCCGGCTGCCGACCGATGAAGCCGAAGCGCTCGAGTGGCTCGGGATGCGCCCCTTGCTGGTCGAGGCGCAGGACAGCAATATCAAGGTGACGACGGCCGAGGATCTGAAGATTGCCCAGGCCGTACTCGATGGGAGAGTTTCATGACAGCGGGGAAGGGTCAGCAGCTGCGGGTCGGCTCAGGCTTTGACGTGCACGCCTTCGGACCCGGCTCGTTCGTGATGCTGGGTGGCGAGCGGGTGGCGCACGAGTGCGGACTGATCGCGCACTCCGATGGCGATGTGTTGCTGCATGCGCTGGTCGATGCGCTGCTCGGCGCCGCCGGCCTAGGTGACATTGGCCTGCACTTCCCGGATTCTGATCCGCAATGGCGCGGCGCTGACAGTGCGCGCTTCGTCAGCGCGACGATGGCGCAGCTGCGAAGCGCCGGCTGGGGCGTAATCAATGCGGATCTGACACTGCTCGCCCAGGTGCCGCGCCTCGGTCCCCACCGCGGGGCAATACGCGAGCGCATCGCGATGCTGCTTGGCATCGAGCCCGCGCGCGTGAATCTGAAGGCGACGACAACCGAGCAGCTGGGCTTCATCGGCCGCGCCGAGGGACTGGCGGCGATGGCTACCGTGCTGATCGGGCAGGGGTAGGCGGCGCCTTGCCCAGCAGGACCAGCGTCGCACCGGTACCGCCATGCTCGGGACGTGCGCTCGTAAAGGCCAGCACCGGATCGGCCCGGCGCAGCAGCGTGTTCACGGTCTGCTTGAGCACCGGCCCGCGACTGCCTGAGCGCAGTCCCTTGCCGTGCACGATGCGCAGGCACTTCAGGCCCTGGCTGAGAGCGTACTGCAGCAGCCCGCGCAGCTGCTCGCCAGCCTGCGCGGCAGTGCTTCCATGCAGGTCGAGCTCGGCCTCGATGCGGAAGCGCCCGCGACGCAGCTCGCGCAGGACTGCCTCCGGAACGCCGGGGCGACGATACTGCAGCTCATCCCCGGTCAGCACTTCGGGCGCCAGCAGTGTGGGCTCCAGGCTCTCGCGCAGGACTGCCGCGCGCTCGGCGCGCGTGAAGCGCGCCTTGGGCGGCGGCCGCCGCGGCGGGCGCACCGGTGCCTCGCTCGCACCCAGCGGGCGCACATCGCGCATCGCCTGGCGAAACAGCTCGCGCTCATCCTCCTTCTCGCCCAAGCATTCCTCCGCAGTGGCGCAAGTGAGTATATTGGCTCGCCCCGCGGTGGGGCACCCACCACCCACAAGCGATCGATAGTGAAAATACTCGTCAGCAACGATGACGGCTACCGCGCCGAAGGCATCGCCCGCCTGCGCTCGGCATTGCTGCCGCTGGGCGATGTGACGGTCGTGGCGCCCGATCGTAACCGCAGCGGGGCCAGTAATTCACTGACCCTGGATATGCCGCTGCGGGTCCACGAGAGCGAACCGGGCGTGCACTATGTCATGGGGACGCCGACAGACTGCGTGCACCTGGCAATCTCGGGCCTGTTTCCGCATGAGTTTGACATGGTGGTCAGCGGCATCAATGACGGCGCCAATCTGGGCGATGATGTGCTGTATTCCGGTACCGTGGCGGCGGCGATCGAGGGCCGGTTCCTAGGACTGCCGGCGGTCGCGGTCTCGCTGTGCACCAGCCGGCGCGGGCCGCGCCATTTTGCGACCGCGGCGCGGGTCGCGGCCGAAATCGTCGGCGGACTGCTGCGCGCGCCGCTTGATCGGAACCTGATTCTGAACGTCAACGTGCCCGATCTGCCCTACGAGGCGCTCAAGGGGCGGGTGGCGACGCGGCTGGGATTTCGCCACCGCTCCGAGCCGCTGATTCGCGCCGAGGATCCCAAGGGCGAAACCGTCTACTGGGTCGGGCCGGCCGGCGCTGGCGATGACGCGGGCGAGGGCACTGACTTTGACGCCGTGGCCAACGGACAGGTGTCAGTCACGCCGCTGCTGGTGGATCTGACCCGCCACACGGCGCTCAAGGATCTGGGCCACTGGCTCGGGCAGCTGCCATGAGCGACGTACGCTTCGCCGGCATCGGCATGACCTCGGCGCGTACGCGCGACCGGCTGATCCAGCGTCTGCAGGAGCAGGGGATCACGAACCTTGCGGTGCTCGATCGGATCCGCAACCTGCCGCGTCACATCTTCGTCGATGAGGCGCTCGCGAGCCGCGCCTACGAGGACACCTCGCTGCCGATCGGATTTTCACAGACGATCTCCCAGCCCTACATCGTGGCACGCATGACCGAGGCGCTGCTCGAAGGCGGCCCGCTCGCCAAGGTGCTCGAGGTCGGTACCGGTTGCGGCTACCAGACGGCGGTGCTGGCGCCGCTCGTTGGCCGCATCTGCTCGGTCGAGCGTATCGGCGGCCTGCAGGAGAGGGCGCGCCTGCGACTGAAGGAACTGGGCATCAAGAATGTGCGCTTTCGCCACGGCGATGGTGCCGAGGGCTGGAAGGCACAGGCGCCTTTTGACGGGATTATCGTCGCCGCGGCACCGCTGCAGGTGCCCGAGGCACTGATCGCACAGCTCGCCTTGGGTGGTCGCCTTATCGTGCCGGCGGGGCCTGAGGGTCAGCAACAATTGCTGCGTCTGGTCAAGCGCGAGCAGGGTATCGAGCGGCGCGTGCTGGGGCCAGTAAGCTTTGTGCCGCTGGTGGGGGGCGTGGGATAGTCTTATTCAGAAATGCGGTGTTCTCTGCTTAAGTCGTTTCCGGTGGCGTCAAATTTCTGATCCGTTTTACGATGTCGTTACCTGAGACTGTCGCCAATCGGGTCAGTGCGCCAGTGTGGCGGCCGTGTTGGGCGCTGGATGCTGAGAGCGGACGGTGTTACGGATGACTCTGAATATCCTTAAATGGCTCGGTGTCAGCTTGAAGTGCGGCGATTCCTCTTGGCTGCCGCTATCGGGCACGGCCTGATCGGCCATGCGTGAATCGCGCCTACGGTGGTCCTCTTTGCGCCAGTTGCTGTTTTTGTTGCTGCTGTTACCTGCCGCTGCCGCTCATTCGCAGGCCCTGCTGGCCCCAGGCGACATCAGAATGCGCTCGGATTTGGAATTTCTGGCTGACGAGCGGGTCATTGAATTACCGCTGACCACCTGGCCAATTCCGCTCGACATGCTGGTCGATGCGCTCAACGATCTGCCGGATACGCCGCCATCGGATCCGGCGCTGGCGGCAGCCCTGGATCGGGTACAGCAGCTGGTCCATGAGCGCCGGATCGAACGCTCCCTGACCGCGAATGCCGCACTCAGCGATCATCCGACGCGTCTCAGAACCTTCGAGGATACGCCCCGCACTGGCTCGGAGGCCGGCATCGCCGCCGCTAGAGTTGAAGAGCATTGGGATGGCACTCTCCAGGTCGCGTTGGCCGGCGCGCCACAGGATGGGCAGGAGCTGCGCTTTGACGGCTCCTTCCTGCAAGCGGTGCTCGGTAACTGGTTGCTGGGCGCCTATGCAGTCGATCGGTGGTGGGGCCCTGGCTGGGATGGCAGCCTGGTTCTCAGCAATGCAGCACGCCCAATACCAGGCCTGGCACTCTCGCGGCGCACGGCTGAAAAGCCGACGTCGTGGTGGCTGCGCCCGCTCGGACGATGGACGGCAACACTGTTCGTCGGCAAGCTCGAAGGTGGCCGACCCGATTATTCGAGTCCGGAATTCATCGGCATACGCATCACGGCGAAACCTACGAGCTGGTTTGAGCTGGCCGCCTCGCGCTCGGTCATCCTGTGCGGATCCGGCTCGGGATGTACCTTGCAGACCTGGCTCGACAAATTGGATGGGCAGCACGTCCCGACGTCCTCGGCGGCGAACCCGAGCGTTCAGCTGGCAGGTTTCGATGCACGCTTGAGTTCACCGTGGCGCGCCGTGCCGCTTGCCCTCTACGGGCAGCTAATGGGCCGAGATGAGATCGGCGGCTTTCCCGATCAATATCTGGGGCTCTTTGGCGCCGAAGGCTGGCTCGGCCTTGGCAACGGTGCAGTGCTACGGGCGCATCTGGAGTGGGCCGATACCTCGTGCCGCTTCTATCAGAATCCACCGCTGTGGAACTGCGGGATTGCCACCACCAATTTTTTTGAAGGCGACCGCTACCGCGGCTTTCCGATTGGCGATTCGTTGGACCAGGATGCCGAAGTGACTTCTGCTCGAGCGGATCTGGTGTTAGCCGACGGACAGGACTGGAGCATCCAGGGGCGCGCCGGCGCTTTGGATCGCGCACCCGGCGGTGACTTTCGAGATACTCTCAGCCCGATGCGTGAGCAGATACAGGAGCTGGTGATCGGTTGGCGGAAGGACCTGGACGGTCACGAGATTTCGCTCAGTGTTGGCGAACTGCACACCAATCAGCCCACGCTCGGCGTCAGCGGCAATTCGCTCGAAGCTTATATCAACTGGACGCATCGGCTCTAGCCTGAGCCGGGCGGCGCGAGTCCGACCCTGACCCGAGTGCTCGCGCACTCAGCCAATCTGCGGGACAAATTCACCGGCCGGAGGCTGCGCTGGCAGCAGCGGCCGGCGCCGCGCTGACACCTCGATTACATCGGCTGGTGCGCGCAAGTGCCGAAGCAATGCCTGAACTTGCGATAGCGCGCGCGGCCGCGAAAAGATCGCAACGATTGTTGCCAGAATCAGCCGCACATCCAGACCGAGCGAGCGCCCGTGCACGTAGATCAGCGCCAGCCGGCTCTTCCAGGGCCGGATCAGCCGGTCATAGTCACCATCTGGATCGGGGCTGTCCTGCAAGATGCTGCCTTCGTCGGCAAACACGATCGAGGCCAGATCAGTAATCCCGGGCCGCACGCTCAGCATTTCGCGCTCCTGCGCGGTGTACAGGTCCACACCCTGCTGAACTTGTGGCCGGGGGCCTACCAGGCTCATATCGCCGACCAGCACATTCCAAAGCTGCGTCATCTCATCCACCTTATAGCGACGGATAAAGTGCCCCACGGGCGTGATACGCCGATCGGAGTTCGAGGTGGAGCTGGCGCCTTTGCGGTCAGCATCGATCACCATTGAGCGAAGTTTCACCATCCGGAAAGGGACGCCGCCGCGTCCAACCCGTAAGGCGACGTAGAAGGGGGAATGTTTGTCCTCCCACCACACCAGAAACATCAGGACCACGAGCAGCGGACTTGCAAGCAGCAGTCCCAGTAGCGCGCACACCAGGTCCAAGCTACGTTTCGCCATTGGGGCTAGCGCTCGAGAAGCTGTCGGATGCGCCGTGCGATTGCCGCGCCGTCGAGTTGCCAACGCTCGCGCAGGTATTCCTGACTTCCCACGATCGAGGAGTAGGCATCCGGCAAACACAGCCGCAGATACCGTGCTGGCAAATAGTGGGCCTCGAGTAAAATCTCGGCGACGATACTGCCCAGGCCTCCGGTCCCGACGTGTTCCTCCAGCGTCACCAGTGCGTCCGCACCGCGCGCCAGCTCAAGCAGCCCCTCATCGTCAAAGGGTTTAAGCGTATGGGCGCTATAGACCCCGCACTCGATGCCATGGGTGGCAAGTTCGGTCGCGGCGATCATCGCCTCGCAAAGAATACCCCCGTAGCCAATCAGCGCGACATCGCGACCGTGGCGCAGGCAGCGAATCGATCCACCCTGCATCGCCTCGGCGCACGGTACAGTGACTTTCGATTTGTCCAGGCGCAGGTAACACGGCCCCGGTGAAGTCACGGCTTGGAATGTCAGCGCGCGCGTCTCCTCCTCGTCACAGGGAGCGTAGACACGGATCCCAGGCAGAGCGCGCAGAATCGCGACGTCTTCGGTAGCGTGGTGGGACATGCCGAGAGCTCCGTAACTGAAGCCGCCGCCAATGGCGACGATCTTTACGTTGGCCTGATGATAGGCCGCATCATTGCGGATTTGCTCAAGGCAGCGCAGCGTCGGAAAGTTGGCGATGGAGTACGTAAAGACTATGCGGCCTTCGAGCGCCATACCGGTAGCGAGTCCGGTCATGTTCTGCTCTGCCACGCCGGCATTCAGGAACTGCCGCGGCAGTTCACGCCGGAACGCATCAAGTACGCCAAATCCAAGGTCGCCGGTGATCAGTGTGATACGCGGATCGGACCGCGCCAGCTTCAGCAGCGAATTAACAAAGGTATCCCGCACTTCTAGATCCCAGCGTCCAGCTCGGCGCACGCGCGCGCGTACTCCTCGCCCTGCGGCGTACGGTAGTGCCACAGCACGCTGTTTTCCATGAACGATACGCCTTTGCCTTTGGTGGTATGCGCGATTACGCAACGCGGCCGGTCGGTAATCTGTGCATCAGCCGCCAGTGCATCATGCAGCTGGCTGTGATCGTGGCCATTCACTTCAGTGACATCCCAGCCAAAGGCGCGCCATTTGTCGGCGAACGGCTCCAAGCCAATGGTCTCGGCCACCGTCGCCAGACTCTGAATCTTGTTGTAGTCAATAATCACAACGAGGTTTGCAAGGTGGTGATGGGCGGCGAACAAGGCGGCCTCCCAGGTGGTGCCCTCATCGCATTCGCCATCGCTGAGCAAGCAGAAAACCCGATGGGCGCGTTCATCGAGCTGTGCGGCCTTGGCCATGCCACAAGCAACCGGCAACCCGTGTCCGAGGGAGCCGGTCGACAATTCCACCCCAGGTATTCCCTTGTGCGAAACATGGCCGCTCAGATCCGAGCCATCCTGGTAATGTGTATGCAGCTTGCTCAAAGCGAAAAAGCCGCTTTCGGCCAGGGCGGCGTAAATGCCGGCGCCAGCGTGGCCTTTGCTCAGAATGAAGCGGTCACGCTCTGCCCAGTCGGGCCGTGCGGGATCCTTGCGGAGTACCGCTCCATAGAGAACCGCCACGATATCAGCCATCGACAATACCGAGCCGACATGGGAACTCTTGCCAAGATGCGTCATCTCTACGGCGTGGCGGCGAATACGCCGCGCCAGCTCGGGGGTATCCTGGGCTGAGCTCACTCGATCACCGCGAAGCCAATGTAGGGATCGAAATCCAGTCGTTCCAGGCGCAGTTTGCCAGCCCCACAGATCTCAAGCATGGCTTTGGTTTCCCCTGGCCAGAGCGGATTATCCAACTCATCGAAGGCGATTACCGCGCCCTTGGGCATGCGCGGTACAAAGTGCTGCAGGGCAACCTTGGTGGGCTCATACAGATCGAAGTCCAGAAATAGCAGGCTCACGAGTAAATGCGGCGTCTCCGCTACGAATTTGGGGATTGTTTGTATCGCATCTCCCCTGACCAGCTTGACCTTGGGGACGTGACCAAGGTATCGGCTGGAGTCATTAATCGAGATCAGTTGCAGCAGTTCTGCCTCGGAATCCGCATACAGGTCGCCGGCTTTCACGGCTGCGCCAAGTCCCGCGCGGTCGCTATCGGCAACCGCTGGAAAGCCCGCAAATGAGTCGAAGGCGTAGATCCGGCGCGTTAGGTTGACCGGTTCGAGAATGGCCGAGAGCTTGGCCCAGCTCATCGTGCCAAAACCGCGAAACACGCCACACTCGACGACCGAGCCCTTGACCGGCAGCACGCGTTTGAAGATTTCATAGAGCGCCAGAAAGCGTGTCAGATTCTGCCGCCGGACGTATTTGGGAAAATTCTCGAGTTTCTTTTCCCAGGATTCTGGGTTGCGATCAAAGCATTCCTTGATCGCCGCCGCTTCAATGCGTTCGGCCGGGGTCCTGAAGCCACCTTCAACCGCGGGTGGGCGAGAGTCGTTTGCGCTCATACAGATTCCTGAAGGCTTTTATATCGGGTGCTGATAGAAGGCCGCGACCTGATCGCAGATGTAGTGGGCGTCATCATCCGAGAGCGCTGCATGCAGCGGCAGCAGGAAGAAGCGCCGGGTCATGGCTTCGGTGCGTGGCACATCGGTATTTAGCGCAAGGGCGGGAAACTGGTGCAGCGTCTTCCCGCCCCATTGGATGATGGTCTTAACGCCATGCGCCTCCAAATAGGCGCGCAGTTCATCGCGCCTTTCCGCTTCGACCTCGTAGTTCTGATAGATGTCAAAATGATCTGGATCGGCTTCTGGTCCCGGCGGCAGTTGGATCGCCGAAATTGAACCGAGGCGTTGCTGATAGATTGAGGCTAGGTGCCGTCGCTTGGCAATTGCAGCGCCGTAGCGTGCCAGTTTGAAATCCAGAATAGCCGCTTGCAGGTTATCCAAGCGCGAATTGTAACCCCAGGTAATCACGTCGCCGGAGCTGGCGCGCCCATGATCGCGCAGCAGGCGCAGGCGCTCGGCAATGTCATCATCGTCGGTAAACACTGCGCCGCCATCGCCAAAGCACCCCAAGGTCTTGGACGGATAGAAGCTGCAGGTTCCGGCAGCACCAAAGGTGCCCGCCGGCTTGCCCTTGAAACGTGAGCCCAGCGCCTGGGCGGAATCTTCCACAATTATCAGTTCGTGTTCGGAGGCCAGCGCCACAATGCCATCCATATTCGCAGTGCGGCCGTTAAGTTGCACCGGCATTATGCCGCGCGTGCGCGGTCCGATCTTGCGCTGCACCGAGGCGGCATCCAGTAAGTGATCTGCCCCGCAGTCCGCCAGTACTGGCACCGCCCCGACATGGTGAATCGCGGCAGCCGAGGCCACGAAGGTGTGCGAGGGCACAATGACCTCATCGCCAGCGCCAATGCCGGCCGCACGCAGGCCCATCATGAGTGCCACGGTTCCGTCAGCCACACCGATTACGTGTCGTACGCCGAGATAGGCTGCCAGGTTGGCTTCAAACTGCAGCAGATCCTTCTGCATGATGTAGGCCCCACGGCGCAGGACATCATGAATCAGCGGCATGAGCTCAAGCTCTTCCTGAGCAAACAAAGCCGGGTAGTTGAAGAATGGGATGGTTCGGGTCATATCAGGCCTTCGTGGCTACACAATAGAGTACTTGATGAAGGGCATCTGGCTCATCTGCTCTTATAGGCGTGGGCGCCTCAAAACCATCGGGGCCCACGTTCAGTTCGCGCGGCATCTCGTGCAGGCGCCCGAAGACCAGGCGCTTGAGCAGACGCTTACCCTTCATTGAGCGCGGTATCAGGTGCAGCCAAACCGCCGCTCGCTTGATCAAGCGAATCAGGCTTGCGCCAGGACTGCGCGCAGCCACGGGGCTGCCGCCAAGGAATCTTGACTCGAAGCCCGCACCGGCAAGCAGCCGGGAGAGCTCGGGCGGGTTCAGATACTGACGTGAATAGGGGCTGGGATTAAAATCAAAAAGATCCTTGTTGGCCGTGGCCAGAAGTAAGACACCGCTGGGTCTAAGCAGGCGGCGGGCCTCTCCAACAAACCGCTGGACATCAGGCAGATAATAGATCGCTTCAAATAAAATCAGCACGTCGAAGGAGCAGTCGGCGAATGGTGCCGCACACGCATCGAACTGTCGCAGATCGATCCGATCGCCGTAATGCTGCTGGGCCACTGCCAGCACCGGGGCTGACAGGTCGCCGGCGATGAGCGTACGGCTGAGTGAATTAAGGTATCCAAGCCCAGTGCCGGTGCCGCAGGCCATTTCCAGTACGTCCTTACCGCGACAAAATTCGCCAGCCCACCCGTAGCGCTGCGCAAGGCGCGCGATTTGCGCAGCGGTTACCGGTTCACCGCCGCGTTCTGTGACAATGAGAAAATCCGGGATGGCCGTGCCCCTTGAAGCGCTCTGGTTCATAACTGTGTGGCTGGTGCCCAATTTCTTGCAACGAACTCGAGATGATCAGCGAGCCCGTGAACGACGCTGCCAGAATCAAACCTTTGGCGGAACAGTGCGCCCGCCCGCCGGCCCATCTCACGGCGGGCCTGCGGAGCGTCCAGCAGTTGCAGCAGTTGCCTTGTGAAGCTTTCGGTATCCCCGGCCATATAGCTTAGTCCGCACTGGTTCTCGGCGATGAGCGTGGCGTTCTCTCCACTGAGGCTTGAGAGCACGGGAATGCCGGCGCTGAGGTATTCGAACAGCTTGTTGGCGAGGCCCTGCGGGGCGCCAAGGACGTAGGGTTGCAGGCCGATGGCCGCATGGCTGCGCAGCCATCCGATCTCCGCGCCGGCGATCCAGCCCGTAAACACGACGTTTTTCAGGTTTGCGCCAAGAGCTCGCCAGCGTGGGCCCTGTTCTCCCTCGCCACTGATCACAAACTGCACATCTGCGCGACCGATCTGCTCCAGCGCAGCAGCGGCGGTGAGTATCGGCTCCAGGTCATACTGGCGCCCGAAGGATCCCACGTACCAGCACAGGGTACGCTCGGGGTCGACGCCGCAGTTGCGCAATCGACTCTCAGCCGCAGCGAGTTGTTGCTCGTCAACCGAAGGAGCGACGTAGCCTAACGGAAACAGGCCATCAAAGTTTCCCTGAGGACGATCCGCGTAGCGTAAGCCCCAATCAAGATAGCCCCTTGAAATGCCAATGATGCCCGTGCAGCCACGCAGCGCTGTGGTAGCAGTGCGTTTCAGCCAATACAGTGCCGCACGCGACAGGGGCCTGAGCGCGGCGGGCACCAACTGATGTATCGCGTCGGGCCAGAGATCACGCACGTCAAGTAATACGGGCACGCGGTTGCGGTGTCCGTAGCGCACGGCCTCGCGCGCGAGTTCGAGCGTTGGCAAAGAAGCCATTATAAGAGTCGGAGGTCCAGTGCCGCGCGCCGCGCGGCGGAATTTGGCGGCCACATTAGCGTGATCGACAAAGCGTCGCAGCGAGACGTTCTTTTGATAGCCAATACCGTGGAGCATGCGTATCGCCACGCCGCTCCATTCAACTTCATCATCCTGGCTTCGACGCTGACGCTTGCGGCTGTGATCAAAAGTCGATGTCCACCAGACCACAGAGTGGCCGCGCTGTGCAAGGCACTGCGCCAGGATGGCAGTGCGCATCAGGCGAGGATTGCCCGGATCAACGTCCGGCAAAGGCTCGCCGACTGTGACCAGCCAGATATTCATTCTTTTCCTATCTCGATGGAGCGCTCGGCCACGGGCGCCGGGATTGAGCCCGAGGACCTGCTGGCGGTGCTGACAATAAGATTATCGCTGATCTGAGCTGAAACGGTAATCGTCCCACCGGCTTTCGACCAAGAATATGCAGGCTCGAGACCGCAGCAATGGGGAGATAGTGAACCCGGCAGTGGCCGCGTGTGCGAGCGTGTTTGTTTGCGGACTACCCCTGCGCAGCGCTTTGAATCAGCGCATCGCGACCGACAATCAAAATAGCGAGTACAGGGGCGGCCAGATCTCCGTGTGTATCGAGGATGCTCGCAGGTGCGTATGATAAGAATGCCGCTGCAGGAGCCGGCTTCGCCGCGTGTGATGAAACTCTAGGATTGGGGCCAGACCGCAGTGACCAATTCAGGCAATCGGCGCTCACAGCCTGAGCGTCCACTGGCGGCAGTTGCGCTGCAATTCTGCACCCGAGGTTTTGGATCATGACCGAAATACCAAGCAAGGCGAAGCCGCCCCTTGGCGCAAGTGGCGAGGAAGGTTCGGACAGTGCTGAATACTCGGTACGATTCGATCCGATTTTGATCGCAGCGGCGTCGTGGCGGCTGATACTGTGTTGCGTGGCATTGGCGGCTGCGATCAGCGTAGCGATCGCCTGGAATTCGGTGCCCGTATTCAGGGCCGAAGTCACGCTGACCCCGGCGAAGAAGGATGATACCAAGCAGCTCACCAACCTGTCCGGGAGCATCGGCAGCCTCGCCTCGCTGGCAGGGGTCAATCTGGCATCCAATGACACCGAGACCGACCGCGCGATTGCTATTCTTAAGTCTCGGGAATTTACCGACGCCTTCATTCGCGACAATGATCTCGCCGCGGCGCTGTGCGTGGATTGCAAGGCTTGGTGGCGCCTCGGTGGTGCTGGACAGCCGACGGCGCGTCATGCATACGATGTTTTTGACAAGACCGTGCGTTCGATACAGCAGGATAAGAAAATCGGTACCGCGACGTTAGCTATCGAATGGCGTGATCCTCAATTGGCAGCGCAATGGGCCAACGAGCTGGTCGCACGTCTGAATCGTCATGAGCAGCAACAGGCCATTGATGAGGCGGAGCGAAATATCGGCTTCTTGAACCAACAGCTGGCAAAAACCGACGTGGCGGAGATGCGGCAGCTGATTTATCGACTCATTGAGTCCAAGACCAGCGACATCATGCTGGCTGCTGGACGGCCCGAATATGCCTTTGCGATTATCGACCCGGCGGTCGTACCAGAGAGGAAAATCCGCCCGCGACGCATGATGATGGTTCTGACCGGGCTGGTGCTTGGCCTTATGGTCGGCGTGGGTGCCGCATTGGTGCGCGCGCGTTACAAGGGTCTCTGGTCCGGGCGTTAAGACGGGCGAGCCGACGTGAGGAATCGTTCTCAGTGGCCTTGTCCCAGCGCCATCCAATCTTGGCGGTCAGCCGGGGACTCGCGCGCGGTTTTGCGGGCCTGCCGGCGCTTCGGCGCGGTGAGAGCGACCATCCAAGCACTGCCGCGAACGCCAGCCGATGCCGGCAGCGATTGACGCACCACCAGGCCGTATGCCAAGCCAGCCAACCTTTATTGTTATTGGGGCGCAAAAATCGGCCACGACGTCAATTTACAATTGGCTACGCCAGCACCCACAAGTTTATCTTTCGAAACAGAAGGAACTCGATTTCTTTTCGCAGGATGCATTATACGAGCAGGGCTTTGATTACTACTGTAGGCGATGGTTTGCAAATACGGGCGCTGCCAAAGCCATCGGTGATGTATCGCCTCACTACATGATCTCTGCCGCGGTGCCTGAACGAATGGCCAGGCACTTGCCGCAGGCGCAGCTGGTCGCGATTCTCAGAAACCCGATCGATCGGGCCTTGTCCCATCACTCAATGATCAGGAAGCGCGGTCTTGACTCACGTCCCTTCAGCGTTGCTGCGGCGGAACTCATGCAGGCGGGGCACGGACTCATAAACGCAGTGCACGACAACTACCTGGTGGGTGGTTTGTACGGGGCGACGCTGGGAAGGTTTCTGCAGTACTACCCACGGAATTCGCTGCATATCATGTTCTATGAGGAACTGATTGCCGAGCCGGCCCGGCATTTTTCGAGCTTGCTCGAGTATCTCGGTGTTGATCCCGGGTTTATCCCTGTCGACCTGGGAAGGATTTACAATCGCCGCGCGTATGCGAGCCGATTCCCAGCGTTAGAGGCGTGGATGATGCGCCGCAATCTGCTGAAGCGACTGATCAAGAGCGTCGTTCCGGCCAGCACACTCTCGAGATTTCTCTTCTGGTTTGACACCGAGTTCAATGTCAAGCGTATCAAGGACGAAGAGATGGAGACCGTTGAGTTGCCGCTGCGTCAGCGACTGCAGGAGTATTTTCACGATGATGTGATGGCGCTGCAGGCCCTGTGCGGCAGGAAGACACCCTGGGTTGAGTTTGACGTCTAACAGCAGACCGTTCAATGCAACAACTGACACTGCTGCCGCTATCGCTCGTTGTTTTGCTTGCTTTCGTGATGCGCCGCGTCGAGGGCAGCTGGCTCGGACCGTGTGCAATTTTTGGCTTGTACTGGTCCGGCTTCTTGTGCCTTACCTACGTGCTTTTGCCGGATTTCACGCTGACCTTTTTCGGCGTGCTCTGGATCGTGTTCGCCTATGGGGCGTTAATTGCCGGCGCCACGCTCGGCTCTCGTCGCTCATCGCAGCACCGGCCGGAACTGATCGCTGGCCGTCACGCGATTGTACGCAGCGAGCCAAAACTGTTGCAGCTGCTGGTCGTGAGTTGTGCGCTGCTGGCGCTTGCGGCAACTCCATTTCTTACAGCGGCTGCAGGGGTCGCGCCCAGTGAGCTCACTTCGGCGGGCAACTTCGTTCAGGTCGCTGCCTTTTATACCTCCAATCGCTACAACGACCCGGCGTTTCGGGAGCCGGCGATGGGCATCGCGCTCTACTCGTTTGCCTATGTGGGTTCAATCCTGGGCGGCCGACTGTTCGTGTTGGCGCGGAGCTGGGGCGCCAAAATACTCGCGCTGCTGCCGCTGATGGCGGCCGGCTTTCTGGCTCTCCTGATGACTACGCGCGCGTTGGTGCTGCTTAGTCTTTTGCTGTGGCTCAGCGGCTACTTGATCTCAAATGCGATGCGCGGTCCTGCCGAGCGGCAGCTGATGTCTATAAGGAAATTGGGACTATTTCTGTTTTTCTGCGCCATAGCGCTGGGACTTTTTGTGGCTGGTCAGCTGGTGCGTGCTGGTGATGCCGACAAGGTTGCCCGTAATGATATCTATGCGTCGGTGGCAACATCGTTCATGGGTTCGACCTCGACCTTTACCACGTGGTTCGACGAGACTTCGTGGGGCCAACTGCCCGCGTACGGTTGGGGTACTCGTACGCTGAGCGGCCCGCTTAACTGGGTCTTACCTGACTTCGACCGTGCCAGCATTGCCACTTTCGACCCGATTGTCGTCGGCGGCGGATCGGCACTGGGGGAGGACACCACAGTGGCTACGTTGTTCCGGGAGCTGATTTATGACTTCACCCCGGCCGGCTCGTTGCTACTGTTTGCTGCATTGGGTGTATATGGCGCCCGGGCTTGGCGCCGTTGCGTGAGCTACGGATTGCGAGGCAGCGCGGCTCTTAGCATTTATTACCTGATTGTCCTGTACAGCATGATGGGCTTTGTCTACAAGTTCACAACGCTAATCGCGGTTAGCTTGGGGTTTACAGCTTATTGCCATCTGGTCGGCACGCGATTTCGCGCCGACTCGCCGCATGCAAACACGGGACTTAAGCGGGTAGCTTATCGCTAGGTTCCGAACATGAGGGTGCAGTTGTTCTGGGCCTTCTTGTGGAAGGGCATTGGAATCACTGCGGCATTTCTCAGCAGCGTGCTGATAGCTCGCATATTGGGAGCGGAGCAGGCTGGGTGGGTCGCGCTGGGACAAACGACGGCGAGCGTCGTCTCGACGCTGGCGCTACTGGGTATCGATTCTGCGGCAATGCGCGAGCTGTCGGGACTGGTTGCCCGCGGTGCGGGAAGCCGCGCGCAGGAACTGGTGGCTACAGCATTTGGTGGCGCCTGCCTGACCGCTGCCGCAATTATTGCGCTTAGCCTGATCGCGACCCTGCTCGCGCAGGACGTAGGCGGTCTTTCTTCACAGGCCTACACCTTTGTGCTGATAGGGATCGTCGCGGCCGTAGGGTTGGCAGGCTCGCGACTAACAGGCGAGTTGCTCCGCGCGACCGGATCGGTCGGGGCGGCGGTGTGGTTCCAGACGGCCTGCGGGCCGCTAATTTTGCTCAGTGGCGTGCTCGTTTGGCATGCACTGCTGAGTGACTATCTGGCCGTGTGGATGGTCGTAGTCGGTGAGGGCGCTTCGGCAACTTGGGCGATCGCGTGGTGGCGCAAGACGTGGTCGCGACCTGCGGGCCGACTGCAGCTCAGAACCCTCGCGACGCTCCTGCGAGCCGGCAGTTCGATGTTTCTAATCGGCTTCGGGACCGTACTGATCGGCTGGATTGAGATGATGGCCCTGAGTCACTGGAGCGACAGTCGCAGCATTGCGCTGTTCAGCGCCGCGCAACGTGTGGCCTCGCTCGTTGCTCTGCCGCTACTTATCATTAACTTGGTTGCAGCTCCGCGTTATGCCGCGCTCTACGCAACGCGCAGCCTTGCGGAACTGCGGATTCTGGTGGGCAAAGTCATAATGCTCAGTGGCCTGCTCGGCCTGCCGCTATTACTGGTCGTACTATTCTTTGGCAGCGGTGTCCTTGACCTGTTCGGCCCGCAATTCGGCGCCGCGAACCTCAGTTTGCGGGTGATCCTGGTCGGACAGCTCATTAATCTCGCGACCGGGCCGGTGATCTATCTGCTAATGATGGGTGGCAAGGAGCGCGCGGGCCTCGCGTGCGTCGCCGCTGGACTTGTGGTCGATGTGATCTGTCTGAGTCTGCTTGTGCCCCACTACGGCTTAATTGGCGCTGCCATCAGCAATGCTACCGCTGTCTCGGTCGTTAATCTGTCGGCAGCCGTGCTTGCATACGGACAGCTCTTCCGGCGGCAGACTGCGGATTCGGAAGATAAATCAGCGTAGCGATGTGACTCATGCCGCGTTTCAGCGGCACACGATGTGCGGTGAATTCGGTGGCCACAGAGGATTCGAGCCGGCGGCTGTGATCCATTGAGTCAAAGGTAATCGAAGGCGTTTCGCCCGGACGACTTTGGATTCTGCCATCTGGCATACTCAACCGCGTATTGACACGTCGCAGACTGGTGCGTGCCCACAGCGCGGCCGACGGACCACTCATCAACAGAGCCGGAATGGAGCCGTCGCGCGACCCGAGTCATATTTACAGCAACGAGGTACGGGATGGAATTCGAGGTGCTTCTGCTCGCTGTGAATTACCGAAATCCTGAGGAAGGATGCCGCTACGTTGAGCAGGTTCAGGCCCTGGAGCGCTCAGACACGATAGCTACCGCTTTGGTAGCCAATGACGTGTCGGCCGCGGAGGCGAACACACTGGCGGCAATTCAGGAACAGCGGAACGTATTCATATACGCTTCGAAGGAGAATCGCGGTTACTTCGGCGGAGCGCAATGGGGCCTTGAACAGTTTTCCGAGAGCCACCCGGTGCCCGATTGGGTGATCGTTTCAAATACCGACATCTTGTTTCCGGATCGAGCCCTTCTCAGGAAGCTACTTGCGCTGTATACCGGCCACGCACCGATGGTCGTGGCACCGGACGTCGTCTTGGACAGTGACACGCTCTTGTTGACGTCGCGAAAGCACCAGAATCCGCAGTATTGGATCCGCCCCAGCGCACGAAAGATGCATTTGCTGAAATGGCTCCACCGCTACCATTGGATCGGAGCGGTGTTCTCAGTGCTCTCTGCACTGCGATACACGCTGGGCGCTTTTGTTGGAGGCAGGGGCGACAGGGACACTGACGTTCCGCTGTTGCCGGCTCAGTTATACGCTCCATTTGGGGCGTTCATGATTTTCCATCGCTCCTACTTTGAGCGGGGCGGTACTTTCCACCACGGGGCATTTCTCTTTGGCGAGGAGATTTTCGTCGCGGAGACCGTCTGCGAGCTTGGCGGAGAGGTTATCTATGATCCGAGGCTGCGGGTGCTTCACCATGGCAGCACGTCAATGCGTCACGTGGCGTCGCGACAGCGGGCACGCTACGCTCGTGATGCGCTGGCTTATTGTACCGAGCGCTTTTTTAGTGGCCCGCCCCGGCGAAACCCTATGCCAGACGGCGCCCCCGCAAATCCACCAAAGCCATCCCAGTCGAGAACTTCACCATGACACGCGTTTCGTACCGGGATTTGGCTGCGCGACACCCGGATCTCAAGGATCAGGTGCAGCGACACTGGGATCAAGAGCCGTGCGAGTCGCGGGCTGGAAAAACCGCGCTCAATAGGCGTAAGTTCTTCGAAGAGATCGACGCCTATCGCGATTCGACATCGCCGTTTATTGCTAAATTCGCGCGTTTTGAGGCGGCCCGCGGACAGCGGGTGCTAGAGATCGGATTGGGATCCGGTTCCGACTTCATGCGCTGGGCTCGAGCCGGAGCTGAGCTCAGCGGCGTTGATCTAACGGCGACGTCAGTGGCACTTTGTAGGGAGCGCCTTGAGCTCGAAGGGCTAGCTGCAGATGTGCGCGTTGGCGATGCCGAGCAACTCGAATTTCCCGATGCGACGTTTGATCTGGTGTATTCCTACGGGGTGATACACCACTCGCCGAACACCGAGAGGATTGTCGAGGAAATCCGCCGCGTCCTAAAGCCTGGCGGCACCGCGCGTGTAATGATCTACAACGCTCGTGGACTGTCGATCGCCTACCAATGGCTGCTGCATGCCGTGCTGAAAAAATGTCAGCCGTGGAAGTCACCCAGAGAGATTGTCTACTATCACAACGAGAGCCTGGGCACCAAGCTGTACTCCAGGCGGGAAGCCAAGACACTGTTCAGCTCGTTTGCGGCCTGCCATGTCCGTACTGTGGTTGATTCAGGCGATACCCTCAACTTCCAGCTCTCGGCGCGCTACCGTGACGATGCCGTTATACGCGCGGCATTCAGGATGTTTTGGTTTCTTAAACATGCCCGGCCACTGATCCCAGGGCGTCTGGGCACAACCATGCTGATTGAAGCTACAAAGCCGCTGGCCTGACAGCCAAGCGCGCCCCGCAACGGCGCCGGTTTGCCGAATCTGTGGGCACCTGGCGCACGCCAAGCGTGCGCAAACTCGCTGGTCATCTTGAGATGACGCGGATGCCAACTACTTCAAGGTCTTTACGTGGGTGCGCTTCAAATGCCGGGTCCAGCACGAAGCCGGCACGTAACAGTTCGGTCGAGCGCTGGTCGCGGCGCTCAGTCCAATCCAGGATTTGATGGCCCGCTTCGCGATAGATGTCACGGTAGTCTTGCAGGCGCAGGCGGTTGTGGTAGGCGAAGCGGTTGTCGGCCAGCAAGTCCCACTCTGCCTGGGAGAACTGCAGAAAGTTAATCAACGCAATCGACTGATCGTCATGCGCGTAGTGATCGGAAATGTCGATGCGGTGCAGTGCTACTCCTTCTGGCGCCAGGACTCTCGCGGCTTCCTTGAGGATGTCGATCAAGCTCGCCCGCGGTATGTGTTCAAAGACCGTAAATGAAGTGTGAATATCGATCGATCGCGCCTCAACAGGAAGACATCTTGCGTCAGCGGGTGCTATGTAGCTAATCCGTGCAAGCTCGAGGATCTCAGCTAAGGATTGGCAGGCCAGCAGTTGCGCGAGGCGTCGATCCAGTCCGGCGCTCGAGATCGGCTGAAAGGTCTCAAGTAGGAACTGAAGGCGTGAGCGCATAGCGCGAATCGATGCCATGACCAGATCGGCCCGCAGATAGCGATGCAGGTCGACGGTCATGGTGCTGGCGGCGCCAGCGAGATAAAAACCGAGCGGCACTTCAATGAACCGCCCCGTCCCAACTTCCAGTACACGAGCGTCGGCTACCGGGTGTCCGCTTTCGTTGAGTTCCCGGACCATCAGGGCACATTCGCGCAGCGCTCGGGAAGGATCAGGTTCGCCGCTCAGACCCCCGAGGCGACGCTGAATCTGGTAGTAAAGCTGATCACCACCGGGCAGCCGGGCGCACAGTCTCTGAATGCGGGCCTTGTGCGTCCAGCGCATGATCTAGGGCGCGATGCTGGGAAGTGATTGCACTGGAGCGTCGCCTCGAGTCGGTCCCGCATTGAGATCGGCGTGGTTCAGGCGACCTGCGCGACCGGCAGCTGGGCGTGGGCCTCGTGCCATTGTTGGAACATAAGGACGTTCCACAGCTCGTAGTGCCAATTGTGGGTGTGATTCAGGTGCTGAGCCCATTTCAGGCGAATCTCACTTGAGTTGAAGAATCCCTCGCGATTTAGGCGCGTCTCACTGAGTAGCGACTCGGCCCACTCGCGCAGCGGTCCGCGGAGCCACACGTCTATTGGCATGCCAAAGCCCATCTTGGGTCGATCGATAAGCTCTCTGGGCACATACTTATACAGAACCTGTCGCAGCGGCCACTTTCCCTGACCGTCGTGGAGCTTGTAGTTCAGCGGCAGGCGCCATGCAAATTCGAATACGTTGGGATCCAGGAACGGGACGCGCGATTCCAGGCTCACCGCCATACTGGCGCGGTCCAGTTGCACCAGGACGTCACTGGGTAAATACCAGGCAGTATCCAGAGCCATCATGCCATGTTGCCAGTCTAGCGTTGCTGCCCACTGGGCAAGTTGCTGAACTGTAGTGTCGGGTTCGTGACTGCCGATGACGACGCCTGCGGGGGATTTCCATTGTGAGATCAGATTCAAATACAGCTGCGACACGTCCTCGGTGGATAGCATTGCGGCGCCCTTGTGGAGCAGATCCCCCGCCATCGGCAGGCGGTGCCGCAGCGGCAGAGCCTTTCCAAGAGTATTGAAAAGAGCATCCCAATGGCGCGGAGAAACGCCGGCAACGGCGCGGGCTAGCAGCTTACGGGAGGCTCGTGGTAGATAGCGGATCGCGCGTCGCAGGTTCGGTGCGAGCAGGTATCTATTGTAACCCCCGAACAGCTCATCGCCGCCGTCGCCGGACAAGCTGACTGTCACGTGCTGCCGCGCGAAT